>JAZKEA010000235.1:7070-14593 GCA_040387315.1 Armatimonadota bacterium | reverse complement strand
TCGGATTGGGCGGTTTGGGTCATATCGGCCTGAAGTTTGCCAAAGCCTTTGGAGCGGATGTAACCCTGTTCACGCGGACGCCAGGGAAAGAGCCGGAAGCGCGGCGTCTAGGCGCGGACCACGTTGTTCTTTCCACCGATCCGGATCAGATGGCAGCGGTGGCGAATACGTTCGATTTTATTCTGGATACCGTTCCGAACAAGCACGATCTCAATCCTTATCTGACGACTCTGAAGCGCGATGGCACACTGGCTCTGGTGGGACAGCTTGATGGTCTGGAGCCTCCGGTTCAGGGCGTCGGCCTGATGATGGGACGCAAATCCATCTCCGGGTCCGGAACCGGCGGTATCCCGGAGACACAGGAGATGCTGGACTTTTGCGCCGAAAAGGGGATTGCCTGCGACATCGAGCTGATCCGTATGGAAGAGATCAACGAGGCATTTGAGCGTGTGCTGAAGAGCGATGTGCGCTACCGCTTCGTGATCGATATGTCGTCGCTGCGCCCCTGAACTATGGATGGGCTCGACAGTCTTCCACGCCGGCAAAGAGCAGGGCAAAGGTTCCGTGATCATTGCCGGGTGGAAAGGCGGGGACGAGATAATCCTCCTCGGATTGGAGCGGACCGGGGCCGGGACTGGTGCTGAGCACGATGCCATCGGCGGTGACATAGCCGGGCAGGACAGCAAAAGTTCGCCGGGCGGCAGAGGCGTACCGTTCCCCGGTAAGCCAGCCGCAGCGCACGGATTCGGCAAGTCCGGTGGCGATCATGGCACTTCCGCTGGTGTCGGGAGGACTGTCCGTGGCAGGACGGCTCAGAATGGCGTGCCACATGCCGTCCTGTGCCTGCAGGGGCAGGACGGCATCGGCGAGTTCGGTCAGGTAATGGCGAAATTCTGCGGCGGCTTGGGATTTCGGCGGCAGGACGCGAAGCGAGGCGGTAAGGCCGCGGAAAAGCCAGCCATGGCCCCGTGACCATGCGCCAGGGGAGAGCGCGTCCGGGGTTTCGGTGAGCCAGCCGCGCCCCTGGGACCATAAGCCTGTCTGCGGATCGCGGAGAACAGCGCGGGAATCCCGCCACTGTGCCATTGCGGTTTGGATAGAGGAGTCATCGCCGCTTGCCACTCCGGCACGGACCAGGCGGCAGACAAACTCCTGCATCGCATCGATAACGGTCGCGAGTCCTCCACCGCGCTGTTCGCCACGGGGATGGAGAGCGAGCCCATCAGGGGATACAGGCATTTCGCGGCGGCAGCGTTCGGATTCCTGAAGAAAGCCGCGCAGCCAGGCATCATCACCGGTACAGCGCCAGAGGGCATAGGTCAGACTGGCAAACGGTTCTTTTTCAAACGGAACCGGTATCTCGCAGTGCATCGAGCGGCGGTTGACAATATCCAGAACATGCTGTCGGTAGGAGTCGTTGCCGGTAACGGCGTGCAGTTCGAGCAGCGCTTCCAGGGCAAGATCTACCCCGTAGTTACGATCCGTCAGCGCCTCGGTCATGACTCTTTGGGTGACACGGTTCGCTGCAGCAAACAGTTCCATTGGCGTAGTCCTCACTTCTTTGGCTCATTTTGCCCTCGTCACTCCGTCTTTCCCGCTAAACCCTGGTAAGCGAGAGCAGTTACAGGAATATACACACAGAGTTCTGCGAATCACCCTTTGATTGGAAACGCTTCCATTACCGTCTTTATCTGCGCCAGCAGCGACGGCAGATAAGACTGGTCCGCGTGCATCGCGAAGGTAAGGCGTGCTTCGTTTCCGGCACCGACAGGGTGCGCTATTTCGGCATTCCAATGAAGGTGCCCCAGGTGATCTATTTCGCCACTTAAATCCAGACAACCATTCATCACGTGAAGGCGGGCAGTACCCTTCAATTCTGTGTAAAGGGTCTGTAAGTCGCGATGAAAAGGCTCCAAATCACTCAGGTGGATCTCGTCACGAAATGCCACCCAGAATCCGGGCAGCCGCGCCATTATGAGTGCGCTCACCCAGTTTCGGTTCCAGTAGTCAGCATCCGTGTAAGGGAACCCTGTAAACTCGATAGTCAGGTGCGCGTCTCCGTCAGTGATCTCGATTTTCATGGCTTTGCTTTTGGGATAACGCTGTCTTTCCGGCGTCTGAACTGCATCCTTACCCTCTTCGCCATCAGAATGAGTTTTCCCTTGACAGTGCTGCCTGAACTGATATACACTTCCTCCATACAATAGCTGTATGCTATATAGCTTTCGGGCTGATTCCTCTCATCCAATGTCTATGGCTCCATCGCGTCGAGAACTCATCCGCTCCCTCGCCTCCGCCTATCTTGTGGGCGCGGCCGGATCGCTGGCTGCCTCGGGCTGCCGGGATACACGCCGTGACGATATCCCCGGCGTGGTGACCCTGGAGTTCTATAACTACGCAACCCCGGAGTTTCTGGCCCTCTACAACGAAAAGATCATCCCTCGTTTCGAGAAGCTAAACCCCGGTATCCGCATCCGCATGAACGCGAGCCTGGGTGATGCGGGATACGATGCCAAGCTGTTGACCCTGATCGCGGGGAAGATGGCCCCCGATCTGTTTCATGTGACGCAGCAGAATTTCCCCTTCTACGCCGCCAAAGATATTCTGATGCCGGTCGATGATTTCCTGAAGCGGGACAGCGAACTTTCACCCGATGCCTTCTATTCCCAGGTAACCGAGGGCATGAAGTACAAGGGAAGCCTCCTGGGTCTGCCCAGCGACTTCTCTACCATTGTCATGCTGTACAACCGGGACCTGTTTGACCGGTATGGGGTCCGTCCCCCCGCCGATGACTGGACCTGGGACGACTATCTCCAGACGTCTCAGGCGCTGACGCACGACACGGATAAAGATGGGCACCCGGATGTCTACGGCACGATGATCTCCGGCACCTACAACCGCTGGCCGTCCTGGGTCTGGATGAACGACGGTGACCTGTTCACGCCTGATATGTCCCGGTCTCTGATGGACGAACCCGCGGCGATTGAAGGCATTACCTACTACGCGAATCTGGCCCTGAAGGAGCATGTCTCGCCCACGGCGGCCCAGAGCATGGGGCAGGATTTCCAGGACTTTTTCACGTCAGGAATGACGGCGATGATCGCCGACAGCCGCTTCGCCTACAAGCGATTCCTGCGCAAGCGCAAGCTGCCGTTCCGCTGGGCGCTTGCCCCGATGCCGCGCGGCAAACGTCAGGCGACCACGTTTATCTGGGGCGGTAACTGCATCCTCAAGAGCACACGGCACCCGGAAGAGTCCTGGAAGTTTCTCAAGTTTCTGTCCGGTCCCGAGGGGGCCGCGATCAGCCGTGAGGCAGGCAATGCCCTTCCCGCCTACCGTCCCGCCGCCGAGGAGGAGATACGAAAACCCCTCGACCCCACCGTGCCGCCGACCGACCACCTGTTTCTGGATGCGGTCTCGTACGGGCGCACCGCGCCGTTTCCACCACAGTACGCCGAATATAACCAAGCGATGACAGTGCTGCAGGACGCGTTTCTGGGTCTGCGTCCAATGGAGGATGCCTGCAAAGAGTTCGCCGCCGAGGTAAACGGCCTACTGAACGCGGGGGTGTTTTAACCATGGCAGTCGCCGTCTCCAAACGAGAAAAGGAACCGGTATCCCCGCCGGTAACGAGGCCCAAGTATACGGAGCGTGAGCGCAAAGAGATCAGGGATGCCTATCTCTTTCTGTCTCCGTGGCTGCTGGGTATGCTGCTTTTCACGGCTGGACCGATCCTGTTTTCGCTGTTCCTTTCGTTCTGCAAGTGGGACGTCATCAGTCCGATACAGTGGATCGGACTGGGCAATTATCAGCAGATGCTCCAGGATAAGCTGCTGCGAATCGCCCTAGTGAACACGATCAGCTATGCCGCGCTCTATATACCGCTTTCCATTCTGACGGCGCTCGGCCTGGCGATGCTGCTGAATCAGAAGCTCAAGGGAATGGGGATCTTCCGCACCCTGTTTTACCTGCCGACACTCACCCAGGGAATCGCGACATTCACACTCTGGAGCATTATCTTTGAACCGGAAGCGGGTCTGCTGAACCGTGGGCTCCGCACATTTATCTCAAATCCCCCCGGATGGCTGGTGGACCCTGCCTGGAGCAAGCCCGCTCTGGTCATCATGGCGCTCTGGTCGGTCGGCGGGACGATGCTGATCTTTCTCGCGGGCCTTAAGAACATCCCAGTCGATTTCTACGAAGCCGCCAGCATCGACGGTGCCAAGCCGTTTACGCAGTTCTTCCGTATCACGCTTCCGATGCTGTCCCCGACGATCTTTTTCAACGTGATCATGGCGACTATCGGCGCCTTCCAGGTCTTCGCCGCCGCCTTTGTGCTGACGAGCGGCGGGCCGTCTAACTCGACGCTGTTTTATGTGTACTACCTGTTCAATCGGTCGTTCGTGTACTTTAACATGGGGTACGCGTCCGCGATGGCCTGGCTTCTCTTCGCGATTGTCCTTGCCTTGACGGTCCTGCAGACCAAGGTCGGTCAGAAGTGGGTGCATTACAGCTAACATGGCGAAGCTATCCGTCCCTCTGCGCTATATCTGCCTGTGCGTATTGTCCGCGCTGTTCGCCATTCCTTTTCTGTGGATGGTGGGAACTTCGCTGACTCCCGCCAATGAAGTCTTGAGCCGCAGCCGACCTTTCTTCCCCGCGCACCCCGACTGGGGCAACTATGTAGAGGCGCTGACCTCGCTTCCCTTCGGCATCTTTCTGCAGAACACACTGCTGGTCGCCGTTCTTTCGATGATCGGACAGACGCTGACCGCAGCGATGGTCGCGTTCGCCTTCGCCCGCCTGCGCTTCCCGCACCGTGACAAGCTGTTCCTGCTGGTCCTCTCCACGATGATGCTGCCCCCGCAGGTGACGATGATCCCGACGTTTGTCCTATGGACGGTTCCCGGCTGGGTGGACAGCCTCAAGCCGCTGATTATTCCCGCCTTCTTCGGTGGCGGGGCGTTCTTCATCTTTCTGCTGCGCCAGTTCTTTCTGACCCTGCCGAGCGAGCTGGAAGATGCCGCGCGGCTGGACGGCTGCAGTAACTGGGGTATCTTCCGGCATGTCGCCCTGCCGCTCTCGAAACCCGCACTGACAACGGTGGCGCTGTTCTCTTTCATCGGTCACTGGAACGACTTCCTGGGACCGCTGATCTACACACAGAGCATGGAGAAGAAGACGCTCGCTGTCGGACTTACCGCATTCAAAAGCCTGCATGGAACCGAGTATCATCTGCTGATGGCAGCGTCCGTCGCCGTATTGCTGCCAATACTTATCATTTTCTTCTGCGCACAGCGTTACTTTGTTGAGGGCATCCAGAGCGGCGCGGTCAAGGGATAGTCAACTTTATCCGGGCAGTGCACGTCGCCCGCGGCGTCAACAGGTACCGCATCAATATCTAATCGGGATTGACCGAGTTGTGAGGAGTGATTGAAATGACAGTAGCAGCAAGCAGCGCCCTCGCCCTGCGTGGCGGCAGCCCGGCGCGAATCGCGCCTTTTATGTCCTGGCCGGAGTTTGGTATCGAGGAGGAAGAAGCGGTCCTTCGCGCACTGCGAAGCGGGAAGTGGGGCCGCCAAGAAGGAAGCGAGGTCGCCCGCTTCGAGCAGGACTTCGCAGCCTACCATGACTGTCGCTACGGGGTTGCGGTCGTGAATGGGTCGATATCGCTGAAGATCGCCCTCCTCGCAGCAGGGATCAAGGCGGGCGACGAGGTGATCGTGCCCCCCTACACCTTTCTGGCAACAGCGTCCGTGGTGGTAGAGGTAAATGCAGTCCCGGTCTTCGCGGACATCCACCCGGACTCCTACTGCCTGGACCCGAAAAGCGTTGAGGCGGCGATTACGCCGCGCACCCGCGCTATTATGGTCGTCCATCTGGGCGGTCTGGCCGCCGACATGGATGCTCTGACGGCGATTGCCAAAAAGCACGGCATTACCCTGATCGAGGATGCCGCCCATGCCCACGGCGGCGAATACAAAGGTAAAAAACTGGGATCGATTGGAGATATGGGCAGTTTCTCCTTTCAGTCGTCCAAGAATCTGACCTCCGGAGAGGGCGGTATCCTTACCACGAACAACCCCGAGCTGGAGAAGACGGCACGGTCACTGCACAACTGTGGTCGCATGGCAGGCGGGGCCTGGTACGGACACCAGATACTCGGCGGTAATAATCGGCTGAGCGAACTGCAGGGCGCTCTGCTCAATGCACAGATGGAACGGCTGGAAGGTCAAACAAAGCGAAGAGACAAGAACGGTCGCTATCTGAACGAGCGACTTGCAGAGATTCCCGGCATCTCCCCTCTGCCGCGCGACCAGGGCGAGACGATTCATCCCTATCACCTCTACGTTTTTCGCTACGACGCCGACGTATGGGAGGGCATTCCCCGCGCGAAGTTTCTGGAGGCGATGGTCGCGGAGGGAATTCCTGCTTCGCCGGGTTATATCGTGCCGCTTTACGAGCAGCCCGTTTTCCAGGAGCGGCGTTTTGGACCCTACTCCGGCGCGAATGGTTACGATTCCGATCTGGCCGCCAATGCGGCGCGCTGCCCCGTTACCGAGCGTGCTTCCCGCCAAGAGGGCTGCTGGCTGACGCAGAACATCCTTTTGGGAACCCGCAGTGACATGGACGATATTGTTGGCGCGGTGGCTAAAGTCTACGAGAACCGCCGGGATCTGCATTGATGGAACAAGCGGCAGTTCTCCTCGGGGTCGCGACAGAGGATATCACCCCACCGGTCGGAATTCGCCTGAGCGGTTATGCCGGTCGCCCGTTTGCCAATATTGGCGTTTTGGAACCGCTCCGTGCCAATGCTCTTTATGTGAGTGACAGCAAGAGTGCTGTCGTCGTTATTGCGCTGGATATAATCGGCCTTTCCCCGCGCGATGATGCGGCCCTGCGCCGGGAAATCGCGCAGAAACTGGGTATCTCCGCCAAAGCGGTGCTGGTGACCTGCAGCCATACCCACTCCGGCCCGGCGACACAGCTTATCCGGGCCACGGGTAACAAGGAGACCGCCTGGACGAAAGAGGTGCTCGCTCGCGCCGTCCGCGCTGCGCAGACCGCCCACGCGACGGCCCGCACTATAACCGGGGCATCCGCTGGCGAGTCACCCTGTTATGCGGCGATGAACCGCCGTATCCCGGAACCACCGGAAGGTATCCGGGACGACGGGACAAACGACACAGGTCCCATGGACCCGGCCTGCCGCGTTCTGCGCTTTTTCGGCGGTGACGGCGCGCCGGCGGCGGCACTTTTCCAGTACGCCATGCACCCTGTCTCCCTGAGCCGTGAGAATCGACATGTCTCGCCGGACTGGGTCGGAGCGGCAAGAGCAAGACTCGAAGAAGCATGGCAGTGTCCAGTCCTCTTCCTTCCCGGCTGCTGCGGCGATATCAACCCGCGCCACCAGAAGGCCTTTGTGCCGCCGAACTCCGACGAGGAGAAGCGTCGGATTCACTGCCGAAGGCTTGGCGAGAGCGTCGCCGGAGCGGCGCAGGCGCCCAGCAGGGCCGCGGCGG
>JAZKEA010000235.1:0-7060 GCA_040387315.1 Armatimonadota bacterium | reverse complement strand
CAGTCGGGTTTGGCGCGGCCTCCGCCCCACTCCCACTTCAGCCCCTGGTGTCGCCGGAGGTGCTTGCGGAAACCGAGGAGGCATCGCGCCGGACTCTTTCTGACCATAGCTCATCGCTCTCCGCACGTCAGCTTGCCAAGGGACAGCTTTCCTGGATACGAGCCTGCCGCCGTACGAAACAAGGACAAAAAATTCAGCCATCGCAAGTTTCCGGCCTCCGGATCGGCAGCGTGACGCTTGTGGGATTACCCGGCGAGATATTTACCGAGATCGGTCAGCAGGTACGAGCCAGCGTTCCCCAGGCATGGCCTGTGGGTTATGCCAACGGTAATCTCGGCTATCTCTTTCCGGATTCCGCCCAGGAGGAGCACGGCTACGAAACCGAGATAGCCTTCCGCCTGTATGGAAAGCAGGCGGCAGGCAGGGGAACCGGCGCGGCTCTCGTTACAGCCGCCACGAAAGCCGCATCAGGCGCTGCAGGGTAAGCACTGCTGACAGCCAACTTCTCTTTCTTGCTGCTTCCATCTCGAGCCTGAGCAAGCTCAATACGGCTCAGGAGTCTATACAATAAAGGGAAGGTTGATTGGAACATGAAGTTCTTCCTTGGCCCGATCCCGCGGAGCATGACCTTCGATGCCGAGGCAGCAGGCTGGACTCCTCTGCGATCGCCTCCGTCGGAGCGGATTGCCGTGCTGGCGACCGTCGGTATGATCCCCTGGTTCCTGCTTGCAGGAAAAGCCATGGGGGCAGCAGTAGACCATCTGCTCACCCTGCCACTCCTCGCATTTGCCGCTTCCACCCTGCTTCTGGTCCCTTTGCACGAAGCCGTTCATGCACTTGCGTACCGGCAGCCGCTCGGCTCCCCACACCTGTGGACGGGGATTTGGCTGCGACGTGGTATCTGGTACGTGCTGTACGACGCCCCTCTGCCTCGCGACCGTGTCCTGTTCATGCTGATCGCACCTGCCATCTGCCTGAGTCTGCTGCCGCTTCTTGCGCTGCCTTTTCTGTCGCCGGGGCTGCGGTACGGCGGGCTATACCTGATCTGCATCCAGGCGTCCCTGTGTATGGCCGATCTGCCTTCCGCCGTGCGGGTACTGCGGCAGATCCCGAAGCAAGCCTTTGTCCATAACCAGGGATGGAATACCTACTGGTCCACACAGTATGAGCCTCAGGAAACCTGAGTAGCCTGAGCAATCCGAAGACTGCATTGCATTGTCGCCAACGAAACCGCTGTCACTGCCCAAACCAGATAACTTCGAAAAGTGCACGGCTTGACAGAAAGAAACAATAGGCGTAGATTTAGATAAATGGCTAAATATACAAATAAGTTTCCGGAAGCGCATGGGGCGTGACGCTGTCTATAAGGCGTTTTCAGACCCGACGCGGCGGGAGATACTTCGTCTGCTGCGGAACGGGGAAATGACGGCAGGACAACTGTCGGAACGGTTCGCTATCTCCGGTCCGTCGATGTCCCACCACTTCAGCCTTTTAAAGCAGGCGGACTTAATATCTGCCCGTCGGGACGGTCAGCAGATCTACTATTCCCTGAACACAACCGTGGTACAGGATTTAATCGTCGCCCTGTTCGACCTTCTTCCCTCCGAAGCCAGGACGGAAAAGCCGACAGGCTAGGAGAGCAAAAATGAAGATCTATACCGCCAGCACAGGGATGTCGCTCCTGGTTCTCGGAGCGACCGCAGCTTCGGTGATACTGTACAAAGCGCTGCCGCCCCTTCTCCCCATTCACTGGAACATTCACGGACAGCCGGACGGTTGGGGCGACAAATCCTGGGCGGCTTTCGCGCTTCCGGCGACCATGGCAGGACTGCTGCTGCTTGCCGAGACTCTGCCACGGCTCCGTCGCTCGGGACCATCTCTCGCACCGTTCCTCGGCACCTTTCGGTACGTGATGACGGTCACAGTCGGACTGATGGCGTTCCTTCACGCAATGACGCTCATTACCGCACTACATCCGACGTGGAACCTGGAGCGCACCCTGATCAGTGGGATACTGCTTGCCCTGGCTCTTA
Organism: Armatimonadota bacterium; assembly: GCA_040387315.1. Classification (GTDB taxonomy): domain Bacteria; phylum Armatimonadota; class Armatimonadia; order Armatimonadales; family Armatimonadaceae; genus JACMJB01. The sequence goes on along the minus strand of JAZKEA010000235.1, from coordinate 5,027 downwards.
TAGGGAACGTCCTGGGGAAAGTGCGCCGCAATCCGTATATAGGCGTGCGGACACCCTGGACGCTCTCCGATGATGCCGTTTGGATGGCGACACACCGGCTGGCAGCGAAGCTGCTCTTCGGGGTCGGATTGATCGGGGCGGCAGCCGTCTGGCTCGGAGTACCGCCCGCCGTGTGCTTCGGCGGGCTTATCATCGCCGCGCTTATTCCCGCTGTCTACTCATGGTTGATTTACGAGCGGGCGGAATCCGCCTGACGTTCGAGACTCCTGATCCTATGCCTTTTTAACGCCGGGTTTTCCGTTTTCCACGACAAAAGTGGCTCGTGTCTCCACGGGTGCGTTGGGCTTGGTCACATAAGCCACCGTTCGGTAGTCGCTCTGCCACTTGTCCGGGGTAACCGTACAGGAGACATAGCCACGGCGTCGGTTGTTGAACTTGATGTGCGGGCTCTCTTTTATGATTTTGTCAGCGCCTGCATTGGTCTCTTCGCCGTCACCGCCGGAGGAGATGGACGTAGTGACGAACTCCGTCCCGAGCGTCTTCGACTTCGGGTCGTTGAAGTTCGCTTTTAGATCGGCAACCCAGTGCGCGTGCACATCCCCCGTCAGGACGATGGGGTTCGACGGGCGTCGCTTTTCAATGAACTGCAGAAGCCGATCACGCGACGCTGAATAGCCATCCCAAGCATCGAGGCTGAAGGACTGATCCGGCCCCTCCGTGTAATCGCGCTGAGCCATAAAGATCTGCTGTGCCAGAATGTTCCAGCGGGCCTGCGATTTGTCCAGACCCTCCAGCAGCCACTTTTCCTGCTGCTGCCCCATCAGCAGACGCCTGGAGTCGCTGCGTTCCGCCTGCATTCGTTTGTAATCCTCAGGCTTTTTCGGATCGACGGCGGGTACCTGAGGAGAACGGTACTGGCGGGTGTCCAGCACCTGAAACTCGGCTAGCTGGCCGTACCGGATTCGGCGGTAGAGCAGCATGTCCGCACCCTTAGGAAGCGAGGCGAGACGAAGGGGCTGATGCTCGTAGTAGGCCTGGTAGGCCGCTGCGCGGCGAACGGTAAAGTCACCCGGTGGTTTCAGATTATCCCGGTGCAGGTTTGCATAGTTGTTCTCTACCTCGTGATCGTCCCAGGTAACGATAAAAGGAAAGGCAGCATGGGCGGCCTGAAGATCGGGATCTGTCTTGTACAGGGCATACCGGTTCCGGTACGCTTCCAGCGTCGCCGGTTCGGCGCTGTTGTGCTTGCGCACACCATCAGCGGCGATACCACTCTCGTAGATGTAGTCCCCAAGATGCACAATCAGATCGAGGTCTTCTTTGGCTATATGCTGATAGGGAGTAAAGTATCCCGCCTGCCAGCTCTGGCAGGAGACCACGCCAAAGCGGAGCTTCTGGAGGGATGCGTTCCCGGCAGGGGCGGTTCGCGAGCGACCTATGGGGCTGTCGTGCTCGCCCGAGGTGAACTGATACCAGTACCAGCGGGAGGGTTCCAGTCCGGTCAGCTCCACATGCACGGAATGTCCGAGCCCGGCGGGTGCGATAGCCGTCCCGCTTTTCACGATGTCGCGCATATTCTCATCTTTGGCGACCCGCCACTTCACGGGAATATCCTCGGACGGCATGCCGCCGCCGTTCAGTGGGTCAACTGCCAATCGGGTCCACAGCACCACTCCGTCAGGGGCAGGATCACCGGAAGCAATACCGAGAGTGAAGGGGTTGGAGGCGAAACGGGCTTTGAGAAGCAGCGCATTGCAGGCGAACGGGGCGGCGACTAACAGACCGGTGGCACCCCCGGCCCCAATAAGAAAACGACGTCGAGAAAGCGAATCCATGGACATAAATACCTCGAGCACCTCAATGTGTCAGAATGCGAGTGATCGAAATCACTTACTGACGGAACAGTCGTCCTGTCGGACATACGAAACGTATTTTTAACGTATCACACCAGGCGGCTATCGCCCGTTGTAAAAACCTCGATAATCTCGAAAGAGTCCCCCGGGGACACGTCCTGGTAGCGGAACACATCGCCGGGTCGAAACGCGGTAGAATCATCGACCGTTAAGGTTAGGGGCGCGCCAAGTTTCACCTTCTGCAGTCGTGTGCCTGCCCCCTGTGCGCCCAGCAGCTGCTTGCCGGTCATAAAGCCGCTGTCGTCGGATTTCGCCAGCGGACGGAAATACTCGTGGGGAACATCCGTTGTGATCGTCGTTTTATCCGGGACGGTCTTCACGATGCCGCGCCCAAGGCTGAGAGGCCCCTCGACCTGGATTCGGGAAAGCCCTTTTCCCGCCGACTCCACGCTATGGATCCGATAGGCGCTGTTGCGGCTCCAGGCCGGATGGGAGAAAGCGATTACGCGCCCTGTTAACGCACTGCCGGTCGGCAGGTCGGCAGCCACGGTCAAGCGGCTGTTCTCCGCGTCTACTTCCCGGACCAGGCCCGTCCAGGCGGCACGTTTTGTTAAGATCGTCTGGTTCCCGTCACGAACGCTTTCGCCTCCCGCCATGGAAACAGAGACGCGTTTTCCGTTCAGGGTGCGGATATGCGCGAAGCGGGCGGCAAAGGTGATTCCTCCCGCTACGCGGGGAACCGTGTCGCCGCTGGAGTACACAGTGTCTATAATTCCGCCCCGCCGCGTGATACGGACGGCAACCGGCATAACCGCCTCGGGTGAATCGGCAACTACCGGACCGGTGACCACAAGCCGCTCTATCTTTTCAACGGACGGCCCCTGGTCATTCGAGAACGTTTCGGCGACCGCAGCAAAGACGCTCTGGAGGTTCGCCTCCGCTCTGCGGCGCAGCCCACAGAACCCCGCCTTGGGCAGTGACGGGTAGATTCCGGGGGCGACGGCGGAAATCGCCTCGGTCCCGGTATCCGGAGCGATATGGAGACGGACACGATACTCGTCCCCCATCTCCCACTCCGCATGGAAGGGAGATGACGACGTCCCCCGACGGACATGAGTCAGAAAACCGTAACCGTTGCCGGGCGGCGGTGACCAGTTCGGTTTATTGGGATAGCCGGTCATATCGCCGTCATTAAGCTGCAGGTTCCCCCATTCGAAGTCGGGACCGGCAAGCGATCCTTTTTCTTCCGCGCCGAGAGTCACCCCGGAAATCTTCATCTGAGAGCCGATGGAATGGAATAGGTAGTCGTGCTGTTTTCCGCCGCGTACCCGAAAAAGATCCAGCAGGACACCATCGATGAGGGCGACTGTGCGCCGGTACTGGGTGACGCCTTTAGCGACGTAGCAGTGATCCGCAGATGCCTCCATCACCTGGAGATTCGGACCGAGTTCCGCAAACAGATGCAGGCTGCCGCCTGTCTTGATGCCGTTTTGCGATGCCTCATCGACAACCACGAGATTATGCGAGGCAGTCTGCTTGGCCCATCCAACCTGGGTATGGGTGGTGCCCAGCCCGTAGCCCAGGTCATAGGTCACCTCGTAACCGTGCGAAAAGAAGTTGATATTGAGGTCATCGAAGTGCCCGTGGTTGAGCACCGGCCCGTAGCGCATCATAACGCCCTGCGCCTCTTTCCCACTGCCACGTCGCAGAATCGCGACCCCTTTCTGCCCGAACAGGTCGCTGCGATGCAGCTGGTCCAAACGTGCCTTTGCTTTCTTTTCGGCGGCTGTATTCCGGGGAATGGCATCGGCGTGAAAGAGCAGCCAGCAGCGGTCGGACCATCCGCCCCCGACGATATCGCCGAGTGTCGCGGTCTGCAGTCGCTGCGCCTCGACATCGTGGCCGCAAAGAAGGCGAATCAAAGCGCCTATCTCACGGCGCGCGGGACCGCTGGGCGTACGCGCATGAAGCCGCTCCAGCGACCGCAGATCACGAGCGTTAAACAGCTTCGTCGGCGCTTCGACACGATCGGGCGCTGGTCCGGAGTCACCATAGCGAACCGTTTGACCGCAGCACTCCTGGCTCAGCGTGTTCAGCATCAGAAAGCGGCGCAGGCGCGGATGGGCATACAGATCCACGCCCTGCGGATACGCGCTTCCCCGATAGTTCGCCAGGGGCTCGGCAAAGCTCAGGTACAGTTCGCGGCTGTGGTCCGCATACAGGGTCGATGTCTCGTAGTACTTGCCGTCTCGATCCAGGTTGTTGTCGAGCAGGGTCCGCGCGCCGCAGGCGCTATCGACGGCAAAGGTGATGTACTCCGGGATGTCCAGACAGATGCCGACCGCCATCGCGCCGCGTATATAGTCGGCGTTTCCGTTGTTCAGCACGTTGTAATGCTTGGACTGTTCGAAGCAGTACGCGGCCCCGTTCTTCAGCAGATTCTCCTCGATATTTTTCCGCCGTGTCAGGCCGGGAGTCGCCGAAAAGATATCGAGAGCGTGGGTGGGAAAAATCTGGTCATACTGGTCGGTCAGATGGACGAGAACCCGCGCCACCTGATACCAGGGCCGGTCCAGGCGTCCGCTTGGCGGGTTGGAGGGATAATCCCAGCTTCCTTTGTCGCAGGCGGGATAGATAGCGGCGATCCGGTCCAGGATGAGCGCGCATTTTGCCGCGTAGCGGTCATCGCCGGTCAGGCTATACGCATAGGCAAGGCTGTTCGCGGCGCTGAAGATCAGCTTCTCGATGACCCAGGCATTGTACGAGCCAACAAAGTAGTGGATGCGCTTATCCGGCGCGATATAGCCGGTCCCATCGTCGGGATGGGCGGCATCCGGAAGCATATGTCCGTTTTCACACTGAACTGTGCCCGGTCGTGACCAGTCACAGTGCGCGTTAAACCAGGTCCCGGTCTTGCCGCCGCAGATCGGGCACCCGGTAAACCCGTAAGCGAAACAGGCGCCCGCTTTAGGAAAGACGGAGACATACCAGTCATCGGGACGGGCCAGCCAGTGATCGGCCTCCGTGACAATGGCGTCTCTTTCGGTTCGCGCCCAGGCAAAGTGGCGCACGTTGTCCCGAGCGCGCTGCAGATCAGTGGGCGTCAGATAGACGCGGGGATGAACCGCAGCGCCACCGTCCGCAGGGGCGGCAGAGACAGAGGAAACAGGAACG
>JAZKEA010000234.1:0-13929 GCA_040387315.1 Armatimonadota bacterium | reverse complement strand
CGAGCGCGTGCACTTGGAGCGGGTCCTGGAAACTGCCCTCGTTGGCCCGGACGACCGAATCTTGGAAGTCGGACCGGGTGCGGGTACTTTGACGCTGGAACTGGCTAGTCGGGCACGTCAGGTCGCCGCGGTCGAACTGGACCGGGGATTGATTCCCGTCCTCGCCGACGTTCTCGCGCCGTTCCCTAACACCTCGGTAACGCAGACCGATGCCTTGAGACTCGACCTGCCTGAGTTCATCCGGACGCAGTTCGGTGAAGGCATATCTCCAGCCAATGTTAAAGTCGTCGCGAACATACCATACAACATCACCTCGCCGCTTTTAATTAAGTTTCTAGAAGTTAAACCACCGTTTGCCTCAATCACATTGATGGTTCAGAAAGAGGTAGCGGATCGCTTGCGTGCGAAGCCCGGCGACAGCGCGTACGGTTCCATCACCGTCTTTGCGCAGTTCTATGCCGAAGTTTCCGTGGCTGGTATCGTTCCTCGCGGAGCCTTCTTTCCGCCACCCAGAGTAGACAGTGCAGTCCTTCATCTGATTCCGAGAACGGTCTCCCCCGTCGATGTCCCTAGCGAAGCAATCTTCTTTTCCGTTTCGCGAGCCGCCTTTGGCCAACGGCGGAAAACACTCTCCAACGCTCTGACGAATGCTCCGACTCTTCCTTTTGACCGTGACACGATCCTCAGTGCGCTCACGGCAGCAGGAATTGACGGACAGCGCCGCGGTGAAACACTGTCGCTCCAGGAGATAGCGACACTCGCGCATGCCCTTCCCTTCGAAAAGTTTGACAAGGGCGAAGTCAGCACGGTAGAATAGTGCCCTGAGGGGCGGCAGAGCTTGCCCCCAGATTTCCATTCGCACCCGTAGCTCAGTGGATAGAGCGTCTGCCTCCGGAGCAGAAGGCCGCTGGTTCGAGCCCAGCCGGGTGCATCAAATTTAACCTGAATCCCCTTCATGCCATCCAACAACGTAAAAACACGCTTTGGAGGGATGATAATGAGTGAGTGGCCTTCTGCCTCGGTAAAAAAAGAGGCTCCACTGCCGACACCGGTGCAGGCGACAAGGCGCCGAATCACGGAGCGGCCTAAGATTTTTTCGCCTGTTCCCGCTCCCGCAATAAGGGACTCCCTAACTCTGCCTGCTCTAAAAGACGCCGCGGGGCTATAGCTCCTCGACGGTGACGCGGGCCTGTCCCCGAAAACGATGGTCACCATCGCTTTCTCATCGGTAAGCTGATCTGGTGGCTGCAAAAAGAGAAGTGCCTGGAGTGCGGCAAGCGGGAGATAATGAAGTTCTTTTCCTGCCTACGTACCGCGCACGAATCGCCGGAGGGCGTTGGGGCGAACCGGGAAAGCCATGGATTACGGCGCATTCCAGATTGTCTGCCCTCGGACCGCTGCCAAGTACTTCCGCTGACTCCCGACCTTCTTTGCCTTTACGCTCGGAGACGGGGCGCTCGATGCCTCCCGGCTTCGGACTCTAAATCCCCCAGTTCACCAAGACGATCAGATCCAGCCGTTTACGAGCAATCTCTCCCGCGTTTCTTTGCTTATAAACTCCGCAGTATGTTGAGTTCACGAAAAAAAACTTCAAACAAAACTTAACGATCTGCTGAGTTTTCCGGCGTCGAAAAGGGTAAAACCGTGAGGCCAGGAACTCAAACGTGCTTGCGCATCTTTGCGGAGGTAAACGGTTTCAGATGACAGTGGAGACACCAGAGACGATGATGAGCGTGACGCAGGCGGCCCGCTATCTTGGGGTGGATCGCAATACTATCTACGACGCGATCAAGGCCCAGCGGCTCGTGGCGTCTCAGCTCATGGGGAAAACGGCAGTGAGGCAGTCCGACTTGGATGCGTTTCGGGACAAGGAGCTGCGGCCCAACAAGCTCCGGGATAAAGGGCATAAGCAGGATAAAGGCCATATCACACACAGCGGGAAATAGTATTTAGAAATTTGGAAATTGGATTTGGCTATTAATTGGCGCTTTGTGTGGCAACAACTCAATGAGCGTCAGCAGGCGTATCTCGCCGTGCTGTACGTCGCGGAACAGACAAAAGCAGTGGTATTCGAGACGCCGGCTTATGCTAAGCACCCGCTGCAAAAGGGGGCAGAGTGGCGGTGGTGCCGCTACTATACGAAAGACATTAAGCAGGGGCTTGACGGACGGATCACCCGCCTTGGAATGCGTGATCCGGGAACGGGTTCGACGTGGGAGGCGCTGGCCATACACGATTATATAGAACACCGCTGGGAGGCTCCCGTTGAACGGATGTCGGGTGTAGGCGGGCCAAGCGGGCACGATGATCTGGATCACCTCAGCGTCAAGCTCACGACCAAAGGGCGAAAGCTGATCCGTGAGAACCTGGGGCAGGAGTACCTCCAGGCAGAAGAGTTTTTAGGAAGGATCGAATATAGGGTGCAAGTAAAAAGCCCCGGAAGGTAATTGCCGCGTGAACATAAAGATAACCAGGGTATTCTACAAGAGCTTTACGCACCGTGGATATCCTGTGGAGATCAAGGAAGAGAGGCGAGGAGCCTCCGAGATGTTCCGGGTCCCGCCCCCGACTTCTCCGCACCAGCAGAGGAGAACGCGGTGCTTCATCGACGGCCAGGACGCAACGGCTCAGATGGAGCCGAGCGCTCCTGGGGAAATGCCGACCCTCGAAGACTGGGAAGCAGCAGCGCGGCAGTACATCGACGCCGTTCTGGATTTGATGAAAACCCGGCAGGTTTAAAGGTATAGACAAAGAAAATGCCCCCTGGCCTGAGTAGATGAGGACAGGGGGCTTTCATCCTTCCGAAACACAGAAACGCTCTTCCGCTTTCTCCTCGACGAAGAATTAACGACGGTAACATTTGTCACGAGCGTGGCTTTGTGTTACTGTGCAGATATTCACTTTTATCGGTCAATGACTTGAATATTGTGTCAAAAGGAGTCATCCCATGAGCGTTGCAAACCCTAATTATCGAACGATAGGCATGCTGGTGGTCGGCAGCCTGGGTGCATTTGTCTGTCTCGGCGGCTTCACCACCTGGACAGCTCGGGCGCAAACGGACGTCACTGTGCAGGCACCAGACTCCGCCGCGCTCCAGCGGAAGGTAGAGGCCCTTGAAAAACAGGTCGAGCTTCTGCAAAAGCAGGTCGAGGACCTGAAGAAGTGGCGTAATGTTGCTGCTTTTACGCAGCAGACTCCCCCATTGCCGAGCACCGAGGTGCTTCCCGGAACGCCGTTTCAATTCAACGGCAGGACGTATTATGGGATGCTGCTGAAGGGAAATGCAGCCCCCGCTTTAGACAGAACCAAGCTGGGGAACGGGCTGATTTCTCCGGCACAGAATCCGTATACTGCTACATTACTCACGGGATCTAAATAAACAGCGGAAACGGGGCAGGCCCTGGAGTATTGAGCCCGAAGAGAATAAAGGTATGAACAAAGAAGAGCCCCCGGCCCCTAATTGGGACCGGGGGCTTTTGTTGCACAACAGGGGGGACTGCTCCGCTTAGCCAATAGTTTGCCAATAGCGGTGGTCATTCGTGTATGCCAAAGTATGTCCTGACGCCTTACTTTCCCGGCACCAGTTTTACAGTTTGAGGGCATTAGAAAAAGAAAAAGCCCCCGGATCCAAAGCATTCGGGGGCGTCCACTTTTGTGGATAAACAGTACCGCGCTACGGCGATACCAGGGAGGCTAGGTGAAACTCGTACAATCTTGGTGCCTCAGTTTGCTTGCGATTTTCTGTCTCTCAGCCACATAAAAACCATGAGGGCCTGCATTAAGAAGAGAAGCGCATACAGAAACAATCGGAATAGCTGAAACGTATCCATATTCACAAAGGCTATATGCCATGGTAAGCAAGAGATTCCACCACACTATTTTCCAGCATCATTTTCGGAATGCACATGACCAACGCAGCCTACTTCTCCCCGTGCCACAGATACCGTTACACGTTGCATCGAACCTGGCGAAACATGGACAGCGATAACTCCCCTAACGTCGCAGGGTGCTTGATGATCATAGGCTTGAATCCCAGCACTGCAGACCATGTCGAGGACGACCCGACAATACGTCGCTGTGTCAGATTTGCCCGCGACTGGGGATTTAACGCACTGGTAATGACCAACCTTTTCGCCTTTCGCGCCACGAAACCCATGGACTTAATGAACGCAGCCGATCCTGTGGGCGCAGAAAATGATGCGGTTCTGCAGTTCTGCGCGGCACAGGCGAGTCTGGTGCTGGCGGCCTGGGGGAATGATGGGAAATTTCAGGCCCGAGATAAGGCGGTCCTGAGTCTGCTGCCGCAGGATTTGCCGGTCTACTGTCTCAAAAAAACGGACGGCGGCAACCCATGGCATCCCCTCTATGTTCCGGCTGCGACAAAACCTTTTCTGTATCGTGCAGGCACTGAATAATCAACCGGTTCGCTGTAATTAAAAGAAAAAGCCCACCGTCCATTAGGGACAGTGGGCTCTCCACAAATGCGGAGAAGAGTAAAACATCTAATACAATGACGGTATGCCATAGCCTACGGTAAAAGTGCTATAAAATTTTCCGGTCGTTCACGCCGCACCGAAGGGCACCTTCGCTGTTAAGCATCTGTATGAATCTCAACGCGCTTACAGACAACGAGAGTAAGATCATCTGCCGGACTGCCCCATTTTTGAACCGCGTTATAAAGGGTTTGGACGATGTCCACTGCGGAGGCCCGCGGACAGGTAGATAAGACCGCTGCAATCCGTTCCGCCTGGAACTGGTCCCCTTCCGTGTCTCGGGTCTCGCTCGCGCCATCGGTGTACATCAGAAGAAAGTCACCAACCGCCCACGGTATCGTTTCCGGTTCGCCCTGCCAGTCTGGAAAAAGACCCAGCGGCGGATCGGGTATAGCTTCACCGGTAACAACGCGATGCTCCGCGGCGCGCCAGAGCAGCGCCGGGGGATGCCCCGCATTCCAAAGGTGAATTGTTTCCGGATGCACCTCCGCAAACAGTAACGTTGCATATGATTCTCCCGGAAGCCGCTCATTCAGATCATCGTTAAGATTGTGAAGTGCCTGTGCTGGATTCTTCAAAGGTTTGAGCCAGGGAAGCAGGTGAGCGATTCCGGTGGAAGCAAGGGCTGCCGAAATTCCCTTGCCGGCAACATCGCCTATCGTGATGCCGAGCAGTGAGATCGACTGTCGCTCCGGGTCGGGATGCAGGAAGAGCAGGAAGTCACCGCCGATCTCTCCTGCAAACCTCGTGAGGAACGCACATTCGAGTCCGGGAACGACCGGTGGCTGTTTCGGAAGGGAGGCATCCTGCATCTCGTGCGCAAGCCGCAACTCCTGTCTGACAGCCTGTTCCCGCAGATGCGCAGAAACGTCGCGCTCGTAATATGACTTCAGATGCCGTACCAGATACCCGGTAAAACCTCCCGCTAAAAGATATGACGGAACCAGATTCCCCAGGAGCTGAAACTGCTGATGATTGAGCGCGAACGGTGGTTCCTGTGACGTTACGGCGATAACGGAAGACGCAACACCAACCGCGATTCCGCCCGCCAGGTCGTACCAGAGGGCGGCGGCAAGAATAATCAAATAACACTGCCCTAAGAATGGGCTGTGTGCCCCTCCGGTGAGTCGCGCGGCAAGAAAGACAAAGAAGAGATCCAGACTGAGCATTGCGGGAATTAGATACCACGGCATAACGGATCGGCGCACTACCAGGATTGACAGAATGTTGTAGACCGCAAGCGCGGCTATTAAGACCGCAACGGACAGAGTAACCTGCTCTCGCACCAGTACAAAAAGAGAAACCGCGGTCTCAGAGGCGGCAAGAAGCCAGCGGCCCTGCCGAAGCGTTGCGCGAAGCTCCCCTGGGAAGGGTGGCGCTGTCATCAGCCTTCGTCCTGACTTTTGCATCTCGTCCTGCGTCCTTTACCCTGGAATTGTCGCCACAAGTTTCCAGTCCTGCGTTCAGAATCAGGCTCAAACACAGGTATAACAATCACCATGGATTCACAAGGTCAATCACAGTCCGTGGTGAACGCTGCGGAACCAGGGGCATCATACCCGCTCACCGCCGAGGAATTGCGGCTGATCGATGCCTACTGGCGGGCAGCCAACTACCTCTCTGTTGGACAGATTTATCTCCTCGATAACGCGCTCCTTCGGAAGCCGTTGACGCGGGCGCATATCAAACCGCGTCTCCTGGGGCATTGGGGCACGACACCGGGTCTGAACTTTATATACGCCCATATGAACCGGATCATTCGCAGACATGATCTGGATGCCATCTATATAGCCGGGCCGGGACACGGCGGTCCCGGTGTGGTTGCCAACACGTATCTTGAAGGTACCTACTCCGAACTATATCCCGATGTGTCGCGCGATGCGGAAGGGATGCAGAGGCTGTTCAAGCAGTTCTCCTTTCCCGGCGGCATTCCCAGCCATGCGGCTCCGGAGACGCCGGGCTCGATCCACGAAGGGGGCGAGTTGGGTTACGCACTCTCGCACGCCTACGGTGCGGCTTTCGATAATCCGGAACTGCTCGTCTGCTGCGTGATTGGCGACGGCGAGGCGGAGACAGGACCACTCGCGGCAAGCTGGCACTCCAACAAATTTTTGAACCCCGCGACCGATGGCGCGGTACTGCCGATACTTCACCTGAACGGCTACAAGATCGCGAATCCAACCGTGCTTGCGCGAATACCGCATGCGGAGCTGGAAAGTCTTCTGGTAGGTTACGGACACAAACCGTATTTCGTAGAAGGCGACGACCCGGAAACCATGCATCAGAAGATGGCGGAGACGCTGGATGCTGTGGTCGCTGAGATACGCACTATCCAGAGCAATGCCCGCAATGATTCCACGCCGCCGTCTGATGCCGCACGCCCGAAATGGCCGATGATCGTTCTCAGGTCCCCCAAAGGCTGGACCGGGCCGAAGTCGGTAGATGGCAAGAAAACCGAAGGCTATTGGCGCTCTCATCAGGTCCCGATGGGTGACATGAACACGCCGGAGCATGTGGCCCTTCTGGAAAATTGGCTTCGCAGCTATCGTCCTGACGAGCTATTCGACGCTAACGGCACGCTGATTCCGGAACTGGCAGAGCTTGCTCCAACGGGCAGCCGCCGAATGGGCGCGAACCCGCACGCGAACGGAGGCGTACTGTTGCGTGACCTGCGAATGCCGGATTTCCAGGAGTACGCCCTGGAGGTGCCCAAGCCGGGTACTGTTGTTGCGGAGGCGACACGGATCGCGGGCCTTTTCCTGCGCGACGTTATGAAAGAGAACCGGGACAGCCGAAACTTTCGCATTGTCAGCCCGGACGAGAACAACTCTAACCGCCTTCAGGACATTCTGGAGGTCACTGACCGGGCCTGGATGGCGGAACGGCTGCCCGAAGACGATCATCTCGCCCCGGACGGTCGTGTCATGGAGATCCTGAGCGAGCACACCTGCCAGGGATGGCTTGAAGGCTATTTGCTTACCGGACGTCACGGCTTCTTTTCGTGTTACGAGGCTTTTATTCACCTGGTCGATTCCATGTTCAACCAGCACGCCAAGTGGCTTAGCACGACCCGGCATATTCCGTGGCGACGTCCGATCGCCTCGCTGAATTATCTCCTCACTTCTCACGTCTGGCGGCAGGACCACAACGGATTTTCGCACCAGGACCCTGGATTTATCGACCACGTGATAAACAAAAAGGCGGATGTCGTTCGCGTGTACCTGCCGCCCGATGCGAACACCCTGCTTTCCGTCACGGATCATTGCCTGCGCAGCCGTCACTATGTCAATGTCATCGTCGCCGGTAAGCAGCCCGCCCTCCAGTATCTTTCGATGGAAGACGCGGTTCGGCACTGTACTATGGGTATCGGAATGTGGGAGTGGGCAAGCAGCGACGAGGGAGGCGCGCCGGATGTCGTTATGGCCTGTGCGGGAGACACGCCGACGCTCGAAACTCTCGCTGCCGTCGATCTGCTACGCCAGTACTTTCCCGACCTCAAAGTGCGCGTGATCAATGTCGTCGACCTGATGACATTGCAGCCGCCGTCGGAGCATCCACATGGTATTCGCGATGCTGATTTCGATGATCTATTTACCGTGGATAAGCCGATCATTTTCGCCTTCCACGGTTACCCGACGCTAATCCACCGGCTTTGCTACCGGCGAACAGGGCACAAAAACCTCCATGTGCGGGGATACAAGGAGGAAGGGACAACCACTACACCCTTCGACATGACCGTTATCAATGACATGGATCGCTTCCATTTGGTGCGAGACGTCATCGAACGTGTCCCCCGTCTTCGTGATCGGGCGGCGTCAGTCAAGCAGCTAATGGTGACGAAGCGGATCGAGCACAAGGAGTATATCGAGAAGTACGGCGAAGATATGCCCGAAATACGCAACTGGAAATGGCCCTATTAACATGGCACTGACGCTTTATCTGCTGCGGCATGGAGAGACGACCTACAGCCGCAGCGGTGGGTTCTGCGGAAATCTGGACCCCGAACTAACGGACAGCGGCACACAAATGGCGGAGCAGTTTGCCCAGGCGTATCGCTCGCTGCCCTGGGAGGCTGTGTATGCCAGCCCGATGCGGCGCACGATTGCCACGGCTCGTCCCCTCTGCGAGGCTCTGGGAATAGAGATGCGCCTGCGCGACGGACTGAAGGAGATTGCCTACGGAGAGTGGGAGGGAAAGACGACGGACGAGGTCAAACAAGCCTACGGGGACGACTACCACCACTGGATGACCGAACCCGCCTGGAACGCGCCCACGGGCGGTGGGGAAACCGCGGTGCAGGTGTCAAACCGCGCCTCCGCCGTGGTGACGGAAATCATCGAAACATTCGGCGACGGCAACGTTCTGATTGTGTCCCACAAGGCCACGATACGCGTTCTGCTCTGCAATTTTCTCGGCATTGATCTGGGGCGCTATAGAGACCGCATCAACGCGCTGGCGGGCTCGGTCAGTACCGTCCGAATTGAAAATTATGGACCGCTTCTGGAGACACTGGGCGACCGCTCCTATATGAGCGAGACGCTCCGGTCCCTTCCCGGTACTTGACGAGAGGACGGTCGCACACGAATATCCTTGTGATGAACGCGGGGTCCAGCAGTCAGAAATGCTGCCTGTATCGAATCGACGGTCCAAGTCTTCCTGACACCCCACCGGCTCCCCTATGGCAGGGAAAGATCGAGTGGAGCGCCCCAGGCGGTGCCGCGATGACGGTCAACCGACAGAAGAGCGCGATGCCCGAAGGAATAGCGCAGAGTGACGGGGTCATTCGGCTGCTCCGGACTCTCTGGGAGGGAGAGACAGCGGTAATCGAGGGACCAGCGGATATTGCGATTGCCGGTCACCGGGTGGTCCACGGCGGCGCAGATTTTCGGGAACCAGTGCGAGTGACCTGCGAGGTTAAAGACGCGATCCAGAAGCTGTCCCCGCTCGCACCAGAGCATAATCCCGCGGCGCTGGAGGGCATGGATGCCGTGGAGCAGCTGCTCGGCCCGGAGGCGCTTCAAGTCGCGGTATTCGATACCGCATTTCACCAGACGATTCCGGATGCGGCAGCGGTCTACCCCGGCCCTTACGCCTGGTTTGAACAGGGCATTCGCCGGTATGGCTTTCATGGGATCAACCACGCCTGGTGCGCGGAACGGGCGGCGCATCTGCTCACAGAACATAATCCGGAAACTCTCCGGGTGATTACCTGTCATCTGGGTAATGGCTGCTCCCTTGCCGCCATTCGGGGCGGTAAATGTATTGATACCACCATGGGATTCACCCCGATGGAGGGATTGATGATGGGAAGCCGCTCCGGAACGATCGATCCCGGTATTCTTCTGCACTTGCTCGGGAAGGGAATGTCCACCGACGAAATGGGACGAATCCTGAACAACGAATCCGGGCTCAAAGGACTCTCCGGGGTTTCGGAGGATTTACGAGCAGTAACCGCCGCTATTGAGAGCGGCAGCAAACAGGCACAGCTTGCGCTAGATGTGTATACCCATCGCCTTCGCGCCCATATAGGAGCAATGATCGCGAGTCTGGGCGGTCTGGACGCTCTGGTGTTTACTGCAGGTGTCGGCGAAAATAGTTCTACAATTCGGTCGGCGGCCTGTGCGCCCCTCGCCTTCCTCGGACTGTCGCTCGACGAGGTAAAGAACCAGGAACCCCTGGGAGCGAAATCGCCAGCCGAGCGAGACATCGCGGACCCTGGTTCTCGTGTGCGCGTACTGGTAATTCCAGCCCACGAGGACTGGGCTGTCGCAAGGGAGTGTGCACAACAATTGGGGCTCATAACGGAGGCTTCCTGAGTTATAATCAAGACAGCATAAGGTTCGCTGTCGGCCTCACCGCTTTTCGCCTGTACCAGAGTCGGTACCCTCTTTGCCCTGTACGTCGTGTAGCGAAGGAGACCCCGGTATACATGAAACTTGTCCGGTCAGAGGAGCTGATTCACGCGGACGGCGTAACGTACGATGCCTATATTTTGCAGGAAGAATCGGGAGAGATTACCTTCTCCGCGACCAGAGTCGGCGCGGAAGGTACCGAGTTCTATATCAAGAATCATCCGTCGTTTCAAAAGCACTGGAAGCAGGTCGGCCATTATTATTTTCGGATAGCACGGCATTCAGTACAAAGCCGGGGGTATTTCATCGAATTTCGTGTCGAGCGACAATTTAATGCCGCTCCACAGATAGTAGATCTTTGATTTATCACGCCGTGCTTCTTCCCCTCTTCCCTGTCCGGTGCCGAATCGGATAAAATAGCTGGCATGGAAAACGAGGTTAAAGGATTTACACAGGAACAACGGGAAAGCATCGCCAAACATCTTCCGGCGTACTTCCAGGCTGAACTGGCGAAGTGGATGCAGCAGCATCTGGATAAGGCGGACACGCATAAGCTCGTCAAATATCCGGATGACGTGATAGAAACCTCTGCCGGGCTGACATTTCGTCAGCGGTATGTCCTGGTGCCGAACGAGAATCTGGATGCGGACCTTGCGCTGCTGCCGTTTGAAAACGAAGCGGAATCTAATCCCCACACGACGCTCGCGGTGACTATCGCGAGCAATGATTAAGGGCTTTTGCAGGTATTCTGCGTCTGCAGGATGTATCTTACGACGAGCAGCATAATACTGCGGGCTCTCAGGAAGAGAGTTTCCGCGACGGAGAGGACTTCCGGTAATGGCGGATGCGACGGATGGCAGCACGCCCCGCGCTCAGGTTGGTATTTTTGGCGGTTCCGGCTTTTACTCATTGATGTCCGGAGAGGTGCGCGAGATCAAGGTCGAAACGCCCTATGGCCCCCCATCGGACAAAGTGACGATTGGTCAGCTTGGCGGGAAGACGGTGGCGTTTTTGCCTCGGCATGGCAAAGATCACTCTCTTCCCCCGCACCGGATCAATTACCGCGCCAACGTTTGGGCAATGAAATCACTGGGTGTCACGGACATCATAGGACCTAACGCTTGTGGCTCACTGCAGAGCACGGTAAAGCCCGGCGATTTCGTCATCTGCGATCAGTTTGTAGACCGTACCACGGGGCGCATCGATACCTTTTATGACGGGCCGATCACAACCCATGTCTCTATGGGCGAACCGTACTGCCCTATACTGCGGAAACATGCCATCGCGGTTTGTCGTGACCGAGGTGTCAGTGTGCATGATCGGGGAACGGTCGTTGTGATTCAGGGGCCGCGCTTTTCGACCAAGTCGGAGTCGCGTTGGTTTTCTTCCCAGGGATGGGAAGTTATCAATATGACGCAGTATCCGGAATGCTATCTGGCGCGGGAGCTGGAGATGTCCTACGTCAACATCTCTCTCATCACGGATTTCGACGCGGGTCTTGAAGAGGATCCTAACGTTCAACCCGTGACCAATGATGAAGTGCTCGCTGTCTTTACTGCTAATCTTGACAAACTTCGCGGCGTACTCTACCAGATGGTAGAAACACTGCCGGACACGTCGCAAAGTCCGGCTCGTAACTGTCTTGCGGCTTCACGTTTCCAATAGAAAGCAGCTTTTGTCACCCGTAGATCCAACCATCACTGAGCAGTCTTCGACAGCGCCACGTCCCGCACGCCCATTCAAACAGGACGAGGAAAAGCGTCGCTCGTTTGAGACGCAGATGCTGCCGCACATCGACGCGCTGTACCGAACGGCGTACTCGATGACCAAAAACGCAGGTGATGCGGATGATCTGGTCCAGGATACCTACCTGCGCGCGTTTCAATTTTTTGATCAGTTTCAAGGTGGAACTAATTCGCGCGCCTGGCTGTTCCGGATAATGACAAATCTTTATATCAATACCTACCGCAAACGGATGCGGGAACCGGAACGGGTTTCTTACGATGAAATGGAGGATTTCTTCCTCTATAACCGCCTTGTAAACTCGCCCGGGGCGTCAAGCGCAAATAACGAGTCGCCGGAAACGGAAGTTGTTCGGCGAGTCCAAATAGAGGCAATTCGAGAGGCAATTTCGCAGCTGCCTGAGGAGTACCGAGCAACATTAGTATTGGCTGACCTGAACGAGTTTTCTTACCAGGAAATTAGCGAGATGCTGCAGATACCGCTTGGGACGGTGCGGTCCCGTTTATCACGAGGTCGTCGCCTGGTACAGAAAGCTCTCTGGGCTTACAGTGAAGGCAACCAACGCTGATCGCTCACGAGCAATTGGGAATCGGTGAGAGGAAAAGAAGGCGAATTTGATGCAGGTACCAGAAATGGAACGAGTGATCGGACAGGATAGCCACGGGAACCCTCTTGGTCCGGACCAACTGGAATACAATCAGTGCCAGGAAGCGGTGAAAAAACTCACCGAATTCCTGAGCCACGAACTCAGAGCCGACGAAGAAACGGAAGTCAAGCGGCATCTATCGCAGTGCCGGGGGTGCTTTGCTAAGTTCCATTTCGAGGAGACCCTGCTGCGCACCATTCGGGACCGTGCCGAACAGGTACGGGCGCCGGGAGCGCTGAGAGATAAAATCATGACGCTTTTGTCGCGTCCCGTCGACGACTCAAAATAAAAATGAATTATCTCTAAACTCACCGAAGGAGCAGGTCATACCCCTACTTTGGCGAGGTATAAAGGTTACGTTATAATTACGGTGCGAATTTGAAAGCGGGTCATTGGAACATTTTGTTTCAATGACCCGCTTTTGCACCCGTCTAATGGACGGAAAAGTTTGAGAGGCTATCTAACGCATGAGCTTACTTCTGGAGGAAATGCCCTCCTCCATCGAGCAAACGCTCCAGGCACACCGAAATGGGTCGGGCGAAGAACCGCTTTCCCTTGTAATCAAAGCAGATTTACTTCCAAATGGACTTATCGGCGAACGCTGGATCGTTCTCGATAGCCAGGCAGTCCGTGTTCTCTCCTCAAATGCGCAGGATGTCGCGAGTGGGCGTTTGGAGATGGAACTGCCGGTTGAGGATATCTCGTCGGCGGAGACCGAAAATTTAGTCGGCGGCGGTGCGCTGATTGCCACCACCAAATCGGGTGAGCGCATCGAACTCGCCCGTTTCACGACACCTCTTGCCAGCCGAATGGCGGGAACGGCACGCTACCTATCCGCCGTTGCAAAGGGCGAAGAACCACCGTCGCTGTCGGAGCTGGACGAAAAGGAGCGTGTCTGCCCTAACTGCGGGCGTCCCCTTCCAAAAGACAACGATGTTTGCCGCTTCTGCATCAACAAAACGGCGACACTGGGTCGGCTCCTGAGCTATGCGGCTCCGTTCAAACTCCAGGCTGTACTTCTGGTAATACTGATGTTCGCCGGCACTGCGGCAGGTCTTGTGCCAGGCTTGATCATCAAAAGACTGACCGATGATGTACTGATTCCCGAGTCACCCGTGCCGGATGGTCAGCGTCTTGCCATGCTTGGCTGGCTTGTCGTGATTTATGCCCTGTCGAATGTGGTCGGCAGCGGGAT
>JAZKEA010000233.1:7193-10299 GCA_040387315.1 Armatimonadota bacterium | reverse complement strand
CTGTTCCGCGGCCCGCCGCTGCTCCGTAATGTCGCGGGAGATACCGAGAAGGTACTCGGGGCTGCCGTCCTTCGCCAGGATTGCCACCACCACAACATCCCACCAGCGCGGCGTCCCCTTCATAGTCGGGCTGTAACCCTGGAAGCGCCCGTGCCCCCCCTGCTTGGCCGTCTGGATGGCGGCCTGCACATCGGTCCGGGTCTCATCATCCCATAACGTCAGCCAGTCCGCGCCGCAGATATCGGCAGGATCATCGACTTCCAGGACCTGCTGACCGCCCTCGTTGATGGACAGGATGCGCCCGTCCAGATCCATCGTCTTGATGCAGTCCGGACTGCTCTCGATGATACGCCGCAGGAACTCCTCCCGCTCGCGCAGGGCCTCCTCGGCACGGCGACGCTCGGTCACATCCTGCATCGCCCCGATCATCCGAAGCGGGTTGCCGTCCTCATCGCGCATAATATAGCCGCGATCAAGAACCAGGGAATAACTGCCGTCTCTGCAGCGGAACCGGTATTCGCCGGTCCACGAGTGACCATCCCCGCTGTGGTGGTCGATAACGGTATGGATGCTGTCCACCACACGAATTCGGTCGTCCGGGTGGATGTGGTCATACCACCAGTCGGCGGTGCTGACGACCTCGCCGGGCTGATAACCGAACAGCGAAACCACGCCCTCATTCCAGCGGACCACGTTGGTGATAAGATCCCAGTCCCAGATGGCGTCGCGGGTGGCTCGGGTCACCATGGTGTACCGGTCGTCGCGCTCTCGCAGCGCCTCCTCGGTCAAACGCCGTCCGGTAATATCGATCAGGGTGCCGATAAACCGTTCGGCGACCCCGTTCGCATTAAAGAACGCCCGCCCTCGCGCCGCTACCCATCGCAGCGATCCGCCATCCTCAAGACCGATGGTGCGGAACTCGATCTCGTATTCGCCCCGGTTCTCGCCCCTCAGCGCGCGCTGTACCGCATCGTCCGCGCGGGCGCGGTCCTGGGGGTGAATGCCCGCGAGAAAGGTATCGTAATCGACGGGGGCATCCGGCGGCAGACCGTAGGCGGCGCGGCAGCGGTTGTCCCATTGCAGGCTGCCCGTGATCGGGGAGTAGTCCCAGGTTCCGACCTGAGCCGCTTCCGCGGCGAGTTGAAGTCGGCTTTCCACCTCCGAATCGGCAGCGTCCGTTTTTGTCCGCAGGGTCCGGGAAAAGCCCATCAGACTGCCGGAACTGTTGTACAGTGCGGTCAGCACCGCGTCGGCCCGCAGCGGTGCGCCATCCTGCGTGACAAAGACACGAACGGAGGAAGCGGACCCGGTCAGCTCTGCCTGTGCGCGGTCCTGTTCCCAGAGATCCGGAGAGCCGGGCGGATACAGAAGCGATTCCGGCTGCCCGATCCATTCCTGGGACGAGTAGCGAAACATCTGTTCCACGGCGGGGCTCCACGAGGTAATGCAGCCATCGAGGTGCAGAAGAAAAGAAGCGATAATCGGCTCCGCCGTGTCTGGTATCGGTGGGCTCACAGGGTTTTCGAGTTCCCCGAATTGCAGTTCATTAGGCGGCGGCATAGAGACTTATTATAACGGCAGGACAGGATAAGCGCACCGATTAGCCGCTATTATTGAGGGAAAACCGGTTTTACATATTTAAGGGAGCGACGAGCTATCGGCGGAGATCGCAGACGCACACGGCCGATGTCGTTTCCGCCGGAGAAGTACGGGCGGAATCCAAGGAGCGAGATGCCGAATCCTCGTCACTGTAGCGCCACAGAATCGTATTTTGATCGCTTCGGGTCACGGCTGCCGGCAGATGGGCGTGGGCATACATCAGATCGCTGCCATCGCCGCTATGTCCCTCGATTCCCAGCGCATGACCGAGTTCGTGGGCGATCACCTGAACCTGAAAGCTTTCCGGCAGGGACTCCTCAATCGCGACCGACGCGGAGAGAAGCACATCGTCCTCGAGACGAAAACGCACTTCGGTACGGCCAATCGTATCCACAGGCTGTAAGCTCGCTACCCAGGTTAGCTTGATATCTGCATCGTCAGACGCATCCACGACGTTGAAACGAACATCCTGCCCCACCTTTTCGGCCCAGAGCTCCGCTGCCTGGAGTACCAGACGCTTTCGGTCGGCATCGCTGATTTGCTGGATGTCGAGGGATGGGGGCACCACGCTGACCGTGACCACACTCTTGTTCCAGCGGCGGGTAGCGATCAGATGAGGAACATAATTCGGTATGAATACAGCCTTGTTACCCGTCGCGTCCGTGCCCGGTGCGGCGGAGACGGTCTGCGGAGCCGAGGTCGGGCTCCCGGCGCTCCCGCCTCCGCCACAGCCGGAGAGGGCGGCAGTCCCCAGGAGAAGCAGGCTCAACACCCCAATAGAGCGGAGCGGCGGCACTACGGGAGAAGCTTGGCTTGCGATAAATGCAATGCCGGACACAAACAAAGAGGACAAACGAAAAGGACGAATACCAGCCCTGGTAAAGAAGCGCCGAGCAAGAAGCATAGGCAAAGGATACAGTACAAAAACGTGCTAAATCGTTTGAATATTTTTCGTATTCTAACAAATTATGAAGTTTTTTTGCTAAAAGGTTTAACAAAAGCAGTATAAAGGTACGTATACACGTTGTTTGTCTGCGTTAAGCGGAGAATTCTAGTCTATTTGGCCGGTGGTTCCTCGCGGGGACCTTCCGGGGCGGGGTTGGAAACAAAATCCCTGCCGAAGCGGCCTTCCGCACAGGCGGCAAGTACCTCCTCGCGGTGCTGAAGGGCTTTGTCAATCGCGCGGCGAAGGTCTTCAAGCTGCTCCTTTTCCAGCCACGCGAGTCGGCGAAAAATTTCCTGAAGCAGTTCCGGATGGCGGAGCACTCCCACGGCAACGGATTCAAGAGACGGCGTATCACGGCCTCCCCTGGACTCATTGGTCTCAGTGACATGAAGAAAAGGGTCCGCCTGATAATCGACGGATCGTTTTTTTCTGGTGGTCGCCTTTGGGGTGCTGATGGCGCTTATTCCTCTATCCTGCGGTTTCAGAGATCACGCTCTTTCGCGATCAGACTCAGAATCATCCGGTAAGCATCGCCCGACCGATTCCCTCTTTTGAGGCTAC
>JAZKEA010000233.1:1296-7183 GCA_040387315.1 Armatimonadota bacterium | reverse complement strand
GGGTATCGCCACCACTAAGGTTTCTATAAACGCCCCCTGCTGCGACGCGGCTTGGCGGCAGGACGGGCAGCAAAAACCGCGTTCTGCCACCCCTCCCCTTCCTCAGGGCTGCCCAAACTCTGACAATTCGATGGAATGCCGCTGGTAGACCCCCTTTATCTCCTGCAGCAATGCCGGATCAACCTCCCGGTCGGGCACATCCTCGCCGATTCGGGCCACCAGCTTTTCCATCTCGAGGGAGAAGTTCTGGAAATTTTCGGCGGGAGCGATCAGCACGAGGGCGTAAGCCGGGGCATCCCCTACGTTCGACCACGAATGAACCGTGCCGCGGGGCGCGAAAACGAAATCTCCGGGTAAGGCATCAATGACCTGGTCGGCAAGCATTATGCGAAATTGCCCCTCCAGCACATAGAAGATTTCCTCTTCGAGTCGATGCAGGTGCGGCTGCAGTCCCCCCTTGGGATCGACTTCGAGACCGGCAAGGACCAGAACACCGTCGGTTTCGTCGCTGGAAACCAGAACGTGGCCCCGGTGGTCTCGGAGCCCGACGAAGCGATTGGGGGCCAGGTGACTGTAATGAGACGGCTGGATAGGTTCAGGCCCCGCCTGAAGACCGTATTTACCCATCAGGAACGCGAGGTCAGCAGCGCCTTCGCTCTCGTTCATCTCCCGGTAATAGTTCTCAAAGCCGCCGGGGATGGTGACGATCAGAATGCGGCCTGTGACGTCTCCAACGCACCGAAGCCCATGGATAACCCCGCGTGGCCCGTGCAGCGCCATTCCGGCGCTCATCTCGATGAGTTCGCCGCCCCGCTGAACCTCAAAATTCCCCTCGAGAATATAGAAGGTCTCTTCCTCCGTGGAGTGCCGGTGGGGCGAGATCACCCCGCCCGGCTCGGCGGTAATCTCAAAAAGAGAGAACACACCGCCGGTCTCCTCCGCGCCGACAAGGCAGGCGCCGGAGACACCGTCCCCCATAATTTTATACGTCCGCGGATTCGCTTGTCCGGCGCGCACTACCAAAGGGAATGTGCAGTTTTCGGCGGCCTTACGGGCAGCGCCTGCGGACGCGTCTGTCGAAATATTAGTCACTGATCCTCTCAACTCCTGAGTTTTTGGCGTCCGGCGCGAGAAACGGTGGTTCCGGCAACGCTCTGTGCCTATAATATCCATTCGTCGTGTACACATCGTGCCTGAAATCGTGAACACATCCGTGAACAATTTTCGCCGATACAAAGCAGGCACAAAGTGGGAGCAGAACCGGGTTTCACCCCTCCCCCGCAGCGCTGCACAGGAAGACGCGGCTTTTTGTCGAACTCTACCGGAGTGATGAACTCTCCCGAACACTATACCTTTACGAATCGGTTTTCCCGTGCACACTCAGGTTCACTTCGAACCGGCATCATTCCCTTTATCATTTTCACTGCAGTGGCCCTATTTATGACAATTCCTGTTTCTTCAGCCGACGCACAGCCCGCAACGCGTCAGAGGCTTTCTTTCAACGCGGACTGGCGGTTCCGGAAGGGGGACCCTGCGGATGCCGGAGAACAGCTCGGTTACGCTCGCCTCCGCGACTGGTTTTTACCGACCGGAAATGCCTTCGTCAAGTTGGCAGAAAAATCCGCTCGCCCCTCCGAGAATCCTGGGGCAGACGTGTCCTATATCCAGCCGAATTTTGACGACAGCGGCTGGCGTAAACTCGATCTTCCTCACGATTGGGGAATCGAGGGGCCATTTCAGCAGGAGTATTCCGGAGAGACCGGAAAACTGCCCTGGTGGGGCATCGGGTGGTATCGCAAGCGATTCACTCTCCCTGCTGAGGACACAAACAAGAAGATTTTTCTCGACATCGACGGCGCGATGTCCTATGCTTCCGTTTGGCTGAATGGAAAACTCGTCGGCGGCTGGCCCTACGGCTATTCGTCGTTCCGCCTGGATCTCACGCCGTTTATCCGACCTGGCAGCGAAAACGTCCTTGCGATCCGGCTTGATAATCCGAACGATTCGTCACGGTGGTATCCCGGCGGCGGCATCTATCGGAACGTCTGGCTCGTGAAGACCGCGCCGGTCCATGTCGCCCACTGGGGGACCTATATTACGACACCCGAGGTGAGCGCGGGGGCAGTAACCGTCGATATTCAGACCACGCTCTCGAACGATTCGCCGCGCCCCGCAGTTGTCCGGCTTGTTTCCACGATTCTGGACGCGGACAATAAGCGGGTCGCCGAGATCAGTCAAGCCGACATCACCCTCTCTTCCGGTGAGACCCAGACATTAGGTGGGCGTATCGCGTTCAAGACGCCGCGCCTGTGGTCCCTGAAGAACCCCTATCGTTACAAAGTGGTGACGACCGTCGAGCAGGACAAAACGGTACTGGACCGTTACGAGACGCCGTTCGGGATTCGAACAATCGCCTGGGACAAAGCTAAAGGGTTTATTCTAAACGGCGAGCGCGTTCCGATCCAGGGAGTGTGCAACCATCATGACCTGGGGGCGCTCGGGGCCGCGATCAACATCCGCGCGATGGAGCGCCAGATCGAGATTCTGAAAGAGATGGGCTGCAATGCCATCCGGACCAGTCATAACCCGCCCGCGCCGGAACTGCTCGATCTGTGCGACCGCATGGGAATTCTGGTCATGGACGAGTTCGTCGATGTCTGGAAAGGCGCGAAAAAGCCCAACGGATATCAGGTACTTTTTGACGATTGGTCCGAGCAGGACCTGCGCGCGCTCGTGCGGCGCGACCGGAACCATCCCTGCGTCATATTGTGGAGTACGGGAAACGAGATTCGCGAACTGGGCAGTCCCGGCGGCGCGGAAGTCTCGCGCCGCCTGACGGCGATTGTCCGCGACGAAGACCCGACCAGGCTTGTCTCGCTCGGCGCGAACGACACCCGCGCGGGCTACAACGGTTTCCAGACGACTGTCGATGCCTTTGGCTACAACTACAAGCCGGGCGAGTACGGCAAGTTTCGCGCGGCGAATCCGGACTTACCGTTGTTCGGCAGCGAGACCGCCTCGACCGTCAGTTCTCGCGGCGAGTATTTCTTCCCGGTCACGGACGATAAAAGCGGCGGCAAAGCCGATTTCCAGGTCAGCTCCTACGATCTTTACGCGCCCAGCTGGGCGATGCCGCCGGACACCGAGTTCCGGGGGCAGGACCAGAACCCCTCGGTCGCGGGGGAGTTCGTCTGGACCGGCTTTGACTACCTGGGCGAGCCGACCCCGTACAACAGCGATAGCTCGAACCTGCTGAACTTTTTCGATCCCGCCGAAAAAGCCCGCGCGGAGAAGGAGCTGAAAGAACTTGGAAAGATCCGGGTACCGTCCCGAAGCTCCTATTTTGGCATCGTGGATCTCGCCGGGTTCAAGAAGGACCGCTTCTACCTATACCAGGCACGCTGGCGGCCCGACCTCCCGATGGCGCATATCCTCCCCCACTGGAACTGGCCCGACCGGATCGGGCAGGTGACCCCGGTTCACGTGTACACCTCGGGCGATGAAGCGGAGCTGTTTCTGAACGGGAAATCGCTGGGCCGCAAAAAGAGGGGACAATACGAGTACCGTCTGCGCTGGGATGACGTCGTCTATCAGCCGGGGGAGCTGCGGGTCGTAGCCTATAAGGACGGCAGGAAATGGGCCGATAGTACGGTAAAAACCACGGGAAGCGCCGCACGGGTCACGATGAAAGCCGACCGTTCGATTCTAAAAGCCGATGGCGCGGACCTCGCCTTTGTCACGGTGTCGATTGCCGACACATCCGGGACGATGGTCCCCCGCTCGGAAAACCGGGTCCGCTTCGAGATCGAGGGGCCCGGCGAGATTATCGCGACCGACAACGGCGATGCCACCAGCTTTGAGTCCTTTCAGTCACCCGAGCGAAATGCCTTTAACGGCCTCGCGCTGGTAATAGTCCGCACCAAAAAAGGTCAGGCGGGCACGATCCGCCTCAAAGGCGCATCGGCGGGCCTGACCGATGCCGTTATCACGCTGACCACAAAATAACGAGAGCCCTGTTCGCTAAGGGATACCAGAGCGAGGGGCCGGGGGCGAGGGCGAAACTATTGGAGAACAAATAAGAAGGTATAAATACCGGCATCACGAAATTCTATTCCAAGGAGGCGACCCACCTCCTCAGCCTTCAGGAGAAAGTGTCCATGCCCGCGCTGCCGTCCGGGACCATCGCTCTGTTGTTTACCGATGTCGAGGGTTTTACGCGTCATTGCGCCGAAGATGAGGCGCAGACGCTGGCGGCGCTTCGTCACCACGACGCGCTTCTGCGAAAGGTGATCGAGGGACGCGGCGGGGTAGTCTTCAAGACGGTCGGGGATGCATTCCACGCGGCTTTTGCCCTTCCTCGCGATGCCCTCGCCGCCGCGGTCGAGGCGCAGAATCGCCTGCAGACCGAAGCGGCGAAAGGGGCTCCTCGCAGCCTCCATGTCCGCATGGCCCTTCATATCGGCACACCCGAGTGCCGCGACGACGACTATTTCGGGCTTTCCGTCAATGCGATCGCGCGTCTGCGGGACCTGGGTCATGGCGGGCAGATACTCGTGTCGCGGGCGTTCTACGAGATGGTCCACGCCCTGACCGGGTCGGATGCCACCTTCCGTAGCCTCCATGCGTGGCACCTCAAGGGGATGCCCCACCCCGAGACCGTCTTTCAGGTTATCGCCCCCGGCCTTCCCAACGACTTTCCCCCGCTCCGCGCGGTTTCCGAGTCGGTTGGGAACCTGCCGATATTGCTGTCGTCGTTTATCGGGCGCGCGCGGTCGCTCACCCAGGTAGCAACCCAGGTGGAGCAGCATAAGCTCCTGACCCTCCGAGGCGCGGGCGGCTGCGGAAAGACACGGCTCGCTATCGAGGCCGCGCGACCCCTTGCGCCGGGTTTTCCGGGCGGCGTGTGGCTCGTCCGCCTGGACGGTCTGGATGATCCCAATCTGATCGCGCGGGAGGCGGTCCGTGTGCTGCGTCTGTATCAGTCTCCCGAACAGACCCCCGAGCAGACCCTGATCGAACGCCTCCGGGACCGAGCCACGCTCCTTCTGCTCGACAACTGCGAGCATCTGCTGAAAGGCTCCGCCCGCTTCGCGCACAGCCTTCTGACGGCCTGCCCGGATCTGCGGATACTCGCGACAAGCCGCGAACCTCTGGCGATACCCGGCGAGTACGTTCGCGAGGTCCCCCCGCTGCCGCTGCCCCGCGTTATCGGGAAGCCGTCCCTGACCGCGGTGCAGGCAAGCGAGGCGGTCCAGCTATTCACAGCCCGCGCGGAGGCATCCGGCAGCTTTGCACTGACCCGGCAGAACGCCGCGAGCGTCGCCAATATCTGCCGCGCCCTGGACGGCATCCCACTTGCCCTGGAGCTCGCGGCACGTTGGGTCGGCGTGCTTCCGCTCGAGGAGATCGCCGCTGAGCTTGTCGAGCTGGTCAATGATCCTCCCGATGCGGACGATCCGGAGATTGTCCCGTCACGTCAGCGGACCATGCGGGCGGCAGTAGACTGGAGCTTTCAGCGACTGGACGAGGCCGAGCAGGCGTTCTTTCTGCAGCTTGCTATCTTCGTCGGCGGATTCACCCTGGAGGCGGCCCGCGCGGTCGCGGGACCCGCTGCGGGAAGCTCCGTTCGTGCGCTCCACCTTCTCAAAAGCCTGGTGGACCGTTCACTCGTTGTTTTCGACGAGAATGCCAAACCGGAACCGCGTTACCGGCTGCTGGAACCGATACGCGAGGTCGCGGCGGAAAAACTGAGCGGTACACCGGCGGAGCAGACCGCGCGTAACAGCCACTGCGCCTGGTTTCTCCAGTATGCCCTCCGGGCTGAGCCGGAGTTACAGGGAGCCGATTCCGTCCGATGGCTCGACCGGCTGGAGGCGGACCACGAAAA
>JAZKEA010000233.1:585-1286 GCA_040387315.1 Armatimonadota bacterium | reverse complement strand
CAGGGCCACGCTAAAAGGAACGATAGACCCCACTGCCCGACTGCGCCTCGCCGTGGCCCTCCACCGTTTCTGGCTGATCCGTGGGCATCTCGCCGAGGGTGCCGCGTGGCTCGGTGATGCGCTGACTCCTGACGTTCCCCCCGAGTTGCGTGTGCCGGGTCTTAATGCGGCAGGCATTCTCGCCTATTCAAGCCGGGATTATGAAACTGCTTCCTGTTTTTTTCGGGACGCACTGTTCGTATATCAGGCGCTTGCGGATCTGCCGGGGCAGGCGAAATGCCTCAATAATCTCGGGCTCACGGAAGAACGGCTTGGTCACTATGACGACGCCAAAAAGATGTTCGAGCAATGCCTGGTGCTTTACCAGGAGGTCAACGACGACGCACGAATCGCCTCTGTACTCAGCAATCTGGGAATGATTGCTTCCCGCCAATCCGATTTCGACACCGCCATTACGCATTTTCACGCGAGTATTGCGCTCCACCGCGCCAGCAATAACACGGCGGATCTTGGTGTGGCCCTGCATAACTTGGGGGCAACCCTGTTCGAAAAGGGTGATTTCACCGCCGCGTTACAGGAGCATCGGGAAAGTCTACGGGTGCGCACGGTGATGAAACATGAGGAGGGAATTATCGATGCGCTCTTTAGAATTGCGCAGACAACCTATGCGCTGAGCCGGGAGGCAGAAGCGGTAATCGCCT
>JAZKEA010000233.1:0-575 GCA_040387315.1 Armatimonadota bacterium | reverse complement strand
CGTCAGATTCGACGTTGCCATCTGAATACCGGGCTCGCTACGACTCTGAGGAAGCTGATCTCAGAGCTCGGCTCGGCGCAGCAGCTTTTCAGGAGCACTGGGAGCAGGGAAAGGAGCTATCGCCAGAAGATTTTACGGACAATCGGTAATCGTACACAACGATTAACAGAAAGAGAGAGCAATGCAGAAACGCGGCAATTCAGTTCTTCAGGGTAAGACAGGAAAAGTCGGACCGCTTGTGAACCCGGATTTAACAGGAACACCGATTAGCATCACATTATATACAGAAGACCCAATGGCCTGGAATAAAGAACAGCGGGTGGCACGAGCTAAGAAAAAAATTCCCCGAAGCAAAGATTTTTGGGTAACCGTAGAGCTAGAGGACATTGTCGTTGATCCGACTAAAGCCCCGATTGCCGTCTACTTCTACGATGGGAATGGCAGAAAAATTAGAACTATGGATCACAGGGTGGAATTTACGGAGACCGGGCCGGACAGCGCCACAGGGACGATAAAAATCATCAGGCTCCTTTCTGCGGCCACCGGCGATGTTATTGTTATGGCGAGACCTGCAA
>JAZKEA010000232.1:3367-3938 GCA_040387315.1 Armatimonadota bacterium | reverse complement strand
GGTTCCGAAACCACGAGAGATCCATCGGGCTTTGAGCCAGTATGTCGTCGGACAGGAGCAGGCAAAGCGTGCCCTGTCCGTCGCCGTATACAACCAGTTCAAGCGGATAAACGCGGTCCCCTCGGATGTCGAGCTCCAAAAGTCGAACATCCTCCTCATCGGCCCCACCGGTTCCGGAAAAACGCTGCTGGCGCAGACTCTGGCCCGCATTCTCAATGTTCCCTTCGCCATCGCGGATGCCACCAGCCTGACCGAAGCGGGCTATGTCGGCGAAGATGTCGAGAATATTCTCCTCAAACTGGTACAAGCCGCCGACAACGGCGATACCCTTCCTAACGTCATCAAGAGCGCTCAATGCGGCATCATCTATATCGACGAGATCGATAAGATAGCCCGCAAGGCCGAGTCCCCCAGCATTACGCGGGATGTTTCCGGCGAGGGGGTTCAGCAGGCGCTGCTCAAGATCCTGGAAGGCACAATAGCGAACATTCCCCCGCAGGGGGGACGAAAGCACCCGCAGCAGGATTATGTGCAGATCGATACCACGAATATCCTGGTTATCTGCGGCGGT
>JAZKEA010000232.1:0-3352 GCA_040387315.1 Armatimonadota bacterium | reverse complement strand
CCTGCAGCAGCGAAATGCCGAGTCCTTCCATCAGCGCCGGATGAACCAGCAGGTAATGGGATTTCGTGCAAGCGCGGAACGGGCCGAGAAGCGCCCCCCCGTTTCCAAGGGGGGAAACTTCGCCCACGTCCTTCCCGAGGATCTCATGAAGTTCGGCCTGATCCCCGAGTTTATCGGTCGGCTGCCGGTTATGGCGACACTAACACCCCTGGACGAACCGGCGCTTCTTCAGATATTAACCGAGCCCAAAAACGCGCTGACAAAGCAGTTCAAAAAGTATCTGGAATACGACGGCGTGACGCTGGAGTTCACACCAGATGCACTGCAGGAGATTGCCCGTGAGGCAATCTCCCGAGGGACAGGCGCACGGGCACTGAGAACCATTCTGGAGGAGGTAATGCAGAACATCATGTACGACATTCCTACCGCCCACAATGTCAGCGCCTGTATCGTTTCCGGCGAAACGGTCCGAGAACGCACGGAACCGGAAATCATCTCCTACGAGGAGCTGCGGCGGGCAAGCTGATTTAACCCCCGGTGTCAGGGCCAGGGGAATGCCGGTGCGTTCCATCCGATGGGCTTGGTGCTCATCAGGGCCCAGAAGACAGCCATCGTGAACTCCCCCAGGACCATGCCGAGCATAAACGGCGCGATTCGCCGGTAGAGACGCATTCCCCCGTACCGATTGACGACCGTTTTGATGAGCCAGGCAAGGAAGAAAGGCCAGGCAAACACATACATCGTCCAGGTGGGTGCAAGGGCATAACCGAGCGGATTGAGCGGGAACCAGGTAAGGCGCGCCCGCAGGGTCGCCAGAATGGCGGTAATCACTATCCCGACGCCCAGACCGCTATAGGCAGTCGCGTCCGGCGCACGATACCTTCCCTGGATGACAGCCGCCGCCTGATTGTACATGTTGCCTGCATTGGAACTCGGGTAGGTATACAGGTTCAGGCCACCCAGCTTATAGCTGAAATACAGGAAGAAGTAACTCGCGACGCCAAATCCCAACGCAATGGTCAGCACCAGGGGAAGGAGCAGGGCGCGGGGCCGCATTCCTATCTCGCTGGCCATTTTTTGCGTGTCCATAAACGGCGACAGCAACACGCCGCGCAGATCGCGTGTAAAGACCGTATCCGTCAGCGCCATCATTGTCATGTTCTGAGGGCCAAGCAGGGGAAGTGGCGTGATCAAACGGATGAGATGGCTGGGAAGGAAACTCGTTTCCGTCATCAGGATTCCGGCTTCGGAAACACTGCGTGTCATGATTATCGCAATGATAAAGAGATAAATTCCCATCTGAGCCGCCGCCAGAAGTGGGCTCATCCCGGCGAAGCTGAGCCAGAGTACAATTCCCGCAAACCCCACACCCAGCCCGATAAAAGCGGTTCGGTAACTCAGAAGCTCGCTGCTGTCATCCAGGGGAGGCGAATCGGTAGGTGTCTCGCTAAAGGCGGTCGCCCATGCCTGACGCAAATAAGGCCATGCGATTCGTATCTGAGCGATAATAAGAACGATGTACGCCCCTGCTGCCTGGTAGCCCGTAAAGATGCGAGCGTTATGGGTTCCGATACTCTCCGGCTGCCCGCCAAAGACGACAGCGACAACATCCTGAGCGCGGGTGAAGAGAAAGAAAAACCACAGCGAGAAAAGGAGGTCGTTCGGCAGGAAATACGCGAAGCCAACTGCGGCAAGTGAGGTCCAGAGCCTGATACCGTCCATCTGGTTGAGTGGACGCTCGGTAAAAAGCGACGAGACATTGAAGTCCAGCGTAATTGTTGGAATCGTGGGGAAATTAGCCGCCAGCCCATTGAAGCCGAACACGATAACAGGAACCAGAAACCCGATCCACATCGTCCTGTTTCGGAAAAAAGGCTCCCCTTCCACTTCATTGTTCAGGATTGCCAGCGGCAGGCGGGTGAGCGGGAACGATAGACGCTCCTCTTCCACCCAGCGGCGGCGCAGACTGGTGGCAAGGCAGAGAAATACCCAGGCGACGCAGGCAACCAGTACAAACCACGCCAGGAGCGGCGCGACCCAAACACCCAGTGAGAGCGGTTCGCCGGGCCGCAGTCCTTCAAAGTACTGCTTTATGGTCGTTGGCATCTCCACGGCTGCCGACGGCGTAAACGGCACGGCCCACGCGGGGAGGTTTTGTGTTAGATACCGGCTCAGACCATTTCCTTCCGTTGCATAGTAGGGAAGATAGGCGAGCGGCGGTATCACTTTCTCCACGATGCCACGGGTTGAGACGATAACACCGACCAGCATCATGACATAGATTACCAGAAGGTCCGCCCGACTCAGCAGTTCCCGTTTCAGAAGGCGAGAAAAGCCCCGGTTGACCAGGGCCAGTACGAACAGAGCGGCAACCGCGGGAGGGGCGAGCTGCAGAACGCCGAACTGCACCACTTTGGACACCATATCGGCATACACGGAGACAAAACAGATACCAATCAGCAACGGAATCGCGATCAGAAATGCCCGAAGTCGGAGGACGGGGGGAGACGAGGTTATCGTAGAGGGTCTTTGCAGAGCATGAACATTGGATGCGTCAGACTCACCTTTAGAAACATCCTCGCGGTCAAATGCCATTCCCATCCGCTCAAGGCCCCCTTACGCCCTCTTTTGGATGGGCTGCAGAGCTACTTTCGCTGATAGGAGGCCATTCCCCTTCCTGAACAGTCACCGTCGAATGGACCAACGCTTCACAAAGCAGTAGAGCCAAGGTGCTTGATCGGATCTCGCTCTGCCTTATCCGTCTGTGCCATCGGAAAGAGATTCTGCCTTGAAAGGGTAATGCCGGGCAGCAGATGCTGCCCGGCATTACAGAGACTCTTTTGTCGTATCGATAAAGTGGCAACGGAAACTAAGGTGTCGTTGTCGATCCGCCACCGGTGCCAGTTCCCGTGCCGGTGCCGGTAGAACCACTACCGGTGCCTGTGCCCGTGCCTGTAGAGCCACCAGTGCCCGTACCGCCCGATGTTCCGGTGCCAGTTGAGCTGCCGCCGGTGCCTGTTCCAGAGGTTCCAGTACCAGTTGTGCCCCCCGTCCCAGTAGTACCCGTTCCGGTTGTACTCCCACTTGTTCCGGTGCCGGTCGAACCGGTGCCGGAGCTCATTGTGGAACTCCCGCTCGTACCGGATGGCATGCCGGACATACCCGAGCCGCCAGACATCATGACACCCATGTCAGCGGCGCTCATTCCATAGCCCGGTATATCGGCATTCAAGTCAACGCGAGGAACACCAAGCTTGTTGGCGACCATGGGAAGTGGCGCCCCCACTGTTCGGTACTGCGCCAGCACGTATTCCATCGGAAGTCCGGAAGCCATTGCGATCTGTGCCGCTCC
>JAZKEA010000231.1:0-1553 GCA_040387315.1 Armatimonadota bacterium | reverse complement strand
GAGAAACGCGCCGGTGACGGAGGCCGGGTCTTTGAGAAGATCATCGATAGTTCCCTGTGACACGATCTCGCCGCCGTGAACTCCCGCCCCCGGTCCCAGTTCCACCACATGATCCGCGGCCCGGATCGTCTCCTCGTCGTGCTCCACGACAACCACGGAGTTTCCCAGGTCACGAAGCCGTCGCAGCGTCTCGATCATCTTGACATTGTCTTTGGGATGGAGTCCTATGCTTGGCTCATCCAGCACATAGAGCATCCCCATAAGGCCAGAGCCGATCTGAGTCGAAAGGCGGATGCGCTGCGCCTCGCCGCCCGACAAGGTGCCCGACGGGCGGTTAAAGTTGAGATAGTCCAGTCCGATACCGAGCAGCAGTTCGACGCGGCTTCGGATCTCACGGCGGACCTGACCTCCGGCGCTCTTGTTGCGGAGGTCGCCCTGGACACTGTCAAGAATCTGAAGCAGATCCGCGAAGTTGACCTCGCCGAACGTGTAAACGTTTTTGTCGCCGAGAGTCACCAGCAGGCGTTGCGGACGCACACGCGCCCCCTGGCAGTCCGGGCAGGGACGCTCCACCATCACCTTTTCCAGATACGACTCCATATGGGAGTGGGCTTCCTGCTGCTCCCGGTAGCGCCGGTAGGTACGCTCGATCCGGCTCAGAATACCCTCGAAGCGAACGGCATCGCTTCGCCATTTTGTGTCCGCTTTTGCGCCCGGCGGCTGAAGCAGGGGAAAGGTCTCGCCTTTTGTGCCGTGCAGGACAACGCTTGTCGCCTCCGGCGAGAGCTGCTCAAACGGGGTATCGAGAGAAAAGCCGTACTTTTGGGAGAGACTGTACATCATTTTCCCGTCCCAGGTCTCCAGATTATAGCGGAACGCCTCGCGGACAAAGGCTCCCTCCACGATACTTCGGGATGGGTCAGGAACCAGTAGCGGAGCATGCGCCCGGCGGTACGTACCCAGCCCCAGACAGGTCCGACAGGCGCTGCTGGGATTGTTGAACATGAAATGCTCGGACGAGAGGTCCCCCATCACCAGGCAGTGATTAGGGCAGCCGAAGCCTGCCAGAAACGCGTCAGCATCAAAACTCGGAGGCGATTCGACAATCGCAACACTCAGGAAACGCTCGCCGACCGCAAGTGCATTTCCGACCGCGACTTTCAGCTGTTTCTCGATCTCTCGGCGAATAACGAACTTGTCTACGATTACCTCGACGGGTCCACGCCATTTTTCCGGGTCTTCGACAAGTTCCCCGACATCCACCAAACGCCCCTCAACGATCAATCGGCGATAGCCCGCCTTACGAATCTCGGCGAAGACATAGTCCCAGTCCTCATCGTAGACCCGGAAAAGCGGCGCGCGCAGCTCCACCACGGTTCCCTTAGGCAGGGATAAAAGCATCTCCGTGATCTGGCCTGAGGTCCGAATCGGAACTTCGGTTTCGCAGAAAGGGCAGTGCGCGACTCCGACCGTTGCGAACAGCAGATTGATATAGCTGCTGATGTCGGTCATTGTGCCGACCGTAGAACGAGGGTTTCGCCCGACTGTTTTTT
>JAZKEA010000230.1:0-2059 GCA_040387315.1 Armatimonadota bacterium | reverse complement strand
GGCGGTGATTTCTTTGACGTGTTTCCTGTTGAGAAGGGCTGCACGGGACTTGTTGTCGCGGACCTTTCCGGTAAAGGGCTCAGTGCGGCAAGCGAAGTCGCAACCGTTCGGAACATGACGCGCTATGCGCTTTACACAGCAACAACGATGGCAGACGCCGTGACTCAGCTAAACCAGGTGCTCGCCGAGCAGAATCTCCTGACCGGTTTTGCCACCCTATTCCTGGGAACCTACGATCATGCTTTAAGAACGCTGACGTATGTGAACTGCGGTCAGGAACCAGGACTCGTTTGGCGGTCCGGCACGGGCGAGGTCGAAGAACTGCGGCCCACCGGTTCGGTTCTGGGCGGGTTTGCAGGCAGCGTCTTTCAGCAGGAAGTGGTTCCTCTATTTCGGGGAGACGTGCTGGCATTGTTTACGGACGGCATGACCGAAGTCGGGGCAACGCGCCGGGAAATGCTGGAGATCGCGGGGATAACGCGGCTCCTCCGAGAATGTGCAAGGGAAGGGACCAAGATAGCTGAGGGGAACCGGGCCGAAGCTATCACCGCGGCCCTCATTGCAGGTATTGATGCGTTCGGTGAGGGAGGGGCCAGGGACGACATCGCACTTCTTGTGGGCGTTGTCCAGTAAAGAGACAGGATCTCCGTTACGAGATTTCCGTTAGCGGTCCTTCAACTGTCCTCGACCAGAAATAACGAAAGCAGGGCCGTCCGCTCCAGCTTTTTTCTCACCC
Source organism: Armatimonadota bacterium (assembly GCA_040387315.1). GTDB lineage: Bacteria > Armatimonadota > Armatimonadia > Armatimonadales > Armatimonadaceae > JACMJB01. The sequence goes on along the minus strand of JAZKEA010000230.1, from coordinate 1,323 downwards.
ACGGCGACGGGCGAACCAGGCGAAGCTGTGCTCCCCGCGCCTTTTGCGCCTTTAGTGCCTGAATTAAAACAGCAACGGCCTCCTCGGACAAAAAGTTGACCGCGCTGAGGTCAAGGGCTATGTCATCCGGTTTTTCCACGGCAGCGTGATCAAGACTGTGGAAGATGAGGTTTCGGAAAGCTATCTTATCCTCGTCCTCGACGTCGCCGCGAACTTCGATCCAGGCGACGTTGTCGCGGTGCGAAAGGCGGAATTGGAAAGAACATGAAGACGAAGAGGTACTACCGAGTGCTTTATCCTCGTCCTCAGTTATCGTCTTCGAGGCTGTCATTCCTCAAGGCTTAGAGAAACACCATAGCAGGCTCCATGAATAAGGCTCGCGGCGCCAGCAGCAATAGACATGCAAGATTCTCCTCGTGACTACTGTACTAATGAACTACTGTCGCCGCCGCTGCCACAGTTTCGGTTCGTGCGGCAAGGAATGATGGGCCAATAATTCGCTTGTGATTCTGTTCAGTGCATTACTGTACCCACCTACAGTGCGGTAGATGCATAAAATCCTGTCAAATGACAGGATTTTCCTGTCATATTACTGCTTACGGCTGTTTATTTCATCCGACGCACTCTATTCGCCAACCGTTCATACTCCAAGAACTCCGTCATGCGGAACCAGGGGATGCCTCTACTTTAAAAAGTTGGCCGATGTGGATAGTGTGGTCCTCGCCGACAATATCGAAACATTGGATGACCATATGAAGGTGCAGGATAAATCCGGCGTTGCCTAGAATGCAGCTAGTACTTTCCGACAGCCACGACACGGGTTGATCCCATGAACTTCGAATCCACTAAAACTACGGAATCCGCGTTCATCGCCACAGCGGAAAAAGGCGAGGTGTCCTCGTTATTGCTGCGACCCGAGGGGGCTCGCGCTCTGCTGGTGCTGGGGCATGGTGCCAGCACCGACCTGCGGCATCGAACGCTGCAGACGATTGCGGAGCGTCTTGCCGAGGCGAACATCGCCACATTTCGCTTCAACTTCCCCTATATGCAGCGTGGGGGAGGGGGCCGTGATTCGCAGGCGGTGAGTCTCGTGACCGTACGATCGGCGGTGGCAGCCGCACACGCAGCGGCACCGGATCTTCTGCTTCTCGCGGGCGGGCACTCGTTCGGCGGGCGCATGACGTCACTGGCGGCTGCCGCGGAGCCTCTGGCGCAGGTGCAAGGTCTAGTGTTCTTCTCGTTCCCGCTCCACCCGGCGGGCAAAGCGGGAACCGAGCGCGCCGAGCATCTCGAGCGGGTGTCCGTACCTATCCTGTTTCTGTC
>JAZKEA010000229.1:1221-5264 GCA_040387315.1 Armatimonadota bacterium | reverse complement strand
CAGAGCACCAAAGCGATCCGCATAGATCCCCTGCATCTCCGACCCGCCTTTCAGCAGGTGGCTGTCGATAAAGGTATAGCGGATTCCCGCATCGGAGAGGAACTCATCGACACCGCGCCGGAGCACGGGCTGGGCTGTCTGATACTTCTCCAGAGGGGCATTCCATTGATAGCGCGGACGGTAGGCGCACTCCGGCAGCCAGAACCCGGTCGGACGCCGCCCGAAGTGCCGGACATAGCTTGCTACCCCGGTCTCGACCTGAGCCTTTACGGCGCTGTCGGTCAGCAGGAGCGGCAGATAGCCATGGGTCGCCGCCGAGGTGATTATCTCGATCCGCCCGGCGTCCTGAAGCCGCCGAAATGCCCCGACGATGTCACGGTCGTAGACAGCGGTAAATTGGTGCAGTGTCTGGCGGAACCAGGCGCGCCAGCGCTCCGCGAGCGCCAGCATCGCGGTATTTCCCGCCGCGCGAAACGTCCGCGCATCCATAGCCGCCGCCCCAATCTGCGCCTCCAGCCAGTCCGTAAACTCGGTTTTGAAGGACTCGTCCGCCAGCTGTTCGCAAAGGATAGGGGTGAGGCCAATGGTCAGCTTGATGGGAAGACCTTCGTCAGCCAGCTCGTTCACCAGGTCGAGAAGGGGGATATAGGATTCGGCGGCGACCTCCGTCAGCCAGTCGGTGCCGTGGGGCCACTGACCGTGGGCGAGGACATAGGGGATATGCGAGTGCAGAACAAAGGCAAACGAGCCGAGCGGGCTGTCGGCAGGTGAAAGCGCGGGCAGAGGTTCTTCAGGCACTCAAGTCGTCTCCTCAGTTACCACCGCAGCAGCAAGAGGAACCAGGCGGCGTCATCATCGGCGCTGCCACCAGGCTATTCACCCGTTCCGCGCGGCAACAGAGGTAAGCGAAGAATAGCAGATGCGGCGGTGATTTGTCAATGCAGTGGAAAATGACGAAGGTGATGACACCCTGAACTATTGGCACGAAAAAACCAACGTAAAATCTGTCTTGATAATCTGCCACCGCTTATGAGGTGCAAAAACCTCTGCTTCATTCCAAACACGTTCCGCCTTTCCCTGTGACACCGGAGTGGTACGTTTGAGGCTTTATGCATGCTTGAACTCACGAACGGCGACATTCTGCAAGCGGACGCAGAAGCGATTGTTAACGCTGTTAACTGTGTTGGCGTTATGGGGCGGGGGGTAGCCCTACAGTTTCGAAAAGCATATCCGGAAAATTATTCTCTCTACAGAGAGGTGTGTAGTCGAAACGACTTAGCCCCTGGCAAAATGCTAACATACGTCCGCGACACCCCTATGGGTTCTCGCTACATCATTAACTTTCCTACGAAGGTTCACTGGAAAGGGAAGAGTAGTTTGGATTATATTGATAAAGGCTTAGAAGCACTTGTTGCGGAAGTGCAGCGCCTGGGTATTCAGTCCATCGCTCTTCCACCACTTGGCTGTGGCTTGGGTGGTCTGATTTGGTCTGATGTGAAGCCCCGCATTGTACAGGCTTTTGCCGCACTTCCTGATGTTCGTGTGCTCTTATATGAACCTGCAGGCGCACCCTCGTCCTAAGTTAGGGTAAAGGACAGCAAGCCTCCACGAATCCGTGCGATTCGGCTGGAGACTCACAAATCTATGTGTTTTGAAGGTATTAGCACGCCAGATGAGGTAGTTAAGTGTGTCTGCACCTCGAATGACCATAAAAGGTTGTTTCAAGGATTACAGATACGGCTTGTTCAAGATTTTGATCAAACTTAAATGGATAAGCAGTGCATCTTTTCATGAGAACACATGACACTTCGTCCCAATATTGTCTGGCTGAATTCGGACCACTACGCCTACGCCCACCATCTGGAACTGAACCGTGCGCTGATCCAGACGCCTGCCTTTGACCGTTTGTGTGCTGAGGGGACGCGCTTCGATAACGCGTACACGGTCTGCCCGCTCTGCACCCCGGCACGCGCCTCTCTGGTCACGGGCCAGTACCCGCATGCTCACGGCATCCTCAACAACGATGGTAAGTTCGGGTCGCGCCTGTCGTTTCTTCCTGATGCCCCTATTTACAGCCGTGATCTCCGCGAGGTGGGATACCGGAGCGCCCTGTTCGGTAAGTGGCATGCCGTCGGCGGCGGTGCGGGGACTGCGCAGGACCATGGCTTCGAGGGCTGGACCGCACCCCGTTACGGCGACCCCTACAGCAGCCCGGTCTATCGCGAGTATCTGCGCGAGCGCGGTCTGCCGGACGAACCTATGGTTGATATCGAGTGGCATATCCGGGATGCGTCGCGCCTTGGCCGGACCCGGCTGGAAGACACCGGAGGCAGTGCCTCGGGTGTCACGTATCATGCGAGTGCGGGTGTCATTGACGGACCCAAGGAGGTCCACGAGGCCTATTTCGTTACCCACCTGGCAAACCGGTACCTGGAGGAGCGTGCCCGCGACGGCGAGCCGTTTTGTCTGAGGGTTGATCCCTGGGGGCCGCATCAGCCTTACTATGTCGCCGCGCCGTTCGCGGGAACGGTCAATCCCGCCGACATCGCGCCTTATCCCAGTTTTACGCACCCATTGGAGGACCGGCCTGCCCACCATCGCGACTTCCGTGAACAGATCACCAAAGGTATCAGCACGGTTACCTGGGAGGACTGGCGTCCGGTTGTCGCCCGCTGCTATGAGCATATCGCGCTCGTAGACGATGCCCTCAGCACTGTTCTGGAGACACTGGACCGACTGGGCATGGCGGAGAACACGATTGTTGTCTACTCCGCGGATCACGGCGATATCATCGCATCGCACGGCGGCTTGTTCGACAAGGGCTGGCTGATGGTGGAAGAGACGATGCGTATTCCGCTGGCATTCCGAGACACGGGGAACGGGGCAGCGCGGGGCAGGCGAAGCGCGGCTCTGGTTTCTAACCTGGATGTTGTGGCGACGGTGCGCGATGCCGCCGGAGCGCCCGCTGCCGGAGATGGTGCAAGCCTTCTGCCGCTGTTGCGCGAGCCGGATTCCTCTTCCACCCTCTGGCGAGAGGACCTGATGCTGGAGAGCCATGGTCACTACGGGCGAAACCTGCTTCAGCGGATGCTGCGCTGGAAGAACTGGAAATACGTCGCCCATGGAGAGAATAACGACTCTTCCGATCAATCTGATGATTGTGATGAGCTGTACGATCTAGCCGCTGACCCCTACGAACTGCGGAATCTCATTGCGGACGAAGAAAGCCAGAAGGTGCTGAGGGAGATTCGGGCGCGTCTCGCCGACAGCATGGTTCGTTTTCAGGATGATTCGCCCGATGCGCGGGAACTCTGGGAAAGGCTGAATAAAACTTTACCGAGTCAAGCTGCTCCATCTCAGGCTCCCGATAAGTGAAGTAATCGAAAAACGGATGCAAAAGCCAAACCTACTCTGTCTCGCTGCCCTTCTGGGCATGGGAGTTCTTGCCCCACTGCCAAAGTCGCTTGCGCAAACGCCCGCCGAGGTAAAGCAGGCACTGGAAGAGGCGCGCAACGGAAGCCGTATTCAAGACCGCTACGGTGACAAGGCGTTGAGACATTTCGCTGCCGCCCGTTTCGACAAAGACCCACTCATCCGGAAGGGAGCTATCGAAGCCGCAGGCACTTCGCTGGAGTCCCTACTCTTCGTTCTGCCGATGATCGAGGATGATGACGTCCTCGTAGCCACGCCTGCGATGAGCAGGATGCTTTACTGTGACCGAGAGGCATTTACGCAGCTGAAGGCCCCCCAGATTGTTCCACGCATTGCCGCCGCTCTCAAGAAGCATCCGACGATTTCACGTTCTCCTCAAAGACTCATGGACCGGCTGACAGTGTATAAGCGGGACCCTACAGCACGCAGACTGCTGACTCGTCTGTTCAGTGAGCATAACTGGCGAGACCTGCTCGGCTATGACAGACCAACGCAGTGGGATCGCACCACTGTCGGCGTTCTGCTGGTCCAATGCGAGATAGGTCTGATAAATTCTGCGCAGATGCAGCCAATCTTTGATGCAAACCCGGGAGCACGCCTTACGCTACTAG
>JAZKEA010000229.1:0-1211 GCA_040387315.1 Armatimonadota bacterium | reverse complement strand
TCTCTCTGCTGTCCGACCAGACGGCGATAGCGTCCGATGTTGGTCCCGCGATAGTCTGCAGGGAGGCGCGCAAAGTTTTTGAGAGGCTGACTAAAATCGAGTTAGAAGAAACCATTGTCAATGGCCTGCCACAGTATGATCCGGACGATATTGCACGTGTTTATTCTTTCTTTGGACTGAACGAAAAGTAACATACCGTCGTAATAGCATCCACCGTTTACGTTTAGTCTTCTCTTTATAGCGGCCTGCTCGAACGTGTCTTGCCTCTGCAAATCTGCAGGCCAGACGCGTCTCGGGCGGGCCGCTCTGGTGTTCGGGGCCGCCTTCCCTTACTTGACAGCACGATTTTCCGCCGCCTATACTTCAAACAGAGGTTTACGACGCGAGATGAAGATTTATACAGGAACGGGCGATACCGGCGAAACGGGTTTGTATGGCGGTCAGCGGGTTGGCAAGGACGATAAGCGCGTCGAAGCCTATGGAACCGTAGATGAGGCGAATGCGGCCCTCGGTATCGCGGTGGGGCAGATCACGGACGCGGGACTCAAAATTATCATCACGGATCTGCAGAGCCAGCTGTTTACCGTGGGCGCGGACCTCGCGACGCCGCTGGAGCGGGACGCGCAGGCGGGAAAAAATATTGTGCCACGGGTCGAGGCCCATCACTCGCTTGCCCTGGAGCAGATCATTGACCGCTTCGAGGCTGAGCTGGAGCCACTGCGAAATTTTATACTGCCGGGGGGCTCGCCGGGAGCGTCCGCTCTGCATCTCGCCCGCGCCGTGGTGCGCCGGGCCGAGCGCCGGACGGTGACGCTCTGGCAGGAGGCGCCGGACCAGATGAACGCAGAGGTGCTGCGCTACCTCAACCGACTGGCGGATCTGCTCTTCGTCCTAGCACGCGCCGCTAACCATCGTGAGGGTATTGCCGATGTCTCCTGGACCCGATAGCCTGAACAAAACGAATAACTTCCCCTGAAAGACGACAATTATGGCTGACCGACCTGAGGTGGGAACACCCGCCCCTGAATTTACCCTTCTCTCACAAACAAGCGACACCCCGATCTCGCTATCCGATTACAAAGGCAAGAAGGCTGTGGTGCTGTACTTCTATCCGAAGGACGATACGCCTGGCTGTACCACCGAATCCTGTAATTTCCGGGATCAGCAGCCCGACTATGACGCTGTGGGGGCCGCTATCCTCGGGATTTCCC
>JAZKEA010000228.1:0-17923 GCA_040387315.1 Armatimonadota bacterium | reverse complement strand
CTTGCCCGAACGCGTTGAGCAGCACGATTTATCCGAAGCGGAACGGCTAATCGGGTGGAAACCCGCTGTCGGCTTTGCTCAGTTTTTGCAGGACCTGCAGGCCAGAGACAGCCATGGCGAGGATGTGAAAGCACTCTGGTCTTCCGGCAGTATTTATGGACATTCATAGAAAGAACGTATGCGTATTCTGATTACCGGTGCGGGCAGCAATATCGGCAAGGGCATGATCTCCCGGCTCGCGGAGACCGGGCATGATCTGGTTCTCTCCGATCTCAATAAGCTGCCTGATTCGGCCATTTTTGCGGGCTACCCATTCGTGCAGTGTGATGTACAGTCAGGCTTTGGTCTGGAACGGGCTGTGGAGAGTTGTGACATGGTGCTGCACCTGCCCGCCTGGCACGGCATTCATTCCGGCTCTAAAACCGAGGTGGATTTCTGGCGTCTGAACGTCGATGGCACCTTCTGGACGTTTCAGGCGGCGAAGGCCGCAGGAGTTAAGCGGCTTGTCTTTCTATCTTCCCAGGCGTGGCACGGGCACTACGACAAGTACGGCTTCACCAAGCGCATCGGCGAGGAGCTATGTGAGTACAACCGGCGCAACGGCGGCATTCGTTATGTTGCCATTCGTCCCGCGGACCTCACGCCCTGGGGCGATGACTGGGTAAACCGTTACGGCGCACGGCTGCTCTATGGCGGTGTCGACAGAGAAGATGTTCCGGACTGCATTGGTGCAGCGGTTCACCACCTTGCCAACCCTCTGCCCGAGGACACGGAGCCGGAAGGCATCATCGCGAACGCCGTACGTGCCAATGGCTTCACACCAGAGCAGATAGCGGACTGGGAATCAGATCCACTTTCCACCTGCGAACATATCTTTACCGGTTCCCACGAGTTGATCGAGAAATACGGCATCCGTGTCACGAGAAAACCGGGCATGAGTGATGTGGGCGAGGGCGCTGTCACCATCGGTTATACTCCTACGCGCCATTTCGGCACGTTTCTGCAGGAACTGAAACGCCTTGATACCGAAGGTGGCGAGGATGCCGTTCGCGCCCTCCGCTGTCCCTATTAACCAAACGATTCCCAAATCTCAATGAAGGAGTAACTGAACCAATGGCATTGACAAAAAGAACCCTGGGCCGCACCGGTCTTCAGGTAACCGACCTCTCTTATGGGGCTATGGAGGTGCGCGGCTCGCGTATCTGGGGCGGACGCCCCGTCACGGAACCGCAGGCCGAACAAATCCTCAACGCGGTTGTGGACAGCGGCATCAACTTTATTGATACCGCGAACGACTACGGGCGCTCCGAGGAGTTTATCGGCAAATTTCTCAGTCACCGGCGCGGTGAGTTCTATCTCGCGACAAAGTGTGGCTGTACCGTAGTGCATAAAGATGAGAACACGGACGACACACCGCATGTCTGGACTCGGGAGAACCTGTTCCGTGGACTGCATGAGTCTCTGGAACGCATGAAGACGGATTATGTGGACGTGATGCAGCTGCACAACCCGAGCGTGGAGCAGACGGAGCAGGGGGACCTTGTCGTGGTCCTCCAGGAGATGAAATCCCAGGGCAAGGTACGCTGGATCGGCTGTTCGTCCACCAACCCGCATATCGAGAGCTATATCGCATCAGGCGTGTTCGATGTTTTTCAGATCCCCTACTCCGCGCTGGAGCGCCAGCATGAAGAGGCGATCAGCAAGGCCGCGGAGGCCGGAGCGGGAACCATTATTCGGGGCGGCGTTGCCCGTGGAGAACCCGGCGAAGGACTCGGAAACCAGGATCGATGGGCCGCTTTTGAGAAGGCGAATCTGGACGAACTGCGCGAGGAGGGCGAATCCCGAACCGCGTTTCTGCTTCGCTTCACGCTCTCCCACCCGGCAATGTCCACGACCATCGTTGGGACGCTGATCCCCAAGCACCTGGACGAGAACATCGCTATCGCCGAGAAGGGGCCGCTCCCCGCAGATGTTTATCAGGAGGCAAAGCGCCGCCTGAGCGAAGCAGTGGCATAACGGCGTAGTCAATCGGTTGCCCCTTCCGCACCGCTAGGCACCGAGGCGCCGATGCTGTGCGGGAGGATAGCCGAAGGTGTTTTTGAAGAGCCGCGTAAAGTGCGACGGGCTCTCAAAACCGACGCGCTCCGTGATTGCCGCCACGGTCCAGTCCGTGGTCGCGAGCAGCCGACGCGCGGCATCCAGGCGGGCGCGGCGCAGGTACTCTGAGGGCGTGACACCGAGATGACGGCGAAAGGCACGCCGGACCTGCACCTCGGTCATTCCGGCTCGGTCTGCAATATCGTCGATACTGAGCGTGGTGTCACGGGAGACCGCCCCCAGAATCTCCGGCAGCCACGGGGGCCATCCGGCAAAAACAGCGGTTCCTGAAGAAAACCCCCACTGGCTGGTTCCCTCCTCAAGCTGGGTGCCAAGCCCGCGTCCGATCAGTGAGAATATCGCTTCTCCCAGACTGCGGCGCATCAGCAGTGAGAAAGCATCCTCGTTCGGCTCTGGTGTCGGCGTCTGGCCGGGCAGAAGTCCCGCGCCATCTACCTGCCGGACGCCCTCCGGACGGTACGGACTCAATGATTTCTCCTCCAGAATCAGCCGTGCGAACAGTGTCTGCAGCAAAGCGCAATCCGGCTTATCGAGGCTCAGCAGAAGAGGAAGGTAACTATACATCAGGAGATCAAGCGTACCGAACAAGGCGGCGGTGAGTCCCACCGAGTACCAGGAACCGCCTTTGGGCGTCTTGATGTCCCTCAGTGTCCCGACCGGAAGCAGAAGTCCCTCTCCTGCCGCAAGAGCATAATCACGGTCCGGTTCCGGGGCACGGGTCTTACCGCGATGCGCACGCAGTCGAACCTGAAGACCACCGTCCGTAACCAACCAGAGCCGGGGCGTCTCCGCATCCGCCCCCAGAAGAGCGTCCCCCGGCTTCCATTCATGCCGAATTGCATTTCCCACGTACACTGTCAGATAGGGAAGTAGAGCCGCCTGCATGTTTTATCATTCCCAGGCAAGGCGCCGGTTTCCTCCCGATCTCTGGCAATGTCGCGTTCCCTCAGGGCATAAACTCGTCCGCTACGGGCAAGGGCAGGCAGTATTTTGAGTGCTACACTGGGGATACTTCCGCAATGGCTCTGTCTGCCATGCGGGTACTGTACCGACAAAGGTGAACCGGGAACGACCAATGACGACTGCCCCTCCGAACGTATCCGCTACGCATGATATGCGCCGACGCGCGCTGCCCCTGGAAGAGGGCTGGGATGTTGTGGTGCTGGGCGGCGGCCCTGCAGGCTGCACGGCGGCGGCGGCGGCGGCCCGAGAGGGCGCACGAACACTTCTGATCGAAGCCTCCGGAATGCTCGGCGGAAGCGCCACCAGCGCTCTGGTTCCTGCCTGGTGCCCCTTCTCCGATAAGGAGAAGGTCATCTACCGTGGACTGGCGGAGACTGTACTGGAACGGTGTAAAGCCGGACAGCCACATGTTGCCCCCAAAGATGTCGACTGGGTACCTATCGATGCCGAGCGCCTGAAGCGCGTCTACGATGACCTGCTTGCCGAAAGCGGCGCAGACGTGCGCTTTCACACAATGCTGGCGGATGTCGAGACTGATTCGGACGGAATGGTAAGCGCTATCGTGCTCTGCAGCAAGTCGGGCCTTACCGCGCTGCGCGCCCACACCTATATCGACTGTACCGGGGACGGCGACCTGTGCGCCTGGGCGGGTGCGCAGTTTCACAAGGGCGATTCGACCGGTGACCTGATGCCCGCTACCCACTGCTTTATCCTGACCAATGTAGATGATTACGCTTTCCGAACCAAGTATCGGAGCGGAAACCGACTGCATGCCGGAAACCCGGAAAGTCCCCTGTACCGCATTATGGAGTCCGGTAGATACCCGCTGATCCCGGATGCCCACTTCTGCTGTAACACCATCGGGCCGGGAACGGTGGGCTTCAACGCGGGCCATCTATGGAACGTGGACAACACGGACCCGATCAGTGTCTCCCGGGCGCTGACGCAGGGGCGGCGTATGGCCTCTCAGTACCGGGATGCCCTCGCGGAGTTCTGCCCCGATGCCTTCGGGAACGCTTTTCTCGTCATGACCGGAAGCGTGGTCGGTATCCGCGAGACCCGCCGCGTTGTCGGTGACTATGTTCTGACCCTCGACGACTATATCGCTCGGCGCAGCTTTGACGACGAAATCTGCCGCAATGCCTACTTTATCGACATTCATCATGCACTCGCCGATGTCGAAAAGGACAATGCGGAGCGGCGCGAGGGGCTGAAGCACACGCTCCGCTATGGTCCCGGTGAGTCGCACGGTATCCCCTACCGCTGCCTTATCCCGACCGGCCTGCAGAACGTCCTGGTCGCGGGACGCTCTATCTCCTGTGAGCGCATCGTTCAGGGAAGCGTTCGCGTGATGCCGGTCTGTCTCGCGATGGGCGAGGCAGCGGGGACGGCGGCAGCAATGGCGGCGCGAAACGGAGAGGGCCGCGTCCGAAGCGTTGCCCCCGCCGCTCTCCGAAACCGCTTATGGGAGGCGGGTGCCTATCTGCCGGGAGCGGACACCGTTCCCGCCGAAGAATCGCTTGTTCTGCAGAATGTCTGATGTCCCTGCGACAATCGGACGTTCATCGTCACTGCTCTGAAATTACATCCGCTGAAGGATGAACTGAAACCTGAAAAGGAACCATAGATGGAAGTATCCTGTTTACCCGCTCGTAAGCCGTCCGCACACGCTTTTACCTTGATTGAGCTTCTCGTTGTCATCGCTATAATTGCAATCCTCGCTGCTATATTATTTCCTGTTTTTGCACAGGCGCGCGGAAAAGCGCGGCAGACCGCCTGTATGAGCAACATGAAGCAGATGGGAACCGCTATCCTGATGTATTCGCAGGATCACGATGAGCTGTTCTCCTACGGCTTTAACTGGGCCGGAAGCTGGACGAATGACACCTGGCCGCACCGTATCCAGCCTTACTGCAAAAGCCTAGGTGTCTTCTTCTGCCCCGACGATGCCCTCGGCGGTCAGCCGATGCCTCCCAGCGCACCGGGCGCGAACGGCCTGGGCGTCTCCTACGTGGGAAACGGCAACTATGGCGCGTGGGTGGGCAACTCCTTTGAGCTTCGCGGCCCGTTCGCCCTTCTGGGACAGGCAAGCTGGCTGGATGCCAAACCGATGTCTCAGGCCGATATTCCGCGTCCCGCCGACAGCGTCATGGTCGCCGAGCGTCATGGCGACATTCTGTATCAGAACTTCCAGAAGACAAACGATGACCGCAAGGGCTACTGGGCAGGGAATGCGTCCGGCTTTGGTCCGACCGCGTGGGTTGGCGGAGACAGCACTTCCGGCCTGGGCGCTACGGGAGGTTTTGCCCTTCCAAACGGCACCCGTGCCGCGGCGGAGTATCCGAATGGCCCGGATGGGATTGTTACGGCAAAGCACAACGGCATGGCGAACTTCCTCTTCTGCGACGGTCACACAAAGTCGATGAAGCCAATTTCCACCAACCCCCAAACGGGAACCGCCGCCGAAAAAGCCGCCGCGAATATGTGGGATGCAAAGCGAAGCTAAGTGATAATGATGACGAACCGTTTGCTTTCGGTAATTCTGACGACCCTGGCAGTCGCGGCGCTGTTCTCTTCTGCGGGCTGTAAAGGCGGAGCAGGCGGCAGCGATGTCTCCCCTGCCGCCTTTCGCTCTGACCCCTCCAAGATGACGCCGGAGGCAAAGCGGCTGATGGAGGAGTCTATGCGCTCCGCCCGGCAGGCGCCGAAGCCCCCGGTGTCGAAATAAACGATAGCGATAAGTAATCAAAGGAAATAAACGCGTGATTTCTTTTTTCCGTACCGGGATCACGGTTTCCGTTGTCTCGCTCCTGCCCTTCGTCTCCGCCGCAGAGGTTCAGACAGCCAGCGCGGTTCCTGCGGCTTCTGCAGTGACAAAGAGCCTGTTCGACAGCAAAGGCGCTCAGGCGAAATACTGGGTGCCTTCGTCGAATCAGGTAATGACAGCTGCCGGTCCAGCCGCCTCTACGCCCCGCCTTGCCGTGACGATTCAGCCGGGCATGGATGGCTACCCAGGTGTTCGTCTGCCCGCACCGGGTGGTAAATGGAATTTGGCTGCATTTGGGCATGTTGAGGCCCGCGTAATAAATACCGGAACTAAAACGCTTTCGCTTTCCCTGCGTGTTGATAACGCGGGCGACTGGAAAGACAATCCCTGGAACACGGAAACGGTCTCCCTACAGCCGGGAGAATCGGGAACCGTCACTGTTCTTTTCGGCTACTCCTACGGCAGAAAACCCGGCTTCGCGCTGAACCCGTCCGCCGTGACACAGCTTATGCTCTTCACGACAAAATCCGATGCTGTTCAGTCGTTCCAGATCGAATCTATTGTCGCGGGAGGTACCGCCGGGGAAAAGCCCGCAGTCGCCTCTGCGAATATTCGGGAGAATCCCAAGAACGGCGTCCTGCTGGGCAGGGGCACGACGATTGATGCCACCAAACAGATCACAGCGCGAAACGCCCAAACGTTATTGGTTCCCGACACGCAAACGCTTCGTGTGGTGTTTCCCGTCTCCGGCGCTGAGGCAGCCGCTTCTCTGAAACCAGCGCAGGGGCGCTGGGATCTTCGGGATTATCTGCAGGTTCAGGTGCGGTTGCGCAACGACGGCAAAACGCCGATCATGCCCCGTGTGCGCCTGGAATCGAACGGCGGCCCATCGGATTGGGTAAAGGCGGCACAGCCTCTGGCGCCCGGTGCGACAGCGGAGATTTCGGTGCCTTTTGCCGGGGCTACCACGTTCAATCTGGCACGGAAAGAAACCGGCAGCCGTATCACCAGCGATGCCATCGCCGCTGTCACGATTGGGGCGGAAAAAAGCACAGGGGAAACAGCTCTCCACATTGAGTCCATTCAGGCTATAGTGCCCCCGGCACCAAAGCTGCCGGACTGGCTGGGGAAACGTCCCCCCGTATCGGGCGACTGGATAAAGACGTTGGACGATGAGTTCAACGGAACATCCCTGGACCCGACCATATGGAGCATCTACGGTGAGAACTACTGGGACAAGCAGAGCCACTGGAGCAAAGAGAACGTCCTGATCGGCGGCGGTTCAGTCAAGCTGCGCTACACCAAAAAGACCGGTCCCAACAACGACGACCCCAGGCAGAAAACCTCCAATTATGCGTCCGGCTATCTGCACACCTATGACCGCTGGGCGCAACGTTACGGCTACTTTGAAGCACGAATGCGCCTGCCCAGAGCGCCGGGGCTGTGGCCCGCGTTCTGGATGATGCCGGATCGGGGCAGCCGAAGCGATCCGCAGTGGAAGCGTCAGGATACGGCAAACGGCGGCATGGAGTTCGACATTATGGAACACCTGACCCGCTGGGGACCGAACCGCTACAATATCGCGATGCACTACGACGGCTACGGCAAAGAACATAAGAGCCCCGGCACGGATAAGATCTATCTCCAGCCCGATAAGGACGGCTTCATCACCTGTGGTCTGCTCTGGACTCCTGGTTCGGCGATCTATTACTATAACGGGCAGGAAGTTCTCCGCTGGGAGGATACCCGCATCTCTGGCGTCCCCGGGATTTTGATGTTTACGTTGCCGATGGGGGGCTGGGACAATAGCCCCCTTGAAGACGCCAATCTGCCTGATGATTTCGAGATCGACTATGTACGCGTCTGGCAGCGAAAGGATCTTGCTTCACCTGAGGATGGGAAAAAGCCCATCCTCAAGCTGACGGAGCGATAAGGCTTACGCGCGGCGCATTCCCGCCTTTTCCAGGGCTTTTCGCGTGAATGGCAAATCCCGCATAAGACGCCAGAGAAGACCACTGCGCCGGTTTTCCAAGGCGAGCAGCATCATCCCAAGGTCGATCCCAATCACATCGGGATCGTACCACTCCTTGTCCAGGTTCAGCGCGTTCGAGAAGCCATAGCGACCCCAGAGCTTCGAGCGCTGCGGCAGCCGCCACAGGCTCCGAAGGGCGTCCTGCGCCGCCTCAGGCACGAACAGCGCCCCGGCGAGAAAAGCGGTTGGGACTATAGTGCCGTTGCCACGTCCCGCGACAGGTACCATGGCACCGTACCCCTCAGGCTGATCGCTGGCAGAGATGCCCCATAATCCTGCCGCGTATGTCTTGAATCGGTCCGGGTTACGACGGCAGAACAGAACATCGGCCCGGTGTGTATTCACGAAGTTTTGCCACCAGTCGTATCCCTTTCTATCTTTCAGACCACGCAGGTCAAAGTAGCCGGGGGTCATCTGTGCCATAAAAAGCGGCCCCGGCCCGCCGAGTACCGGCAGACCCTCAAGCACCGAGGGCTTGACTCCCCAGTTCGTCCAAACATCGGCAGGCAGGTCGAATTTGGGAGCCCCCAGCGCCAGGAAGTAGAGAGAGGACGCCTCGCTGTAACCCTGCCACCGATATTTAAGCCAGCCATCCTCAGGCTTCCAGCCCATGGAAAGTGTCTTTTCCGTGGTGAATAGAGCGCTGCCGCCCTTCTGCATCCAGCGCCAGTCCATCCGCTCAAAGAGGACATTCGCAAGATGATCGACCTCGGTACCCTTGAAGTACCGCCCGCAGGCAAGCGCTCCCAGGACAAGCAGGCCGCTGTCAACAGAAGAAAGTTCGGACTTCCAGACACGCTCTCCATTGCGCCAATCGATGAAATGATAAAAAAAGCCGTGATTGTTCGGCAGTCGATGCACGGCAAATTTCAGCGTGGTCAACGCGCGCTGATACCCCGCCGAACGGGATATCCAGCCCCGTTCGATACCGATGGGAAGAGCGGTAAGTGCATAACCGGTGGAAGCGGTAGAGGCTACCGTGTACGTATCACTGTTCTGCGTGTTTTTGGCACGGTCCTTGGTCAGACCGGTTTGGGGATGTGATTCCTGCCAGAAGAAGCGAAAGGCTCGTCCCTGAATCTCGTCCAGGGAGGGAGCGCCCGCTCCCAGTAAACCGGGAGCGGGCGCAGTCGGTTGAATTACCCCACTACTCACTCGGCAGGATACTTATTCAGGTCGTTCAGCAGGGTGGAAACCCAGGTATATCCCCCAGAATCGGCCTTTGCTTTGTTATAACGCCACTGATTGTAGCCGTTCGACTCGTTGAAGGTGTTTTTGAGTGAGACATACTTGGCGTGACCGTCCAGGTAGATCACATTTCCCTTTTTCTTACTGTGGCCGCTGTTCCACGAGGATGGCCCTTCCACCTGTGTGCTGCTGGCTACTGCGGGCTCTGTGTAGCCGAAGTTCGGGCCAATGTCCGGATACTTGATGCTCGTCTCGACTATAACAAGTGCATTCGAGGAGTCATCGACTCCAGCAAGCGGCTGCGGCGCGGCGGTTCCCGGCGCGAAGAACGCCTGCTTAGCAAAGGCATCCCCTTCCGGCAGCCACATTGAGTAGCCGGTGGCAAACACTTGCTTTATGTCCTTCACTTCGGCAGCGGGATTGCTGGGACATATGAAGACACTCTCACTCTTGATGTAGGTATTAAGCCGGTCTTTCCAGGTGATCTGATGCAGGGGTGCATTTGGCAGCGGATCAGCCTGTCCGTAGCGCATAGGAAAGGTCTCGTCGTAGTCCTGGGCATACTGCAGCAGAGCAGTCCCAATCTGTTTTTCGTTATTCAGGCAAGCCGCCTGTCGGGCTTTCTCCCGAGCCTGGGCGAAGACAGGGAAAAGGATGGCTGCCAGGATCGCAATAATCGCTATCACAACGAGCAGCTCGATCAGCGTAAAGCCAGTTGATTTAATGGCTTTTTGATGTTTCAGGTTCATAGTTTTTTCCTTCTTCGGATATCGTTTTTCAGCCAGTGAAAGGGGCGCAGGAGTCGCGCGTTAAAAGCGTCGGTACAAAGAGTCGCTGCCGGGAAAGAGGCGATACCGCACCTTCCATAGAAAGCAGGCTGACTCGAGCGGCAAGTGTCTGCACTCCTGCCGCCGCTATTTCGTAAATGGGCTGACGAATACTGGAGAGATGCGGGGTGCTTCGCTCCCCCACGGCATCGGTCCCGTCGAACCCGAGTACGGAAACCTCTTCGGGAACGCGGAGTCCATACTGATCGCGCAGCAGAGAGATGGCACGCAGAGCAACATCATCACTCCAGGCAAACAGAGCCGTTAGCCGCTCGGTCACGGGAATATCCTTGCTGAACCAGTGCAGCACTTCCGAGAAATCCCCGCCGGCGTAAGTGACCCGTGCAAACCGAAAAGACTCCACCGATGCCTCTTCGATCTCTTGACGGAACCCCTGCAGGCGGTCACTGGCTGAGGCGGAGTGGTCCGAGCCGCCAATAAATCCGATTCGGCGATGCCCCAGGGCAAGCAGATACTGCGCTGCAATCCGTCCCCCGGCGAGATTGTCGGCATCCACATACCAGGCATCGACGGAGTCAGGGCGGCTGAAAATAGAGACGTTCGGTAGACCTCGCTCTTCCAAACGGGACGCAAGCAGATCATCTTTATCCCGAAGCAGCAGAACGCCATCCACGCGACCATCCGAAAGAGCGAGGGCGTCCCGGTCAGTGTCTCGCCAATCTTTGGTATGCAGCATCAGGTCATAACCAAGCGCATTAGCCGTTTCGACCGTTCCGTGCATTAATTCCGCGATGAACCCGGATCCCCCGGAGAAAACATTAGGAGACTGCATTACCAGAGCGATGGTATCGGTACGACGACGTGTCAGGCCACGTGCTAGGGCATTGGGGTGGTATCCCATCTCACGCGCGGCGACAACAATTCGCTGCCGTGTCTGATCGCTGACGCGCACATTGGAAGTACGGCGATTGAGCACAGCGGAAACCGTCACTTTCGATACCCCTACCTCGCGGGCAATATCATCCAGTGTCACGGCAGTTCGCGCTAGGTTTTTGGATTGCATAGGCACAGGATCACGTCTTCGCTGACAGTGTATCTGATAGATACCCATTTGATTCACCGGTGAATCAGGGAGATTATTGCACAGAAACAAAGCCTGGTCAAGAGAATAGAGAGGAAGAAATTAAACCGGAACGGCAGTAAGCTGCTTTGCTTATCTCTTATCTGTCCGAAATACCCAGGGCAGCGCAGTTTGCGGCAAACTGGCGGCGCCATTCGCTCGTGGTCATATCATTGATCCACAGAATCTCGGCATTCTCGTTGTTGTCGGAGTAGTAGGCCTTACGGATCGCGACCCAGACATAGCCGTACTTTTCGTACAAATGCTTCGCAGGTCCGTTTGTTTCGCGTACTTCCAGAGTGGAGCGCGTTGCGCCGCGCTTCTGCGCTCCTTTGAGCATTTCCGCGAGGAGCCGTTCTCCGATTTTTTTGCCGCGCAGCTCGGCTTCGACCGCGATTGTCGTGATATGCGCTTCGTCCATGATGACCCACAGACCGCCGTAGCCGACAACTCGATCATGGAGAGTGGCTACCAGATAAAAAGCATTCGCATTCGCGAGCTCCGTGACATACGCCTGGGTGTTCCAGAACGTTATAAAGGACTGCTTTTCGATTTTGCTGACCGCTTCGATGTCCGAGTTCAGCATAGGACGAATAGCAACAGCACCGCTTACAGGGGTCGGAGTCATCATGAGGGCTTGTTATTAGTAAGGATAGCATCCTCGCCTTCAATCCAGAAGGTGCCGTCGACGGTAAATTCTTTCTTCCAGATCGGGACGTCGTTTTTCAGGGTATCAATCGCCCACCGGCAGGCTTCGAAGGCTTCGGCTCGATGTGAGGAGGCGACGCAGATTACCACGGCAGCCTCACCCACAGGGATATATCCCATCCGGTGCAAAATGGCGCAGGCTAATCCCCACTTCTCACGCACCGCGCCCACCAGGCGCAGCATCTGCTGCTCCGCCATCGGCACGTACGCCTGATACTCCAGCCCCGTTACCTCACGACCACGGGAGTGAGACCGAACAACCCCGACAAACTGCACATAAGCGCCGTCGCTCGTTGTCATCACGGCATCTACCGCCGCCTGAGGGTTCAAAATATCCTGGGTTAGCTGCACCATACGACTATTATCCGCCACTCATGGGAGGCAGGAAAGCAACCTCATCTCCCGCCGAGAGAACCGTCTCCAGCGTGGCGAACTCGGTGCCCACCGCGACTCTTGTGCGGCTGACCAGATCCGAAAGACGAGGATCCAGCGAGGAGATCGTCTCGGCGAGCGTGGCGACGGTCGAGCCTTCGGGGATATCCGCCGTCAGCAGACCATCGGTGCCTACAGGGACGGGAGCGGCTTCGCGGTAATGTCCAAAGAGAAGAACTCGGACGATCATGAAGATATTTCCTGCCCGTAGAGCCTAGCCCCCTGGACGACCGTCATCAATTCCATCAATCTGATTGTCTTCCACAAACCGCTCTGAGGCTCCGACTCCAACGGTAAGAGGATGTGCGGCAGCACCGCTGCCATTCGTCCCATTGTTGTTTTTGTCTGCCATCGGCATCTCTAAAGCGAACTTGGATACCCGGATATGCGTTGGGATCTCGATAGGATAATTCCCGGTGAAGCAGGCCAGGCAGAAGTTGTCGTTTGGAACGGCAAGAGCTTTTGAGAGTCCTTGTGTCGATAGGAATCCGAGCGATGTCGCTCCTATCAGCCGTCGAATGTCCTCAATACTATGCTTTGCGGCAACGAGCTGGTCCTGCGTCGCCATGTCGATTCCATAGAAACAGGGAAACTTGACGGGAGGCGCACTGATACGTACATGAACCTCTTTCGCCCCGGCGTCCAGCAGCAAGCGAACAACTTTTCCGGTTGTCGTGCCGCGAACAATGGAGTCATCTACCATCACCACACGCTTGCCGTCCAGGGCCTCACGTATCGGTGTCAGCTTCATCCGGACTCCAAGGTCACGCATGCGCTGATCAGGCTGAATAAAGGTGCGCTGTATATACCTATTTTTAATCAGTCCCTCGCCAAAAGGGATTCCTGATGCCTCTGCAAAGCCCAGCGCCGCGGGTGTGCCGCTATCAGGAACGCCAATAACAAGGTCGGCCTCGATCTCCGGGTGCTCACTCCACAGCTGCGCACCCATTCGGCGCCGAGCCGCGTGCAGGCTGTGACCGTACATCACGGAATCAGGCCGGGCGAAGTAGATCATCTCCAGCATGCAGAGGGCCGCCCGCTCCATGGGAACACCGGCGACGCTGCGAACCCCTTCGCTGTCAATGACCACGATCTCACCGGGAACCAGCTCGCGGACGAAGGTCGCGCCAACCGTGTTCAGGGCGCAGGTTTCTGAAGCAAGCACCCACTTATCGACACCCAGACGGCCCAAACAGAGCGGACGGACGCCGTAGGGATCCCGAACACCAATCAGCTCATTTTCCGTGAGAATCGCCAGTGAATAGGCGCCGCGAACCTGACGCATCGCACCGCGCACCGCATCAGCCACCGTGGCTGCGTCCCGCTGCTCCGCGATCAGGCGGGCGATCACCTCGGAGTCGTTGGTGGTTTCGAAATCGATGCCGCGTGCTTCCATCTCCACACGCAGCTCTTCGGTATTGATCAGGTTACCGTTATGCGCGACCGCGACGGTTCCTGTGTGCAGGCAGCACTGAAGCGGCTGAGCATTGCGCAGCACGGACGATCCGGTGGTGGAGTAGCGCGTGTGCCCAATAGCCACATGCCCTTTGAGACCGGACAGCGTATCTTCGTTGAAGACCTGGGTCACCAGTCCCATGCCTTTGTGCATCCCGATATGATTCCCATCGGAGACCGCTATTCCCGCGGATTCCTGACCACGGTGCTGCAGTGCAAACAGCCCGAAAAAAGTTAGTCGGGCGACATCTTCGCCAGGTGCGAAGACACCGAAAATGCCGCACTCCTCGTTCGGAGTATCGTCATCGTCGAAAAGAGGATGCCCTATTTCACTGTTTGTTTCGCTAATCACGTCTTCTGCCTTACCGGAGTCTTGCCCAAGTATTGTACCCTGTCACTCGCCGAGAGTTCCGGAAATGCCCCGCTGTTAAGTTTTTTTGGTTTACCTCTTGACAGGAAATATATAGTGGTGCAAAATATGCGCATACGAATGCGCTAATGCATTTCGAGAACAGGTATACCAATGCGCATACAGGGCAGTGACGCTCCTATAACCGCAAAAGAGATTGGAAGGCGACTGGGACTTTCTCAGCCGACTGTCTCCCGCATTCTCTCTGGGGCAAGCGGATACCGTGTTTCTCCGGAAACGCGCCGCCGGGTGCTCGACACGGCAGCACAGATGGGCTATCGCCCTAATGCCCTCGCCCGCTCCCTGCGTCAGGGGCGAACCAACATTGTCGGGTTCTATACCGGCTACGGCTATCTCGACGCCCGCAACCCCTTTCTTGCCGAACTGATCGGTGGGCTTCAGCGCGCCGCGGATCCACGACAGCTGGATATCTTGCTTCATGGCGTTTACCGTGGCGCCTCTACCGACGATATCTACGGAGAACTGGTCGATGGCAGAGTAGACGGTCTTTTTCTGCACACCCATGCGGCGGACCCGCTCGCGGCGCGGCTGCGCGATTCGGCCTTGCCTGTTGTCGCTCTCGCGGATGCGATTCCCGGTATTCCCTCTATTATTGCCGATGATGCAAGCGGCACCCGGATGCTGCTGGATTACCTCTGGGACAAGGGGCACCAAGGCATCGGCTACATACGTCCCAGCCAGCGATTCGACTCGGTCGAGCGCCGTATCGAAACATTTCGGTCATGGACAGCGGAGCGAGGAATCACCGCCGACCACTCCCCGGTTTACGAAGTAGAGTTCGAGTTTTCAACCACGGCCTTAGAGGCGATGTTGTCTTCCTCAAATCCGCCAACAGCGGTGTGCTGCTGGAACGATATGACAGCTTTTGACCTTCTTTATCAGTGCCGAAAGCGTGGCATAGCGGTTCCCGATGATCTGGCAATTGTCGGCTTTGACGGCCTGCTTGCAGATCCGAGGCTATGTCCACGCGCACTGGTCACTGTGGGAGTATCCTGGACAGATATTGCCGATAGGGCGATGGATCTGCTGATGCAGCAGATGCGTGGCAGTCAAACAGATAGTAACGATGTAAAGGAAGGGTATAGCGCGGCTGACGGTGGGCCGCTTCTCACCCGACTGCCAGTGTCACTGGCGGCGGGAGACACCGCATAAGAATAATCAGAACGGCTCACATTTCAATTAAATTGGTCCTATGGAAGGAACTATCACTATGCTTTACCAAAGACGGTTGCCCGTGAAATTCGGTTTCACTTTGATCGAGTTGCTCGTTGTTATCGCTATCATCGCCATCCTGGCGGCGATACTTTTCCCCGTGTTCGCCCAGGCCAGGGAGAAAGCCCGCCAGACCTCCTGCCTGTCCAACGACAAGCAGATCGGCCTCGGCATCATGCAGTACATCAGCGACTATGACGAGACCTATCCCCAGCACCGGTTCAGTTACCTGGACACCAATGCCTATGACCTGACCAACCCCGGCAGCTATGGGCAGCGTCCCTCCTGGAACCCCTTCACCTGGCGCGAGATGGTCGAGCCTTATGTCAAGAGCGGCAGCCGCCGAAACACCTGGGGCAGCACCAACAACACCGCCGTGCTGATGGCCACAAACGATGTGTGGCAGTGCCCCAGTATCCCCGAGAGCAATGCCTGGCGCGTCTATGGCGCCAACGACACCCTGTTCGCCCCCCCCTACCGCGGCGACAACGAACCGGCAGTCAAACTGGAGGCGGTGCCGGTCGCGCAGGTAGGCAATACCGCGGACCTGATCATGGTCGGCGAGACCGGCTATGTGTACGACTGGGACACCGCCGGCAACATCATCAACGACTGGTGGTGGAACGGCGGCGCGGTGTACCCGCCTGTCTTCACCGGGGCGGCCTCGGGCACGGCCAAGTGGTCCGGCGATGATGCGCAGTCCCCTCCGGGTCCTGATGCGTGGCTGAACGCGGCGATGCCGCGGCACCGGCACAGCGGGGTGGGCAACTTCATCTTCGCCGACGGTCACGTCAAGGCGATGGCCAAGGGCCAGATCAACTGGTGCAAGAACCTGTACTTCAAGGGACTCAAGAACAACTGGAACCAGGAGGACATGTCCTGGATGTTCGACCCGACCTGGGACTCCCCCTGCCGCGCCTTTGCTGGCAACCCATAAGCCGGGAACCCATAAGCAGTAAGCAGTAAGCAGTAAGCAGTAAACCGTAAACAGAGGGCTGGGTGGACTCCGAGACTTCAGAGTTCACTCAGCCCTCAGGAGCACCAACGTAATGATGAAGAGTGGGATGATGAAGAGTGGAATAACAGCGGCTGCGGGGCTTGGCATTCTTTTGCTGACGGGGGGCTGTGGTCCCAAGGGGGGCGATGATGGTCGCAGTGCGAATGCGCCTCCGGTGAAAGTCAATGCCCCGGTTCCCGCCAACGCCCCTCCGGCGGCGGCGGCGTCCATCCAGGCGTCTCAGGCACAGGGAGCGGCGATGGCCTCGAAGGCGGCCGCTGACGGGGATGCCTACAAGAAGGCACGAGAACAGTCTGGACAGTGAGAGTGACAATAAGAGTAAGAGTAACAGAATGAGTGATGCCCCAGTTAATACCTCAACCAGTACCTCTAACATGAACACAACCACTTCGACTCGCCCGACGAGTTCTTCTTTGCGTTGGCTTTTGCCGGTGATGGGGGTTCTGGTACTTCTGGCGGTGGTGGTGTGGGCGACGCTGCCCAAGGAGCCGGTGGTTGCGGCGTCTCCGCCTCAGGTGGTGAAGACGGTTTCGGAGGTGCAGAAGCAGATGGACCTGGTGAAGGGGAACGAGCGAATCCCGGCGGGGGAGAAGAGTCGCATCCTGGGGTTCATGCAGATGGAGATGGACCGAGCCAAAGCACGAGAACGCGGCGAGGACACACCCGCAATGACACAAAACCCAAAATAGACGCCGAAGCGAAATAACTACGGAGCCGTTTGGCTAGTATTACGCTCTCAAGAAGAAACGAGACCCTGGAAGTTACCAGGGTCTCGTTTCTTCTTGAGCGTGTATTTGCCCGCCCGGCGCTTACTTGTTGATGCTGGATACCAGCTTGAACATAGGAGCCATAACGGAGATAGCGATGAACCCGACAACGACGCCCATAAAGACGATCAGCATTGGTTCGATCATACTGGTCAGTCCCTTAACGGCGGCATCCACTTCCTGGTCATAGAAGTCGGACACCTTTACCAGCATTTCCGACAGGCGGCCTGTTTCCTCGCCGATATCGATCATGTGCGTGACCATCTGAGGAAAGAGGCCCGAGGCGGCAAGCGGAGCCGAGAGGCGCTGACCATCACGGATCGCGGCGCGCGTCTCGTTGATAGCATGAGCAATCACCGCGTTCCCGGTCGTCTCGCCGATAATCTCCATGGCGCGCATCATGGGGACGCCCGCGCTGATCAGGGTTCCGAACGTGCGTGCGAAGCGCGAGACGGACATCTTCAGAACAAGATCACCGATGATAGGAAAGCGCAGCTTCAGACGGTCGATGTTCATGCGACCATCCGTGGTCTCGCCGTACTTCTTGATCCCGAAAAAGGCAGCGCCTGCGAATACCGGAACAGTATACCAGTAGTTGACCAGGGCATCCGACATAGCGAAGAGAGCCTGGGTCATGGGTGGCATCTCGACGTCCATCGATTCGAAAATCTCTTTGAACTTCGGCAGGACGAAATAAAAGAGGGCCACAACCATCAGCAGTGAGAAGCAGAGAACGATAATCGGATACATCATCGCTGACTTGATCTTCTGCTTGATCTCCATCTCCTTTTCCAGGAAACCCGCCAGCCGGTCCAAAATGTCGTCCAGAATACCGCCGATCTCGGCGGCTCGGATCATATTGACGTACAGCTTGGAGAAGCAGTTCGGGTGTTTGGCAAGAGCATCGCCCAGGGATGATCCACCC
>JAZKEA010000227.1:2055-6561 GCA_040387315.1 Armatimonadota bacterium | reverse complement strand
GGGCTGAACATTCCCGAAAATACCTGCGATTCGGGTACGGTTGGGGGTACGGCAGGCCGTTATGATAGGGAAGACACTCTGGATATTATAAGGAATTCTCACGGCTTCTCTTGTCCCCCGTGAGGATAGACGAAGGGAGGAGGTTAGGAACGCCCCTCCTCTCCTAGTCCCCAGTTCCCCTACGCTCCTGTCGCGATCATCGCCGCCCGGCAGAGACGAGTTCCAGAAATGGAATCTTTGAGCACAACGACGGCGATGGAAATATGACTCTACAAACCTTGCGCTTTAATACTTCTCTTCCGCTGCCCGCTGTTCTGCTGTCATTCTCCGCTCTCCTGAGTGCCGTTAGCGCCCTGCCCGCGTCTGCCCAGGTCATCCTGAGCCCCACCGCCGTTCTGCAGAACACAGGGGGGAACTTCAACAGCTATGCCGGCATCGGGCAGACGATAGACCAGTCTGGTCTGTCCACCAAGTTTACGAGCGGTGTCACAAACTTCAACTCGTACATTGCCGGAAATCCGCTTCACAGTACTTTTTACTTCGGCAATGAGTGGTTCAGTTCCGAGGGCGTTACTGCCTCGACCATTACTTACGATCTGGGAGCCGTCTATAGCGTAGATCGTCTTGCATTGTGGAACGAGGAGGCCGCAGGTATTAATACCCTGTCGGTTTTTACCTCCACCGATCCCGGTCTCGTCACGTTTACGGCGGTGGGCAACTTCACTCCGACGAACAATCCTGACAGCATACCGTATCCCGCGCAGGTATTCTCGCTTCTCACGACAAATGCTCGCTACGTGCGTCTTTCGGTCACCGGGCCACAGGTGCCGAACGACGGCACGAATCTTGTTGGCATGGGCGAGATCGCATTCTCCACGAGTGCAGCCGTGACCCCGAACGCGGTACCGGAGCCGTCGGAGTGGCTTGCAATGGGTATGGCGGGAACGTCTGTCTGCGGCCTGATGGTACGCGCCCGGCGACGCAAGAGCGGCAAGGCAGCCTAGTTCCGCCTGTTCTCTGAATTACAAACGCCACCCGATCAACTTGACGGGTGGCGTTATTTGCGTTCCAATAATTCAGTATTTATGAAATGGCATTCGTCGCCTCCACTGACAAGCCCGTTTCCAACACTCAGAATATTCTGGTGCTACTCTGGTTGGCGTCTCGCAGCTTCTAAAATCCAGCCGAAGTTCAGACATTGAGCCTGCGATAGCAGGTACGGTCGCTGTGGCGGTTGATGTCGCCTGCCAGAATCCAGCTATCGGCCAGACGTAACAAATCCGCAGACTGTACGCGAGAAGCGTACGGGCCTGCGGCTGTTTTCATAAAAGAAGGTTGTATTTTTCGCATTTCGTTCTCCGTTTGAGGACGGGAGAAGCGAGAACAGGCAAAAAGGAGGTTGTATCTTTGTGAGGGAAATGTGCCAATTTCCCTCACCATACATAGCCCGGACGGGATTCGAACCCGTGGTCTCCTCCTTGAAAGGGAGGCATCCTAGGCCTCTAGACGACCGGGCCAAACAGAGCATATTGTATCGTTGCGAACCAGCAGTGTCAAGGTAAAAATGGACAGTGAGACAGGCATTATGTCAGCCTTGACGTTCGCACAGGTTCGCGGCTAAAATACCTGTGCCAGCAGTCGCTCGCTTTTCTACTCTGTCCTGTTGACCTGACGTTTCGATCCCAGCCATACGGTGATCCCGCCCGAATGTCATCCTCTGATCCCCTTTCGCCGGTTCCACCGGCAGAACACCCCATTTTGCCCGCCTCAGATAAGGAGGCGGCGTCTCCTTCTACGACAGTGCATTCCGGCCTGGAGAACAACAAAGAAAAATCTGCGCTGGTGGGGATTTATGACGAGATATTTCGATCCCTAGCCCATGGTGATGGAAGTGAGGCTGCCTTTGCCCTCATTGCGGAAAAAATTCGTCTTTTGACCGATTGCAGTTCAGCGGCTATCGCCTTGTTGAATTCGGACAGCGAGACTTTGACATTCGCGGCGGCTGCTGGTCAGGAAGCACAGGATCTCATCGGCTCCCGAGTTCATCTTACGGACACCGTACTGGGCAAGACTGCGCACACTGGTGAGCCCTACCTTGCTTTTCGTCCGCAGGCGATGGTCTATGATTCAAAGGTCCCTCAGGAAGTCGCCTCAGCCGCGGTGACCGCAATCTTTAACGAAGGCCGTTCGGTCGGCGCTGTCGCCGCGCTGAACAAAGCGGGCGGTCATCCCTTTAGCGGCGACGATATTATGGCGCTCTCCACAATGGCTGCGGCGGCAGCTGTGGTTCTTCGAAACACCCGTCTGCAGTCCGATGCGCTTCGGCAGGGACGAGAGCTTTCGACGCTTTATGATGCGGTACGAAGTGTGTCCGGACAGCTTTCGGCTCAGGAAGTGCTACAGACGGTCGTGGAACAGGCCGGGGCGCACATGGGCAACAGCGCCGTCGTCGTCTTCCTCGCGAACGATGAACGGACTCACCTCTACATAGCGGCTGATATCGGTCTCGATGCGCATCCCGAACAGCGGGAGATCATGCTTTCCGCCGATAGCGGAATCGGGGCCGCGGCTCTGGCAAAAATAATGCCGCTAGAGATCGCATTCTCCGGAATTGATGACCAGAGTGACCCGCAAAGCGCATTCAGCGCCGCAGGGGGCTCTGCTAATGCCGGTGGAATCGCTCTGTTTGAATCTCCCTTCCCGGATCTCAATGTTCGCTCTGGGCTCTCAGCCGGAATTCGATCCGGCGACGTGATTCATGGATTCGTTCTGGTTCTTTCCGGAGAGCCACCGGGACTGTACACCAGGGCAGATGCGAACCTTCTGTCCGCTCTCGCGTCCCAGGCCGCGGTCGCGATGGGGAATGCCTGGCTTTATGAAGATGCGACGCGTCGGGCAAGCGAAGCCACGACATTGTACGATCTTTCGCAGGCCGTCACCTCTACCCTGCGTCTCCCCCAGGTGCTGGATCGTATTGCCGACTCGGTGCTGAAGCTGCTGGACGTCGATAAATTCGCGCTTTTTCTGCACGATCCGGCAAAACAGCGCCTTCAGATGGTAGTGGAGCGGGGGCTTCCCACAGGGGCTTCGGAGCGGGTACAGCCGGGATTAGGACAGGGTATCCCAGGGTGGGTGATGGAATTCGAGACACCGACCGCTGTTCAGGATGTAGCTGCCGATCACCGGAATGCCTCCGCGCCGCTGCACACCGAAGGCGTTGTCTCAATGACCTGTATGCCACTTCAATCCGGCATCGACACCATTGGGGTATTGTGCGCCCTCACCAGCAGGCGTCGCCTGTTCACCGTCGCGGAGATGGAACTCCTGTACACAATAGCCAACCAGGCGGCGATTGCCATTGGCAACGCACGGGTGTATGAGGATGTCCAGCAGAAATCACGCGAACTACGAAAATACTTCCATCGCGTCTCCCGCGCCCTCGGCTCATCGCAATCGCCGCGAGCCGTTCCTGAAACAATTGTCGCGCTTACGCAGGAGATAACGAACTGTGACTACTGCGCCCTGTACTCGGCGCTGCCGGCAGCAAGCCAGATCGTGGGCATGACCTCCGTAACGCCCCGCCGTCTCGTGACGGAGGCCCAGGTAGGCTTCAAGATACTTACCGGCTTCCCTCCACCAGAGGGCGAAACTCCGGCGCAATGGGTCGCGCGACGGGGACGCGCCCTCGCCATCGCCGATATAGAGAGTGACAGCCGTTTCCGAGATACCGCGTTGCGCCCGCAGCGTGGCCGATTTGTCTCTTACCTTGGTGTTCCCCTCCGGGGGGCCGGAGGAAGGCAGGATGTGGTCGGCGTCCTTGAGATATACACTCGAGATCGCCGTGAGTGGCGGTCTGAGGAGGTCCGTCTTCTGATCACGTTCGCGTCACAAGCCGCGGCGGCTCTCCGCAGTGCGCACGAGGCAGAGCAGTACGGAAAGTCACAGCGGCGGAATGATGTCCTGCTGTCAATGCTTAAAATCACGAACACCGCACAGGAGGAACGTTCTGCCCAGCAAGTGCTCGACTGTCTCTCCGGCCTTTTTGACGACAGCGTGCCCATGATCGCGTTTCGACGTGATCCCGCCATCTCGGATATCTGGCGATGCATTGCGGCACGAAACTCGGATGCCCGACTGCTGCAGCAAATCGGGGAAGATTTGCACGAGAACGGCGCACCGGACCGAGTCACTTCGAAGGATAAAACTGCGTATATATATATGGAGGAATCCGGACTTCACACACTATCTGAGGCGGATTTCCAGGTATGTCAGACAGTGGCCGATGAAATTGCGACGGGAATGTGGAAAGATAGCAGTAACTTATGAATGGCGACATTGGAGTCTTAATGCGGCAGACGACGGGGCAAGGTTTCTCAGACAATATTTTTGGTCGGGGGGGCAGCCTTTTCCATATCCGTGTTCCCGCTCACCTCTCCTACATTGGTGTTGCCCGGCGTGCAGTGGATGCTTTGGGCGAACAAATCGGTCTCTCGCCTGATGATCGCA
>JAZKEA010000227.1:0-2045 GCA_040387315.1 Armatimonadota bacterium | reverse complement strand
TTATGGGCAGGGTGGAATATTTCCCGCTGACGAGCCGACGGAGCCGCGAAGCATTTCGGTTGTGGGCCGACTATTTCCCGAATACGTAGAAATAGATGTGATCAGCGATGGGGACGATTTTCGCCCCAGTCCGGGAGATTATACAATGCCGGAAGCGGAGAGTATGGCGGAGAGTGGTCGCGGACTCGCGCTTATCGAGCTCATGATGGATTCCGTCGAGTACCTGTCGCAAGACGGTAAGCACATTGTCCGTATGCGAAAGATGCGCTGATACTGCCACCAGCGCGCTTTCAGCAAGCCAGTTCCCTAACGGGTACCGGCGGGTACACTGGAAGCGGATTTTAGCGGCGCGGCAACGCACACCCTGTTTCGACCCCGAGATTTTGCGTCATAAAGCGCGCGGTCTGCCGCGTCTATCAGTCCCTGGGCGTCTAAACCATGTCCCGGTAACGAAGCGATCCCAAGTGAAATCGTAATCTTCATTCCGCCGCCTGAGGGCAGAGCAAAGACCTTTTCCTCAATGGCTTCCCGGATACGCTCGGCAAGAATCAAGGCTTTGTCCGGGCGCGTTTCCGGGCAAAGCACCGCCATCTCTTCCCCACCGTAGCGTACGGCGATATCCGTCGCACGAGAGCATCTCCGAAGAACGGACCCTACCTGGGCCAATATGGCATCTCCTGCGGAATGCCCTTTCGTATCGTTGACCGTTTTGAAGTGATCGAGATCGAGAAAGATCAGCGACAGCGGATGGTCATAACGCTGGGCACGCTCGACCTCCTCCTGAAGGCGCCGTCGAAACGAACGGTGATTATGGAGACCGGTCAGTGTGTCGGTCGTTGCCAGCGCGTGGAGCTGCAGCCTCAATATAGGATACACAACGTGACGAGCGAACTGCAGAAAGAGGTCCCGGTGGCGTTCCGTGAATGTACCGGGTTCTGGCGCCGTGACTACTAACGCTCCAAAAACATCTTCCATGGTGCGCAGACTGACGGCCATCATCGATCCGGCATTCGGCTGAAAATGGCGGAACGCGCCCATCTCTTTTCGGGAAGCGCGTGTGTCCGGCCAAAACGCCACATTGAACTCCGCTACACGCAGCGGATGTTGATCCTCCACTGAAAGCGTTTTAATAGCCGGCACCGTGCCGCTCGCGCTGGCATGCTGCGCCAGATCCATCTGAAGCCCTTCTGTATCTCGCAGATAGATTGCCGCCGTGTCACCGGGAAGCAGCTCCTGCAGGCGCATCAGGCATGCCGAAAGTACGGAGCTGAGTTCGCGGAGGGATTCCATCATTATGGAGGTATCCATAAACCACTCGAACTCCGATGCACGTTTGTGCTGCAGCACAGCTCGGCGAGTCGCCAGACGTGCCGAGCGCGTCAGCCCATGGCTGAAAATCCCAGCGGCAAGAGAAACAAACAGAAACACACCCGCGAGCGTAAGCGAATTCTCGTTACCGGCGGTATCTGCTGGGACTCCACCCGGCATGGGAAACACTATCAGGAAAAGCGCAACCGACGCCCCAACCGCGATACTTCCAGGAATATAGTAGAATAGCGCCGCCAGAAATACCGGGATGTAAAGGATACCGGTAAGGCTGGATCGTGCACCGCCGGTGCCTGCGACTAGCAGGAACGAGACCTTCATAATTAGCAGAAAGCATAGAAAATTCGCGCCTCTTCCCGCCAGCCGCGACCGTGTGGCCTCCAGGCGGAAAACGGCATAGCTTCCCCACAAAAACAAGCCCGCGCACAGGAGAAAAGGCCAAAGTGAAAAGCCCATCGCGCCCGCGATAATCAGTTCGGTCAGGGCAAGCCCGACCGCCAGCGCTAGATTACCCTTTGTCGAGGGCATAAGACGCCGCGGACCGGAGTACGCAGTGTCAGGAAGTGATGAAGAAACGGCTTGGCTGCGTCTCCTGAGAGGATTGTACATAAACGCTGAGTGTTTCCCTGCCGCAAAGGCACTACCTCTTATAATTCCCCATATTAAACCATTTCAAGCAACCGACGTCCCGCAATAACTCACGCAAGCAAGTCTCCTGT
>JAZKEA010000226.1:0-5964 GCA_040387315.1 Armatimonadota bacterium | reverse complement strand
GATATCCGCGCCGCTGGTCTTCTTGCAGTGGACCCCGGTCAGGAACGATGCCCCGGCGCGGGCATGGTCGCCCGGCCCGTCGCCGAGTTCGTTGCCGTTATGGTCGGCGAGCCCGGACAGCACCATTAGGTCATTTCGGTACGCTTCCAGCGGTTTGAGGATGCGCGTCATCGCATAGCCCGCGCCAACGGTGGTCGGTGTCCAGTCGTTCATGATAATGCCGTTGGGCACGTAGCAGAAGACCAGGCGGACCGGACGTTTCGCCGCGCCGCCCACGGATGCGAGAGCCGGTGTCATCGCATCCAGGAACGGCAGCGCGATGGCTGCCCCCGCGCCGCGCAGGAGGGAACGTCGGGAGATATGGCTGCGCGAAAGATATCGCATTACAGGCTGTTTCCTTTCCGCATCTGAAACGGCCTGCTGGAGACGATCTCCAGAACCAGGCGTGAAAAACGGTAGTCGTCGCCGGCAGTCGTCCGGGCGATCTGCTTGACGGTCGCGCGGTCACTGTGATCCAGGCCGCGCCCGAGGGCGTATGTCAGAAGCTTACCCGAAACGCCGTGCACAAAGGCATCGCTGTCCGTCTTCAGGACGCTCCCAAGACCACTCGGCCCGACAAACTTTCTGCCGTCCGGCAGCGTTCCCGACGAATCGATAGCGATGTCACCATCTTTTTTACGCCAGGCCC
The DNA here is from genome assembly GCA_040387315.1 of Armatimonadota bacterium. Taxonomy (GTDB): domain Bacteria; phylum Armatimonadota; class Armatimonadia; order Armatimonadales; family Armatimonadaceae; genus JACMJB01. The sequence goes on along the minus strand of JAZKEA010000226.1, from coordinate 5,276 downwards.
CGATGGCGTCAAAGTTTTCCAGTCCGAATCCCAGGGGGTCCATACGCGAATGGCATGACGCGCAGGTCGGGTTCTTCCGGTGCTCCTCCAACTGAGCGCGAAGCGACTTCGCCGACCCGACCCCGCCGACATCGAGGTTGGGAACGCCCGGCGGCGGGTCCGGAGGGGGAGCAAACAGAATATTCTCCAGAATCCACTTTCCCCGGAGCACCGGAGACGTCCGGTTCGGATACGAGGTCACGGTCAGGACGCTCGCCTGGGTCAGTACGCCGCCGCGCTTTGTACCGGCCAGGCTGACCTTGCGAAAGGCCGGACCGGAAACACCGGAAATGCCGTAGAAGTTCGCAAGTCGCTCATTGAGAAACGTGTACTTTCCCTGGAGCAGCGTGAGGATACTGCGGTCATCGCGCACTATGCTGTCCACAAATCGCACGGTCTCTTCCTGCATCGACAATCGGAGATAGCTGTCGAAGTCCGGGAACCGTTCGCGGTCCGGGCGGGAGGATTCCAGCGCACGGAACTGCAGCCACTGCCCCCCAAAGTTCTCGGCGAGCGCGTACGACCGGGGATCTTTGAGCATTCGCCGAACCTGTGCCGCCAGAACTCCGGGATTGCGCAGCGTCTGCCGATCCGCGCAGGCGCGAAGCTCATCATCCGGCATCGTGCTCCACAGGAAGTACGAAAGGCGCGATGCCAGTTCGTGCTGCGTCAGAAGGTGCGGCTGCCCCTTCGCCGGAGTCTGAGCGTCTTTTTCGATCCGGAACAGGAAGTGCGGGGAGACCAGTATGCCCTGCATTGCCAGGCAGATTCCCTCCTCGTACGAATCGCCCTGCTTCTGCGCGAGGCTGACGAGACTGGAGAACCGGCCGATCTCTTTTTGTGTCACGGGGCGTCGGAACGCCCGTCGTGCCAGATTGCCCACGATCTTCGGCGTACAGGCCGCGGTATGCCCGCCGTCTGTGTGACCGCAGACATAGATCTTGCGCAGGCTGACCTCGGACGGCCCCTTTGCCTGGGCATAGGGCCCGCCGACCTCCAGGAAACTGACGCGGACATCGTTGATCGGCGCTTTTTCTTTCAGCCGTTCCTCGAACCGTTTGCGCCGCTCCTCGATCTCCTCCGGGGTCAGGCCGGGCCGCGGCTTGAATTGGGGAAGCTCGACTTTCCGTGTCGCGGGATTCGGTCCCTGGTAGCTGGCGGGAAGCCCCTCATACAGCCGTTCGATGGTGGCGGCGACCCAGTGATCCCCGGCGGGGACGCGGAAGCGGCATTCCTGCGTTCGTCCGGAAAAATCCTGTCGGTCCAGGCTGAAAGCCGCCGAGCCGGTGGGGTCGAAGGTCATCGTCTGCACGCGCTTTCCGTCGATCCAGAGCGCGAGCCGGATTGCCTCGGAGCCAAGGGGACGGACGCCGTTCAGGCCGAACCGAAAAAGGTACTCGCCCTCGACGGGGAACCGGTGCATGGCGTGGCGCGAATTCGGCAGGTTGAGCCCGGTCGTATCGTAACGCGCGGGGAAAGCCTCAACGGCTTCGATGCGCCGCCCCGGTTCGTCGTGGCGCAGGAGGGTCGGCTTCAGGGGTTCCGCGCCGAAAAGCGCCGTTCGGGCGATCTTCTCGGAGGCGGAGACATACTTTTCCATCTGGGATGAGGAGAGTGAAAGAACATCGCCGATGTTATCGAATCCGTATCCGGAGTCGTCCTGCGGGAAATCGTCGGCGGGGCGGAAGGTGACTCCCACTAGGTCGCGGACCGTGTTGTTGTACTCGGCCCGGTTCAGTCGGTGTGCGGTCACATTACCGGGATTGGAGGCGGCGATCTTGTCCACACGGTCAAACTCCCGCTCGACCGTCGCCGACAGAGCTTTGATCTTTGCGGGGGCCGGTCGGGGCATTCCGGCGGGCGGCATCTCGCCCGTCTGGGTCTTCCGAATCACGCTTTCCCACGTCTCGCGGGACCGTGTCACCGAGCCCGGTTTGCGCAGCGTTTCCATATCGAGCGCCCCGGATTTCGTCTCGGCGTTGTGGCAGGAGACACAGTTTTCGCTAAAGAAGGGCCAGGCGGTCTCCTCCAACGTCGGGGTTTTCTTCGGGCGAGTGGTCTGGCGTCCCGACGTCGGAACGGCGGAAAGGCCGATCAGCAGAAGGAGGCTCAGTGGCGGCGCGGCGATTAGCCAGGAACGCATAACAGGCACTTTCTACGGCGAAAATATCGAGCGTTAAGCCGCTTCGGTCGTTGAAGCGCGGCCCTGCCGGACCAGGCTCCGGTCACACTAGTCCGATAAACCGGTTGATTATACCCCGGTATGTGTCCTGACGCAGGACTTTGAAAGGCGTCTCCGGAATAAAAACCCGGTTAGGAAAAAGGTTTTTCGTTATGCGCTCGCCCCATTTTTACGCCGCTGCCGGTTCCACCCTCTTGATCGGTTTGGTCTCTGCTCCGTCGATGGCACAAACGGAGGAGCCAGTCAGCGCACCGACGCGAGGAGTCCATGATGTGATAGGGGCAACCAGTACTTTATCTTCGCGTTCTGTGAAATTCGGAACCAGATTGCCCGAAACAGCGCCACGAGCGGATTACGGTGTCAACGCCATGGGCCGCATCAGTCCGCGCGGTCTGGTCGCCGCCTGGCGCGGCGACGGCAGCGCTCTCGACCGCGCGGGCCAAAGCAGTGGAACGGCATACGGCGGGGTTACCTATGGGCCAGCGATGGTGGGACGCGGCTTTTACTTGAATGGCAGCGGTGCGGGAATCGCGGTCCCGGACACCGAGGCGCTGCGCCTTTCCGGGTCGCTCACGATCAGCGCCTGGATATATATCGAGTCTTTCCCGACACTTTCGCAAAAAATGGCGATGATTGTTTTTCGCGGCGATGATCGGGAGGGCAGAGACCCGTTCCATCTGGAAATCGATGCGCTGAAGCGGGTCCGTTTCCAGGTGGAAGCTTCGCAGACCGACGGCGCGGATGTTTCCGCACCCATTGGGGCCGGGCGTTTCGTCCTCGTCACGGCGACGCTGGATCACACGACAGGGCGAATGCGGCTCTATCAGAACGGTCGTGTGGTCGCGGAGACCAAGACGAAGGTCACGCCGCTCAAGGATCTGGACCCCGGTCAGAACCCCGGAATCGGCATCGGGAACCACGGCGGCTGGCCCCGGTCGGGTATCCATTACCCGTTCCACGGAATGATTAATGAGGTGCTCATCTATAACCGGGCTCTCTCCGCCATGGAGGTCAGCGCACTCTACGAGGATCGCACCGTGGTGCCGTCTCTGACACCTTAAGGTCACCGCACCGTAGCCCGTGCTCTCAGGATGTCGTTTTACGATTCCACCTCACGCAGCACCCTGGGCCAATGAAGGCGATTGCCTGATAATTCTTTGGCGATTTGTCGAATACAGGTTCAGCCGTTCGACTAGGAGTGAAGGCAGGGCAGGCGTCCCGCCCAAAAACCCCTACAGAAGAATGGAAAAACCATGCCACAATATCTGCTTGCTAGCTATCTTCCCGACGACTTCGACCCGTCCACCGTCACCGAAGCGACAATCGCCGCAATCCATGCGCTGAACCGCGAAATAGTCGCTGCGGGCGCCGAAAAGTTCGCCTGCGGTCTGTCCCCGGTGAGCAACGCAAAGACGCTGCGGAAGCAGTCTGATGGCAGGGTGTCCGCCACCGATGGGCCATACATCGAGACCAAGGAGCATGTGGGAGGTCTCCTGATACTCGAAGCTGCCAGCCTCGACGAGGCGGTTGCGTGGGCACGCAAGGGTGTCATCGCCGGTGGCGGGCAGGGCGCGGTCGAGGTGCGAGAAATTGTTTTCTACCCGGATCCGACGGAAGCCGCGGAATAATCTGGCCGCGACGTCGCTGCAAGAGTGCTTCTCGTTGATGGGCGATACCGGGAGAACGAGGTGCACAGGGGGGCAGTTTCGGGTGCTTGAAGCCGCCGAAACAGCCCCAGGAAAAAGCGGTAACGAGCACGTCATGCGATAGACTAAGAGGACCGTGCCGCCTATCGAAATCACCCAGTCAGACCCCGTTAACGGAGGTGCGCCCGCGCCTCTTTACGCCCATATCGTGGTGAATGTGGAGGCTCCCGGTATCCGGCAGCCGCTCACCTATGCGGTGCCCGAATCGATGCGAGCGGCGGTCGTGCCCGGCGCGTGTGTCGTGGTGCCGTTCGGGAAGCGAGAGGCGATAGGGTACGTCGTCGGACTTGGCGAGACGCCTCCCGCTGATGTCCCCCTGACCGCTATCCGTGACATTCACGCGCTGGTGACCGGCGATGGGGCGACTTTGCCCAATGCGCTTCTGCAGACCGCGCAGTGGATGGCGCGAACCTATCTGTGCGGCCTCGCCGTCGCGGTTCGGTGCGTGATACCGGACACGCAGGCCGCGCATGTGGTCCGCCGTATCGCGCTGACCGACGGCTGGGAGGCGTCCCTTACCGATATCACCACACCTTCCCATCGGCAGGCGGTGCTCGCGCTGTCGTCCTTCCCGAATGGTGCGGCGACCGAGGACGAACTTTCGCAGGCGGTCGGTGGGGCAAAAGTAACATCGCCGATCACGATTCTTCGGAAGCGGGGACTGCTTCGGGATACATGGACCGTCGAGGCACCCCGTACCGGGGCGAAGAAGGTCAAGGCCGTCCGCCTGCTCGTTGTCTGGGACGATGCGGAGGCCGAGGCCGTCAAGCGGGAAGCCAAAGCACCGGGTCAGACGCGCTTGCTTCGTGCCCTGGCGAATGTCGGCGGCGGACCAATGCCGGTGAGCGAGGCGCTTGCGCTCTCCCAGGCGACTCCTGCCGCTTTAAAGCGCCTGGAGACCGATGGGCTGGTCGAGACCGCGATTCAGGAGGTGAGACGCCGACCGTTTCGCTTTGTCGCCGGGGCCGCCGTGCCGCCGATGCCGACCGACGAGCAAAAGGCGGCGACCGATGCGATTATCACCCGTCTGGACAGCCGCCAGCCGAATGTCGCGCTGCTGTACGGGGTCACCGCCTCCGGCAAGACCGAGGTCTACCTGCGGGCGATTGCCGAGACCAGAAGGCGCAAGCGAACCGCGCTGGTACTGGTCCCCGAGATCGCGCTGACAAACCAGGTGGTGGACACGTTCCGCGCCCGCATCGGGGATAAGGTCGCGGTTCTGCACTCCGCACTCTCCGCCGGGGAGCGGCGCGACGAGTGGCAGCGTATCGGACGCGGCGAGGCGGATGTCGTGGTGGGGGCGCGGTCGGCGATTTTCGCCCCGCTCGACAATGTCGGCCTGATCGTGG
>JAZKEA010000225.1:0-3640 GCA_040387315.1 Armatimonadota bacterium | reverse complement strand
GGGGTAATGAACTTTACAGGAATGTTTCGTGTCGCTAAGTGACGAATCTATACCGCATCAACGACGTTCAAAGGCAGGACCTATGGCAAGCTCACAAAATCATTTGAACCACGAGGACCACGAAGTCGATGTCTGCGTGGTCGGCGGCGGTATGGCGGGCCTGTGCGCCGCTATCGCCTCCGCGCGAAACGGGGCGAAAACGGCCCTTGTTCAGGACCGACCAGTGCTCGGCGGCAACGCTTCGAGCGAAGTCCGGATGTGGATCTGCGGGGCGCACGGCAGGGACAACAAGGAGACCGGAATCCTTGAAGAGATCCAGCTGGAAAACCTATACCGAAACCCCGCTCTGAACTACTCCGTTTGGGACAGTGTTTTGTGGAGCAAGGCCCGCTTTCAGCCGAACCTGACCCTTTTCCTGAACTGCGCCTGTACGGATGCCGCCACGGACGGCGACACCATCGAGAGCATCCGGTGCTGGCAGGGGACGAGCCAGACCTGGCACACGATCAGCGCCCGTCAGTTCATCGACTGCTCCGGCGACAGTATCCTCGCCGCGGTCACCAATGCCGAGTTCCGCGTCGGCCGGGAGGCGCGGTCCGAGTTCGACGAAGATATCGAGCCACCCACCGCCGACCAGAAGACGATGGGTAACTCCCTTCTGATCCAGATGCGCCGCACCGATGAGTCCCAGCCGTATACGCCCCCGTCGTGGGCGTACAAGTTCACGCAGCCCTCCGACCTGCCGCACCGCATCCACGGCGTCAATGCGACCAACTTCTGGTGGCTGGAGATCGGCGGGATCAACGACACGATCCGCGATGCCGAATCTATCGGCGACGAGCTGATGCGGATCGGTTACGGCGTCTGGGACTACATCAAGAACTGGGCTCCGGAGCGGGCGAAGGCGGAGAACTGGGCGATTGAGTGGATCGGCTCGCTCCCCGGAAAACGCGAAAGCCGACGCTACGTCGGCGACCACATCCTGACCCAGAACGATGTCCGGGCCGGTGGCAAGTTCGACGATATCATCGCGTTCGGCGGCTGGTCGATGGACGACCACCATCCCGCGGGCCTGCTCTATCCGGGCAAGCCGACGCTTTTCCACCCGGCCCCCTCGCCCTACGGCATCCCCTACCGCAGCCTCTATTCGCGAAACATCACGAACCTGCTTTTCGCCGGACGCAACATCTCGGTCACCCATGCCGCGCTGTCCTCGACACGGGTTATGGCAACCTGCGCCGTGATCGGGCAGGCGGCGGGTACGGCGGCAGCCCTGTGCGTGCGGCACGGCGTCGCGCCCCGCGCCCTCAGCAGCGGAAAGCTTCTCCAGGACCTGCAGAACCGCCTGATGAACGACGATGCCTGGCTCCCCGGCAAAACGCGCCCCGTCTCCGATCTTGCGCAGGTGGGAACGCTGGCAAATCGCGGCGACGGGGCGGGAGAATCGCTTCTGACCGATGGGGTGGAGCGCGACCGGGAGAACGAGCCCCATGCCTGGACCGGGAGTGCGGGCGGGGCGAGTGTCGAGTACCGCTGGGACGAAGCGGTCGAGATCGGCGGTGTCCGTCTGGTCTTCGACAGCAACCTGAACAACGACAAGCGAATGGGCTGTTCCTATCCGCACAAAGCGGACCGTATCGCTGTTCCCGCTTCCCTTATCAAACGCTTCCGCATCGAGATCCGTCTTCGAGATGGCAGCTGGACAGCGGTCAGGCACGAAACTAACAACTACGCCCGCCTGCTGCGCCTGCCCCTGAATGTCACCGCGACCGGTCTGCGTTTCGTCCCCGAAGAGACCTGGGCCGGGGCCACCGACAAAATAACCGGTGCGGAAGCCCGCGTCTTCGCCTTTGAGCCCGTCTCTCCCGGAGACTTTAAGAACACACTCCCCACACTTCCGGATGGCCCGCCCTTCGCCGTCGTCCGTGCCCGCGTGGACGCTAAGCACCTTGCCCCCCCGGAAAACGGTCTGGAGGATACCGGGAAAGAGCGCGGCGCGGCGGCGTAGATTCAACCTCCCCCCGTTGACGCCGCAGCGTCAACGGGGGAGGGGTGCTAGACCAGCTTATCCGGTGTGATGGGCAGGTCCCGCATGCGCTTTCCGGTGGCGTGGAAGACGGCGTTCGCGATGGCGGCGGGAATCCCGACCATCCCCAGCTCACCCATCCCCTTGATGCCCAGTTCGTTGACGATGGGATCGTTCTCCTCGATAAAGAGGGTCTCGATCTCATGGATGTCGGCGTTTACCGGGACATGATAATCGGCGAGGGTAGGGTTCATCATGCGGCCATAGCGGTGGTCTACCTCCGTCGCCTCGGTCAGCGCCATGCCGATTCCCCAGACCACGCCGCCGATCTCCTGGCTGTGCGAGGTCAGCGGATTGATGATGCGTCCCGTCGCCGTTGTCTCGACGACACGGGTCACGCGGATGGTGCCGAGATCGGGATCGACCTTGACCTCCACGAACTGTGCACCGTGCGAGGCGGACTTATACTTGCGTCGCTCCGCGGACGGGGTGGCGCTGTGGGTCTCCGTAATCTCGGTCATGCCGTTTGCCTTCAGGAGGGCGGCGATCTCAACCGACTTCGCCGGGGTCTTCGTCAGGCGAAGGCGTCCGTCCGACATCTCGACATCGGTCGCTATGACACCTGCCAGCGGCGATTTCGGGTCCTTCTGGGCCAGCGTCAGCAGACTTCCCATGATCTGTCGGGCGGCGCCGACCATCGCCGACCCGATACTTGCCGTCGTAAACGACCCGCCCTGGACGGGGGCGCGTGGGAACCGGGACTCCCCAAGCACAAACTTGACGTTCTCGGGCTTCAGGCCAAGGGTCTCGGCGGCGATTATCGTGATGGTCGTGTACGTTCCCGGCCCGATATCGCTGGTCGCGGTGGCGACATAGGCGGTGCCGTCCGCGCGAAGCGTGACACCGATACTCGCGGGCTGTTCACCCGCGGGCCAGTAGCCCGTCGCGGTTCCCCAGCCGACCAGCAGGCGACCGTCCCGCATCGAGCCGGGGGCCATTGTGCGCTTCGACCAGCCGAACTTCTTCGCGCCGACCTCGTAGCACTTGCGCAGCTCTTTGCTCGACCAGGGCATCCCGGAGTCCGGGTCCTTGTCGGCGTAGTTGATCAGGCGCAGCTCCAGCGGGTCGATGTTCAGCGCATAGGCGAGCTCGTCCATCGCGGATTCCAGCGCGAACATGTGCGACACCACACCCGGTGCTCGCATGGCGCAGGGAGCCGGAAGATCGGTCTTGACCGAAACGGAGTCGGTGACCACGTTCGGGCAGACATAAACGGATTTCGAGGGCTGGAGCGACCCCTCGCCGTAGTTTTCCGTGGTCGCGGTGTTGTTGGCATGCTGATGAATAATCGAGGTCAGCTTGCCGTCTTTGGTCGCGCCGAGCGAGACCTTCTGCCAGGTATAGGGCCGGTAGCCGTTGCCGGTGAACGTCTGTCGGCGCGTATAGATCAGCTTGACCGGGCGACCGACCGCGCGGGCCGCCATCGCGGTCAGCCACGGGTAGTAGTTGGGGCGCAGGGCCGACCCGAACGCGCCGCCGACAAAGTGCGAGATGACCTCGACACTCTCGCCGGGAATCCCAAACAGCCCCGCCAGATGATCGCGGACAGAGTAG
>JAZKEA010000224.1:2694-3081 GCA_040387315.1 Armatimonadota bacterium | reverse complement strand
GCTGTTGGATGCCCGCAAGATTTTCCCCAAGCTCGAAATTGTCGGTCAGAAGGTGGTGGATGGGGAAGACGCTCTCGTGCTCAAAAAGCAAGCCGTCCTCGGGAGTCCGATCATCGAGTATGTTTCCTTGAAATCTTTTCTCGTGGTGCGGCGCGATTTCACGACGGGCGGCGGTTCATCGGAATCGGCGTCACCTCAGGGACGCACCGAAGCCTACAGCGATTATCGAATGGTTGATGGTGAGGCGCTGCCTTTTAAGGTAATCACGCGAAGCGCCTCTCTTGGAACCCAAATCGAAACGGTTTCCGAAGCAAAGTTCAACGTACCGATCCCCGCGAACGCCTTCACCTCGGGGTTCTTGGCGCGCATGACGGCCATGTTGGCGGC
>JAZKEA010000224.1:0-2684 GCA_040387315.1 Armatimonadota bacterium | reverse complement strand
CCTCAGTATTCTTTGAATCAGGAGCGTGAATTGTGATGTATGAGGGAAGAGCCGCAGTATTGACCGAGGCCGGTAAGGACGCGGAGATTATCGACATAGTGCTCGACGCGCCGGGACCCGGCGAGGTTCTGGTAAAACTCGTGGCATCCGGTGTCTGTCACACCGACCTGACGGTCAAAAACCTGAAGGGAAACGGAATGGCGTTTCCTATCGTGCTGGGGCACGAAGGGGCAGGCTACATTGAAGCGGTCGGCGACGGCGTCACACATCTGGCTCCGGGCGATCCCGTGGTCATCGCGTATCGCGCCCCCTGTGAGCAGTGTCCCGCCTGCCGTCGCGGCGACCCGCGCCATTGCTACATGGCGCTGAGACCTCAGCCCCGCATTCATCGAAAATCAGATGGTGCGATCTGTTCGCAGGTGCTGCGGTGCGGGACTTTCGCGACGCGCACGATCGTTCATAGCAAGGCCGCCATCAAAATGCCCAAGGAAATGCCGCTTGACAAGGCCTGTCTGATAGCCTGTGGCGTCGTGACGGGTGTCGGAGCGGCGATGAACACAACGCCTGTGTTCGCCGGTTCCCGTGTAGCGGTTATCGGCTGCGGCGGGGTCGGGCTTTCCGTCATTCAGGGAGCCAGACTTCAGCATGCCCGCCAAATTATCGCGGTCGATGTGAACCCGACGAAGCTGGAGTGGGCGAAGAACTTCGGTGCAACGCATTTTGTGAACGCGAAAGAGAGTGATCCTGTCGCTCAGGTACGCGCGCTCACCGAAGACGGGTGGGATGGCGGCGTCGAGTTCGCCTTTGAGGCAACGGGCATTCCGGCCTGCATCGAACAGGCAGTCAAGATGCTCTCCTACGGGGGGACGGCGACGACAATTGGCTTCCCTGCCGCGGAGGATGCCGTAAACCTGAACCTGGGCGATATGGCAACCGGCGTTTACTGGAACAAAGCGGGGCTTCGTGTTTGTCACTGTGGCGATGCCTTGCCTTCCCATGACTTTCCGCTTCTCGCGCAGCTTTACCTGGAAGGCAAGCTTGAGCTCGACAGTATGGTGACGCAGGAGATCGGCCTTGGCGATGTCGAAGCCGCTTTCCATAAAATGGAAGAGGGTAATGTGATCCGATCCGTTATCCGTTTCGATGCGTAGCTCGAACGGTACAATGGACGCATGAGCCAAACTATGACGGCGTCGTACACGACGCTGAGTTCCGACGAACTCGCCGCGAAAATTGCCGCGAAAGAGGAGATCTTTATTGTCGATGTGCGGGATACGAGACCGTTTCTCGCACGCCATATTCCCGACGCTATTCACCTTCCCGCCGATGATTTCGTGGATCGGTACACCCGAGAGTTGGATGCCGAGGACGAGGTGATTCTTATCTGCGAGCAGGGCCGGAACAGCGAAGCCGCCGCTAAATTCCTAATGAGCCAGGGCTTTACGAATGTCTCATCCCTGGAGGGCGGAATGACTGCCTGGACTGGTCCTGTGGAAGGAAACGCGGTTTGATCCTTCTGTCTACCAATAGGGAGTTAGATCCGGAACGAACCTATGAGCAATGATCTGCAACGATGGAGCCTCGGCGGTCGGCGGGTACTGGTCACCGGCGGTACCAAGGGGATCGGCTGGGCCGTTGCGGAAGAATTCTTAGCCCTCGGGGCATCGGTGACAATCGCAGCACGGGGTGACGAGGAAATTTCCCAGAGGGTGGAGAGCGACCGGACGGGGCGGCTCTTCGGTATTCCCGCTGATGTTGCGACGGCTCAGGGGCGCAGCACCGCAACCGACTATGCCGCAGCCAAAATGGGCGGCTTGGATTACCTTGTCAATAACGCCGGAACCAATATCCGCAAATCGTCCGCGGAATTCTCGCCGGAGGAGTTCAGCTTCCTGTTTGACACCAACCTGGTGTCGGCCTGGGAACTGAGCCGTCTGGCCTATCCGTTCCTCAAAGCTTCCGCGACGGTTTCGGGTGATGCGGGTATCGTCAATATTGGGTCCGTCGCGGGAAGCGTCGCGGTTGGTTCCGGCGCTCCTTATGCCATGACAAAGGCCGCCATGGATCAGATGACTCGATATATCGCGGTGGAATGGGGACCCGACCACATTCGCACCAATGCGGTTCTTCCCTGGTACACACGAACCTTCCGTGTATCTCCTTATTTAGACGCGCCCGATTTCACAGAAAATGTCCTCGCGAAAACACCCCTCGGCCGCGTCGCGGAATCCGAGGACATTTCCGGCGTCGTAGCTTTTTTGTGCCTTCCCGCCGCGCGTTATGTAACTGGACAGACAATTGCTGCGGATGGCGGGTTCCTGGCATACGGTTTCGGTTTTGAAAAAGATCCTAAACGAATAGATTGAAATGACAGCAGAAGCATGACACAAAAAGACAGTCGCAGTCGCCGAGATCGCCAGTCCGAGCCGGTAGGGGCGAAGCTAAACTGGAACCTGCGAAAAGGGCAGGCGACGGAAGACGAGAGGCTTCTGGAGCCAACGGCTCCTGGAACGGCGGAATTTACCCACACGGACCCATGGCGGGTGCTTCGAATTCAATCGGAGTTTGTGGAGGGCTTTGATGCCCTGGCGGCAATTGGTCCTGCCGTCACGCTTTTCGGATCCGCGCGGACACCGGAAGACGATCCCATGTATGCCGCGGCAGTGGAAACAGCGCGCCTTTTG
>JAZKEA010000223.1:8224-17454 GCA_040387315.1 Armatimonadota bacterium | reverse complement strand
GGCGTAGTAACCATGGCGCAGGGTACGCGCGAACTCGGGTGGGACAGGGTTCCCGGTCGGGACATTTGCATAGGTGTGCAGTTCACCGCTGCCGTGCCCGGCGAGGGTCGGCGCTCCCTCCGGCAGGCGATCTGTCGGTGGCGTCGGCAGTTTTTGCGTATCGTACAGGTCCCAGTACTTTTTCGGCGCGACAAACGGCAGGTGCGGTTTAACAAAACCCACCGCAAGGAAAAACGGCTTGTCGCCCGCTTTGAGATCATGCAGACGCTTCACCGCCTCGGACGCCGTAAAGCCATCGGGCAGTTCGTTATCCGCCTTCGGACTTATCTCAAAGGCAGCGCGTTTCGGCCCCGCGGTCGGCGGCGTCCCCTGAGCGAACTCCGCAACCCCTTTTCCGTAACGGTTGACCACACGTTTCTGCCACGCTGCGGGGTCGGTATCGACGGTTTGACCACTGGGGTACCAGTGCGGCTCGCTCCAGGAGCGCCCATCCTCGAAACCGTGATGATAGATCTTGCTGAGAGCGGCGCAGTGGTACCCGTTGGCCTTGAAATACTGCGGCAGGGTAACCGCGTCAGGAAGGGCGGTACGGAAATGCGTCTCCAGGTCCCATACCTGCGTGGCATCCGGGCGTCGTCCGGTCATCAGCGACGTGCGCGAGGGACTGCAAACGGCCTGCTGGCAGTAGGCGCGCGTAAAGGTGGTGCCTCGGGTAGCAAGCCGGTCGATGTTTGGAGTTTTTATGACGCTATTGCCGTAGCAGCCGAGCTCCGGGCGCAGATCATCCACTGCGATGAAAAGTATATTGGGCCTCTGCGAAGGGGGCGCAGATTCCGGCCTGGTCTGGGCAACCGGGGCAGAGACCACCGGTGAGATCGGGTGAGAGGCGAGCAGCATCGTCGCGGCGGCCCCCAGCAGGGAAAGAAGGACAGATGACTTCATGGTGGTCGATTATACGCAGCAACGATGACAGAAGTCCAGCAGGAGTGCCGCGGGCGACTACGGTTTTTTGCCTTTATCCGCTTTGGCGCCGGACGCTTTACCCGTTGCAGGGTAGCCGATGATGATACCGGCTCGGTGCAGGATCTCCATCGCGGAGTCTCTGCCCTCTTTTTCTGAGTCGGTTTTGCGCAGTACAGATGTTTCGGCTGCCGTAAGACGTGATTTTTCTGCCGCCACGTCCACGCCAAGCAGACGGAGTTCCGATTCGAAGGTGTTGACAAGTCGTGCCAGCAGGAGGAGTCGATCGGGATTAGGTGGCTCAGCGCTTGGTTCCGAGACTTCCTGGACCAGAAAGACGGCGGTCGCTTCGGCTAACGCCAGGCGGGTTAGCGCGGGCCGCGTCTCCCGGCCATACCCAATCACCAGCGGTGTGTTCTGGAGCCTGTCTATCGCCTGGTACGCCCAGTGATCCCGTGAGACCGACACTGCCGCAAATCTGCGACGCGCGGCGATCATATCGACGCCGTGGGCCTGAAGTACCGGCTCAAACTCGCAAATCAGACGAATCAGGGCTAGGACGGTACTGGCATCCCGATCGTACATTCGCTGAAGAGCGGGGTGGGGGCTGCCGAGCGCCGCACCCGGAGCAATCAGGAGCAGCGAGACCGCCGAAATAGTAGAAACGAGGCTTTTCATCGAGATTAAGATCGGAGGCGCTGCCGGACGTTTACTCTGTCTAGCAATGCTAGCGTTTGGTTCTTCAAAGGCGAGGTCGCCTCATCTCCTATAGGTACGGTGAAGGCAGAAAAGAACCGCTCTCCCTTATCGCCAATGCTGCAGCGTAAAACGATACCGAACCTTTCGCGGTGGTTCTCGTGATTTAGCATCTTCTGCTGCAATATACCTACCTGCTCACCTACATGATCGAAGCCGCCTGCGCCGCTAAATTTGCTGACGATCAACCCGAACAGGTAGGGAGAAAAATCGAACACGGCGCTTGACGCTCGAATACCGAAGACACCGGGGGGAGCATTACCCACTTTTCGCTCCAGATGCCGTGCCTGGCAAATCAGGGTGACTATCTGAGGCCAGCTGAGATCGCTCAGAAGGGACGGAATGAAGCTGTCCCACGTCCTCTCGGATAGCGCGACCTCAGAGGAGACGCCGGGACTGTCTTGGGACTGACCCGCCTGCAGCATTTTGTAGATCGGATCAAGCGCATATAACCGCGGATCACCGGCAACATCACCGGGGGACTGTCTCAGGGCTTCGAGGTTGAAGCACCGGTTGTGCCTGCGGCGTATCGCCCGAAGAGATGCCTCTGCATCTAAGGGTTCCGTATCTTGGAGGTCCTCGATAAACTGAAGGAGGTCCAGAGGTCCCCCTGCGTTCTCCGCGATGTACTCCAGAACGTTTTGCGACACGGTCGCACACAGGGCTTGCTGAGGGTCTTCCACAACCTCTAGGTCACCAAATGCACCGGGGTTGAGCTCCGAAGTCGCCTCCGGCCCCTTTACGACGGACAGAAAAACCTTATACGGGTACTGGTCAAAGGGAATGTCGAATGACGAGCACAGGTTACGTCCCTTGAGCCTGCGACCGGATTGCCAATCCCGGTACCACGCCTTCAGATGATTGAAATTATGTCGGGCCATTTTCTCACGCGAACGGGCACTATCAATCAGACTGAAAAGGATAATGCAGCCGTTGCAGGCCCAGACCAGGTCACAGGGCTTCGCCAGCGTTTTACCACTGCGGTAATCGAGAGGCTCAAACAAAAAGGGCATGCCAAGGGAGCGCTTCGCAAGAGTGGCAGCAATTTTTTTCTGTTCAGGGGTCATGGTCGGCTCGTGCTCCTGTACAGTAAGCCTTGCGTTCTCCTGACAGGGAAAGCGAAATAATCGAGGTTCGAACGATGCGGTACCACTACTGGACAGGGTTTCCCTTCGGTCACTGTTTAAAAACGCGTTCTGCGGGCGCGTCTTTTACCGGCATTACCGCACAGCATAGCGACGAAAGGTTTAATTTCGGTAAAAATGAGCCGTTTCGAGTATCTTTTTGTTTTCCCACTCGGGAAAACAAGGTTTATCTCCCCTTCATCTGCTGAAGGACCGTTCTAACGATCCGCAGATACGGCAGGAAACGAATAACGTGCTTTGCGGCAGGGGGTACAAGACCGAGTCGCTCCGGGAGGGACAAACGGGCAGATGTGGCTTTTGTGGATGCAGGACCGGGAGGCGTGGAAGTCTTCTTCCCGAGGGATCGGAATGCGCCCAGTCCGCTGCGGACCATTGCCAGGGTAGTCAGGCTGCTGCGGAGAGATCGGTAGTTGATGGGAAGATTCGCCGCGGTATCCGAGGGGCGCAGAGAGGCTGCAGCCCCCTGGACATCACGCACAATGGACTCCACATGGCGCCGGTTCGCATTGAGTGCGTTTAAAGTCGCCTCCGCAACAGCGCGTCCTTTATCCGCGACCTGCGCGACTCGCCCCGCAGTCCCCGCCACCGGGCCTTTGACGATACGGAGGACCAGCACGAGCAGGCCGATGATGCCGACGATGTGCAGCAGCCCGACGATGGTTATCACAATATCCCAAACGGTCCAAGTCATTCGTATCCTCTTCTGCCTCTCCCAAACGAAATTTCAGGGTAAGTGTACCCGCTGCGACTCTTTGCCCTATCTTTCTCAGCGACGCATCGCTTTGACACGGGCCAGCAAGGTGCGGGCATCCTCGTTATCCGGGGCGAGACGCACCACCGTTTCGAGATAGGTCTGCACATCGCGGATATAGGCACGGTTTGTCAAAAGCCGCTGTGCGACATCCAGCCGGAAGGGAAAGCCAAGAGGCGTCTCGGAGCCGAGTTTCACGACCGATTGCTTTAAAGTTTTTGCGGCTTCGGGATAGTTACCCCCCAGAAGATAGGTGGCGGCAAGTTCCTGGTTAGCGCGGTAGGTAAGCTGCGGATCCAAAATACCGTCCGGGCCGGGCGTCCGCGCGGCGGCGGCAAGCGACTGCTCGGCATAGGTGTAGCGGCGGCCACGGGCATAGGCGACTCCGGTGCGAAACAGAGATTCCGCCCGTGATCCGCCGGATGCCACCATCCGTTTAAAGGCGGCTGCCGCCTCATCGACACGACCGCGCAGGCTTTCGATATCCCCCTGCAGGCCGTCGGCGGCAGGATCGCGTACCTCTCCCCGCAGATCTTCCGCGACCCGCGAGGCACGATCCAGCGCTGCGTTTCGCGACGCGGTCGCGGTTAGATATCCGGCGCGTATCATGTGGACGCGAGCCAGATTGAACCGAATAAAGGGACGCTCCTTCTCCCCGGCGGCAGCAAGAGCATCCTCCAGTGTCGCGGCCAGCGCCGTGTAAGAATCTCTATCACGCAGGGCGCCGGAAAGGTTATCCGTGAGGTCGGCGGCGGCGTTACGCTCCACGACCAGCAGCAGCGCGGGCCGAGCGCGGCTGGGATCGCCGCCCGTCCGAAGAAGCTCACGTGTGTATGCCGTGATCGCCTTCGATGTCGTTGAATCGAGCGCAACCTGACCACGCAGACCTTCCGCTGATGCGTTACCACCGAACGAGAGGAAAACGCCTGCCGTGACCAAAACTGCCCAAATATTTGCCTTCATTGGAATCGCCTCCGAAAAAGTGTAGCACAGACGGGCAGACAAAGAATCTCCCTTCGTTAAATAGAGGGTATTTCCTTATGGTACTATCCAAACCATGGAGCAAAGACCCGATTCCACGGCTGGTCCACCCGCTAGTTCTTCTACGGATACGCCGCACACGATGGTTACCGCCGAGGCGATTCGCGAGGCGTATGAGACCCATCTTCGTCCCTTTGTCCGCCACACGCCGCTTTTCACCTCCGCCAGCATCGCCCGTAAAGCAGGCTGTGACGACCTCTACCTCAAGATGGAAAACCTGCAGCGGACAGGCTCGTTCAAGATACGCGGCGCCACCTGCCGTGTCGCCCAGATGACACCAAGCGAGCGGCAGCGTGGCGTTATTACCGCCTCGGCGGGCAATCATGCGCAGGGGGTGGCGCTTGCGGCACGCAACGCCGGTATCTCGTCCACGGTCTACATGCCGCGTACGGGTTCTATCGCCAAAATCCAGGCGACCGAGAACTACGGCGCAACCGTGGTTCTGGAGGGCGCGAATTTCGATGAGGCAGTGGCTGCGGCAAAAGCCAAATCCATGGAGACCGGGGCGGTCTTTATCTCGGCCTATGACGACGATGGCATCATTACCGGGCAAGGTTCTCTGGGAATTGAGCTTTTGGAGGATTTGCCGGATGTCGATACCGTGCTGATCCCTATCGGCGGCGGCGGCCTGTTCTCCGGGGTCGCGACGGCAATCAAAGCGGCGCGTCCGTCGTGCCGGATCATCGGGATTCAGGCCGAGGGCGCGGACGGCGCGGCCCGCTCCTTCCGTGCGGGGCATCTGCTTCCGCGCCAGACGCCTATCGCCACCATTGCCGACGGCATAGCGATCAAATCCCCGTCGCCGCGCACCTTTGCCTATATCCAGCGTTACGCAGACGATGTCGTGACGGTCAGTGACGAGAGCATGGCACAGGCGATCCTGCTTCTGATGACACGCGCAAAAGTGGTCGTCGAACCGTCGGGAGCGGCGGGACTCGCCGCCCTGATGGAACATCCCGGTCTTGGAGTGGGCAAAACCGCAGTGATCCTTTGCGGCGGCAACTTGGACGTCAAGCTTCTGGCGGACCTGATCGAGCGCGGCATGATCCGCTCCCACCGCTACTTTCACTTCTTTACCGCTGTCTCGGACAAACCGGGCGGCCTCGCCAAACTACTGGAAGCGGTCGCCGCACAGGGGGGCAATGTCATGGAGGTCACCCACAACCGGGTCTCCTCCGGTGTGGCCTATGGCATGACGGGCGTCGAAATGCTGGTCGAGGTCCGCAACGAGGCGCATATCGACGCCCTAAAAGCGAGCCTTTCGGACTGCGGCTATCCGGTCAAACGGCTGGATTAGAAGGAATTCGTAACCGTGACTTCAGATAATGCAGTAACGCGCCGCTCCCTCGTTCGCAGCGGGCTTGGAGCGCTCGTCCTTGGCGCGATGGCCGGTGAGGCGGACGCCGCGGCAAAAGCCTCGTTTTCGTTCGTTCACATCACGGACTCCCATATACAGCCGGAACTAGGGGCGACGCTGGGTGTGAATAAAGCCTTCCGCGCCATCCGGGCCTTGAAGGAGAAACCTGCCTTTGGCCTGGTAGGCGGCGACTTGGTCATGGATGCCGCCGCCGTGCCGGCGAGTCGGGCCGATCTTGTGTATAACCTGTGGAAGCAGGAAGCGGCGAAACTGGCGCTGCCGCTCCACTACTCCATCGGCAACCACGATGTTTACGGCCTGGGCGATGCCAAAAGCAATGCGGCAGCCGCCGAGAACCCGAACTTCGGGAAGAACATCTGGAAGCGGCGTCTCGGCCTGACAGGCACCTATGGCAGCTTTGACCACCAGGGATGGCGCTTTGTCACTCTCGATTCCGTCCGGGTCACTCCCGACGGCGACTGGGGCGGAGAACTCGATAGTACGCAGATCGCCTGGCTCGACACACTTCTGCGGAAGACGCCGAAGACCATGCCCATGGTTTTCCTGACCCATATCCCTCTGTTCACGGCTTTTAACCAGTACACCAGCGGCGCCACAGCGCCGACGAGTGACAAGCTGATCGTCAAAAACAGCAAGCAGTTCCAGGAGATGATCCAGGGGCGAAATGTTAAAGCCATCTTTCAGGGCCACACCCATGTCGTCGAGGAGATCAATTATCTGGGGACGCGCTACATCACCGGTGGGGCGATCTGCGGAAACTGGTGGAAAGGCAAGCAGCTGGGTGTACATCCCGAAGGCTTCGTCGTGGCGACCGTCGCCGGTGACAGCCTCTCCTGGCGCTACGTTCCCTACGGATGGAATGCAGCCGCGTATGCATCGAAACCAGCACTAGACCCGACGACACGATGAAAAATAAACGCCTCTGGCTGTGTTTGTGGGCCTGCTTGAGCCTGACTGCCACATCTGGCTGTGGCGGTTTCTGGGGAGACAGGCATGTTATCGGCGATGTCAAATGCATTGACGGAACACAGCTCGCGGATGCAGACGCGCGTCAGGCGGAACGATTCTGTTGTGATCGCGGGGGCGTCGATGAAACTACCTGGACAAATCAGAGAGACAACTGAGGCTGATTCAGGATCGTACCTGGTCCTCAGGGAACCGAGAGATCAGAATCACAAAAGTTGGGTATTCATGCCATAATACGGGCGGAGGCGGCATGGAAGACGAGACACCTGACGCG
Organism: Armatimonadota bacterium; assembly: GCA_040387315.1. GTDB lineage: Bacteria > Armatimonadota > Armatimonadia > Armatimonadales > Armatimonadaceae > JACMJB01. The sequence continues at coordinate 10,183 of JAZKEA010000223.1, read as the reverse complement.
GTTACAGATGCACTGAGTAATATTCCGGGGATTGGTCCGGCACGGAAGGCGGCGCTTTACGCCGCAGGTATCACCACAAGAGCGGCGCTGGCCCAGGCGAGTGCCGATCAGCTTATCAGTTTGACAGGCATGCCACGCGGACAGGCGGAAAAAGCGCTTGAGGCGCTGCACGCGACGGAATCTCCCGGCTTATCGGCCCCCTCCCCGCAGATAGCCCCTCCTCTGGAGGATGAGGCGATGCCAACGTCACCACCCCCTGCCCCACCCGTCAGCGCGTCAGCGGATGCGCCTGCTCTTCCCGACGATGACCAGAACCCGGTAACCGCAGAGCGAGGAATGCTGGATAACGCCGCCTTTCGCGCGAAAACCGCCCTCTCCGATGCCACTCGCGTCTGGGATCTATCCGAACTCGAAAAACCACTCGCCAGGCTCGCGGCGGCCCTGGATAGCGTAAGCGAAAAGGCGGAGAACGTCTTTCGCCCGAAGGCAGCAAAGCGCCTGACAGCACAGCTCGGAGATTTTTCCCAGTGGCTCGAAAAAGCGATCTCGGAAAACAAGCCCCTGAAGGAGAAGCGTCGGGAACAGGTCAGGCAGCGGCTTAAATCAGAGCGTATCGAGATCGAGGAAGCGGTTCGCGCCGCGCTTCGCCGCCAGGATAAACGGGAAATAAACGCAGTAAAAGATGTCCCACGTGAACCAAAGAAGCGGAAGAAGCGTATCAAGTAACAAATGAAGCACTGGAGAAGTCCTGTTGTCATGGCACCACGTACCCATGGTGATGACGATACTCGCACCGGGCATCAGCCTGCTCGTTCCTGCAAAAATTACCTTGTGAGAAACTATTCCCTCTGCGACGGGATAGCACTGCGCGCGCCGCTGGTTCAGGCAAACCTGGGTCCCTGCGATGGGCCCCGGCTTGCCTCCGAGGTATCAAAGGCCGGAGCTCTGGGCTGTTTTTCCGTTCATGCTCCGGAGGCTGCGGCACTGCGCCATCGCCTCGCCCGAGTACGTCTCCACACAAAGCGTCCTGTACTTGCCGCTTTCACCGCTCCTTACGAATCGGAAGAGGTTCTGGAAACGGCATTTGAGGGCGGGCTACGTCACTTCCAGGTTTTCTGGTGGAACGGTCCCAGGCTTGCTCCGCGCATACTGGCGCGAGGCGGAACCGTGTTCTGGCAGGTAGGAACCGCCGAGCAGGTCCGAGAAGCGCTGGATTCAGGGGCAAAAGTGCTTGTCGCACAGGGGACTGAGGCAGGCGGTCAAGTACGTACTTCGCTGCCGCTGCAGGAGATGGTTTCCCTGGTGCGTGATGCGGCGGGGCCGGAAGCCTGTATCGTCGCGGGCGGAGGTCTGGCGACACGGGACGACGTTTCCCAGGTCCTCGGATGGGGAGCGAACGCCGCACTGATGGGTACACGCTTTCTTGTTTCCGAAGAGTCACGATGCCCCTTACGGTCCAAAATACGGCTGGCGCGCGCCACGGAACGCGATCTGGTGCTTGATGTGCGCGTCATCGGTGACTGGCCCTGCGCCCCGCGCCGACGCCTGATGAACGCTTTTGGCGAAGACAAACCGTGTCTTTATGCGGGCAGGGGTATTGGTCGCATCGCCTCCATTCTTCCTGCGGCAGAGATCGTTCGTGCGCTGACACCACGGCAGTTCCAAAAACAGTTGGGTTAGAACGGGGCAGTATTAAAGAATGCAGCTAAATAACAAAGTCGCGCTCATCACTGGCGCATCCAGCGGTATCGGAAGAGCTATCGCGCTTCGGTTCGCAAAAGAGGGTGCGAAGGTAGTTATCAACTTTCTGGGCGGCAGTTCGGACCGGGAAGCACAGGCGAAACAGGTCGCCGCGGAGGCAGGCGGCGAGAGCGTGGCTATTGCAGTCGCCGCCGATGTCAGCAAACGCAGCGAGGTCGAGGCAATGCTGCAGCAGACAGTCGCGGCGTTTGGTCGGTT
>JAZKEA010000223.1:4623-8214 GCA_040387315.1 Armatimonadota bacterium | reverse complement strand
ATTTCCTTGAGGTTACCGACGACGAATGGGACAAAGTGATCGCCGTCAACCTTAAGGGTCCCTTCCTGGTAACGCAGGCGGCCTGCCGCCAGTTTGTTGCGCAGTCTGCCGCTGAGGGCTCCGAGTCTCGCGGCAAGATAGTGAACATCTCGTCAACCCACGAGGACATCCCTTTTCCCGGCTACACCTCCTACTGCGCCAGCAAAGGAGGTCTGCGAATGTTCACACGGAATCTCGGCGTCGATCTGGGGCCGCTAAAAATTAACATCAATAACATAGCTCCCGGCGCGGTGGCCACCCCGATCAATCAGGCGGTTTTGGATGATCCCACCGCCAAAGCCCAGACCGTGGAGGAAATCCCCTGGGGCCGCTGGGGAACCCCGGAGGAGGTGGCAAACCTTGCTGTCTTCTTATCCTCAAATCAGTCGGACTATGTCACCGGGGCAACCTATTATGTGGATGGCGCCCTCGCCCTTCAGGTAACCAAGTACTAGATGCCGCGTGGACAGGCGGTTCTAATCGCGTTCACCATCCTTTCCGGAATGCTGCTGCCCCTTCAGGCCGCGCTCAACGCACGGCTTGGCCGAGAGATCGGCAGCCCCATTCTGGGCTCCTTCGTCTCGTTTGTCATCGGCACCATCGGGATTGGGCTATACGTTCTGCTGTCCCGGCCTGCCTTTGCCGGCAGCGAAGCGGTCCGGAATATGCCGCCACACCTCTGGCTCGGCGGGCTCTGCGGGGCGATTTATGTCACCGTCGTTATCCTCGTGGCGCCTCGCCTCGGTGTCGCCACTCTCACCGGGCTCTCTATTGCCGGTCAGATGTCGGTCTCCGCGGCTCTCGACCACTGGGGACTGCTGGGCCTGCCTGTCAACCCCATGACGCCCAGCCGCGCCGCGGGGATCGTGCTTATCGTTCTGGGTGTCGTTCTGCTTCAGCGAAAATAATGTTATGAATGAAGAACAAAACCGGGTCGAACAGTCAAAGGGCAACCCGGATGGCTGGCGGCACTGGGGACCGTACCTCGCCGAACGAGCCTGGGGCACGGTGCGTGAAGATTACTCCGCTGACGGCAATGCTTGGAATTACCTGCCTCACGACCACGCCCGCTCTCAGGCGTACCGCTGGAACGAAGACGGTATCGCGGGAATCTCCGATATACGCCAATTTCTTTGCTTTGCCGTCGCCCTCTGGAACGGACAGGACCCGATTCTAAAGGAGCGTATATTCGGGCTGACAGGCCCCGAGGGCAACCACGGCGAGGACCCCAAGGATTATTATTTTTTCGAGGACGCCACCCCGTCTCATTCGTACCTGAAATACCTGTACAAGTACCCCCAGGCAGCTTTCCCCTACGCACAGCTTGTGGAGACAAACCGTCGGCGCTCCCGTGACGAACCCGAATACGAACTGCTTGATACCGGCGTCTTCGCGGAGGATCGCTATTTCGATGTGACCGTTGAGTACGCGAAGAAGTCCGAGGAGGATATCTGCATCTCGATTACGGTGCAGAACCGAGGACCGGAGGCGGCGACTCTGCATGTGCTGCCGACAGCCTGGTTCCGGAACACCTGGAGTTGGGGATATGATCCACGTCACCCGCGCATCGACCGGCAGAGTGTCAACGATGAGCCGCCGGGCACCCGCGTTCTGCACTTCACTCATTATCGCCTCGGCAGACGCTGGCTGGCCTGTGAGGGAACGCCGGATCTGCTTTTCTGTGAGAATGAGACCAATTTTGAGCGGCTGTTCGGAAGCAAAAACGCGAATCCCTACCCAAAGGATGGCATTAATGATCGAGTGGTGGATGGTAAGCTGAACGCCACAAACCCCGAGAAGGACGGTACTAAAGCGGCAGCCTGGTACCAGCTGACCGTTCCGGCAGGGGGCACAGAAGTGATACGGCTTCGGCTTGCCGATAAGCCGTTCCAGGATATCAGTGAGGCGTTCGGCCCCGATTTTGACCAGACCTTCAGCCACCGGATTCGGGAGGCGGATGCGTTTTATGCCGATCTTGCCCCGCCGGGCATCTCCGAGGACGCCCGATCCGTGCAGCGTCAGGCCTACGCGGGTCTGATCTGGAGCAAGCAGTACTACCGCTACGACGTCGAAAAATGGCTGAAGGGTGATCCCGCCTATCCTCCCCCTCCCCAGGAACGGCAAAAAAGAAGGAATGCCAACTGGCACACCTTTGACGCGACGGACATACTCTCTATGCCGGATACCTGGGAATATCCGTGGTTCGCGGCCTGGGATCTCGCGTTCCATATGATTCCCTTCGCACAGATAGACCCAGACTTCGCCAAGCACCAGCTCCTGCTGCTCTGCCGCGAATGGTATATGCATCCCAACGGGCAGCTTCCGGCCTACGAATGGGCGTTTGGCGATGTAAACCCGCCGGTCCATGCCTGGGCTGCGCTTCGGGTCTATCAGATCGAGCGCAAGGCGATGGGGCGCACAGGCAGCGAAGTCGGTGATGTGGACTTCCTGGAGCGGATCTTCCACAAACTGCTGCTCAACTTCACCTGGTGGGTGAACCGCAAGGATGCCCAGGGCAACAATGTCTTCGAGGGCGGCTTCCTGGGTCTGGATAACATCGGTGTGTTCGACCGCTCCGCGCCGCTGCCGACCGGCGGCTATATCGAACAGTGCGACGGTACCGCCTGGATGGCAATGTACTGCCTTAACATGCTGGGTATCGCGCTGGAGCTTTGCCGCACCGACCCGACCTACGAGGATGTTGCCACCAAATTCGCGGAGCACTATGTCTATATCGCCCATGCCCTCAGCGATATCGGCGAGGATGGTCTGTCACTCTGGGATGAGACGGACGGTTTCTTTTATGATGTTCTGCATCTCCCAAAGGAGGCACAGACGGACTGCCCCGAATATATTCCTCTTAAAGTCCGTTCCATCGTAGGACTGATCCCTCTTTTTGCCGTCGCCTCGACGTCTCCGGAAACAACGGATCACGTAGGCGATTTTCTGAAGCGGATCGACTGGTTTTTGGATCATAAACCACATCTGGCAAAGAACGTCACCCGATGCATCGGGCGTGGCGTACATGCACGCTCCATCTTCTCCGTCGTGTCGGAAGACCGACTGCGGCGTATCCTGGACCGTGTTCTGGATGAGGATGAATTCCTGGGCCCAACGGGCATTCGCGCCCTGTCACGCACCCATCAAGATAATCCCTATCTACTGAGACTGGGGGGACATGAGTACCGCGTGGATTATGCTCCCGCCGAATCGCGCACCAGCCTCTTTGGCGGCAACAGCAACTGGCGTGGCCCCATCTGGTTTCCCATCAACTATTTGCTGATCGAGGCGCTGCAGCAATATGATTTCGTGTACGGGTCGGATTTCCAGGTGGAGATGCCGACCGGTTCCGGAAAGATGATGACGCTGGGAGAAGTGGCAGCGGAGTTGTCGCATCGGCTGGTCCGAACATTTGTCCGAGGCAAAGACGGGAAACGTCCCGCCTATGGAAACCATCCGGTATGGCAAAATGATCCGCACTGGCGCGACCATCTTCTCTTCCACGAATATTTCAACGGCGATACCGGCGAAGGTCTGGGCGCGAATCATCAA
>JAZKEA010000223.1:3981-4613 GCA_040387315.1 Armatimonadota bacterium | reverse complement strand
GCTGGACGGCTCTCGTGGCAAAGCTCATCTCCCAGAGCGGAGAATAGTCACCCGTGTCTCATTTCTCCGGAGAAAAGGCGGCCCTGCGTACGCAAGCCGGAACGATCCGGCAGACGCTCGACTTCGCCAGCATTACCACCGCGCTTTGTCAGCGTATCGCCGCACTCCCCGAGTACCAGTCAGCCTGGCACGTTCTTATCTACCTGGCAATGCCGGACGAAGTGGTCATCGAGGGAATTATTGGCCTCGGTGCCAGCGACGGTAAGCAGTTCTATGTGCCCCGCTGCGCACCAGAGCGACGCCTTGCGGTTCATACCTACGTTCCCGGCGAAACAGCCCTGCGACCAGGCCCCTTCGGCATTCGGGAGCCCGACCCGAAACAGGTTTCCGAAGCCGATCCCAACGTTCTGGATCTGGTGATTGTCCCGGCGGTGATGCTTTCCGAGCAAGGAGACCGTCTCGGCTATGGCGGTGGCTATTACGACCGCTTCCTGCCCAAATTGCGACCGTCCAGCATTCGGATTGGCGCTCTGCCGGATGCCCTGGTATCTCCCACCCTCCCCCGCGACCCATGGGACGTGCCCCTGAATCTTATAGTAACCGAGCAGCAAATTTTGCATATACAATAATTT
>JAZKEA010000223.1:0-3971 GCA_040387315.1 Armatimonadota bacterium | reverse complement strand
CTCGACCTTGCCCGTTTTCTCGGTTATGCAGAGCATGGCCTTTCTTATTGTTGCTTTTGGTTTATGTGCTGCTCCACTGAAAGCACAGGGTCCCGGTGACCCGCCACCGGTGCCTCCCATCCCCATTCCTACTCCCCCGCCCGTTACGGTCCCTCAGCCAACACCAACGCCAACCGCTACTCCGACGCCGACGCCGACTCCCACCCCGACGCCAACACCGGCACCGCCATCCCTGGACTATCCGATTACCTTCACGGATGGAACAACGACTGTGGTTCCGACCCGTGCGGAGCTGGGGGTCACGGTTCTTCCGGGTCGGAGACTGACTGCGGAACTCGGACCACTGAAAAGGGCTCTGGAGAAGCTTGCTCCCGCGTTCGAACATCCGGCAGTCGATGCAAAGCCGTTTGTTTATAAAGGCACCGCCCAGATCCGACCGGGAAGCGATGCCACTACCCTGAATGTGCCGACGACAGCGGCACTCTTTATCCGGGCGATTGAAGCAGACCCGACGACGAAGCGGTTTACGGTGAGCGTGAACACGACGCCTCCCGCGCGCACTACCGAAAGCCTGACCGGGATCACAGGGGTCCTGGCGACGATGGAGACGATCACCGTCGCTAACCCGAATCGGAACACGAATATCCGTCTCGCCTGCGAGAGCATCAACGGGACCTTGCTCGCACCCGGCGAGGTGTTCTCCCTCAATGAGGTCGTGGGGGAGCGGACGGTGGCCCGAGGTTTCATGTCCGCTCCCGTTTTCGAGAATGCGAAAGTCGTTCCCGGTATAGGCGGAGGGGTTTCTCAGATTACCGGGACCCTGTTCAACGTCGCCGCGCGAGCGGGTCTGGAGATCAAAGAGGTCCATCCCCACTCCCGTCCAGTCGCCTATCTTCCCCTTGGGATGGACGCTACTGTCGCCTACGGTCAGCTGGACCTCAAGTTCGCGAATAACACAGCAAGCCCGATTTATATCGAGTACACGTTTGACGGTCGCCGTCTGCGGGCAACTATTTTTGGCGCGAAACAGGAAGGGCGCACCGTCAGTCTGACGCCGAGCATCCAGCGACGCGGATCGGGCCGGATCGATGCGCAGCTGCATCGCACCATCAAAGAAGAGGGGCAGACCATCGTACGAGAGCGTCTTTTTTCGCATGCGTACCGCTGGGAGCCATAAGAGCGTCTCTTTAGGGAATCGTGTTTTCCACCTTTACCACTCGGGGCAGTAGTATGCTAAAGGTAATCTATGACTGACACTCTTCGCAAGACATACGTTTTCAGGCTTTATCCCACACCAATACAGGAAACCGCGCTGGTGGAGGTACTTACGATCTGTCGCGAAGTGTACAACAGCCTGGTGAACTGGCGCAAGCACGACTTCGAGGTGAAAGGCCAGTCTCCTAACTACTACGAGCAGAAGAAAGCCCTTCCAGTCTGGAAGCGGGCCCGCTGCGCCTCTGGCGCACTCGTTCATCCCGAACTGCGGCAAATTCACTCGCAAACATTGCAGGATGTCGTCAGGCGAGTTGACCTCGCTTTTCAAGCGTTCTTCCGCCGTGTCAAGGCAGGAGAAACGGCTGGCTATCCGCGCCTGAAAGGGATTGGACAATATGATTCCTTCACCTTCACACAGGGCGGCTACGCCGTCGGTACGGATCGCCTTGCGCTGTTCAAGGTCGGCGCGGTGAAGGCTGTGTTTCACCGCGCCATCAAAGGCACGGTCAAGACGCTGACTATCCGCAAGCGCGGCGGAAAATGGTTCGCCTGTTTCTCCTGTGAGGTAGAAGCCGAAAACCTGCCTGATTCTGCAGAATCGGTCGGTATAGACGTTGGGCTGATGCGCTTTGCTACACTCTCGGACGGTACTACCGTTGCCAACCCGCGATTCTTTCGCCGCGACGAAAAGGCACTCGCAAAAGCGGGACGCAGACAAGCGAAGACAAAGAAGCGTTCCGCCGAGCGGCGCAAGGCCAATAAGGTTTTGTCCCGTATTCACGAGCGTATCAGGAACCGTCGCCATGACTTCGTTCACCAACTCGCCCGGAGGCTCGTTAACCACTACGGCACGATTGCCGTAGAAAACCTCAATGTCAAAGGCATGGTCAAAAACCACTGCCTTTCCAAATCCATCTCCGACGCATCCTGGTCGATGTTCCGCACCGTCCTGACGCAGAAGGCTGAGAGCGCCGCTCGTCAACTGGTTGCCATCCAACCCGCTTACACCAGCCAAGACTGCTCCGACTGCGGGTTTCGTATCAGGAAGAAACTCTCGGAAAGGGTTCACTCCTGCCCGAAGTGTGGTCTGGTACTTGACCGTGACCACAACGCTGCTCTGAACATAATTGGTTTGGGATTACAAACCATCGGGTCGTTCGCGCAAGCGCGAACAGAATCCGTAGAAGCCGCCCGATTTGTCGGTGCGGAATAATCACCGGAACCGTACGCCCAAACGATTGTCAATATAAAGGACGTTCGGAGCGGAGCGTGCTGGAAAGCGAGCGAATTTTGCGAGAGCGGATCAAATTTAATCCGGGCGCGCCTCCTCCCGGAGCGCCGCCGGTTCCGGAGCAGGCAGTGGGGTCTGCCAGCGAAGCGGACCAGATGGCCGAGGAGGCGACACGGGCCACCGCGATGGAAGCGGAAAACGACTCAGAGGGTGCGTCTCCCAGAGAGCGCTCACTTTCTCCTGCAGAAGCGACGAAAGCGGCGGAGCGGCGCGCATTTATTCTGGAGGGTCCCATCGGTGCGGGCGTACTGAAGATCGCGATCCCCTCTGTCGCGACCATGATGCTTCAGACGACGAATAGTTTCCTGGACCGTTTCTTTGTCGGAAGCCTGGGGCCGGAGGCTCTGGCGGCGATTACCGTAGCATCGTCCCTGATGTTCGCACTGATGTCGGGAGCTATGGCGATCTCGGTCGGTACGACCGCTCTCGTGGCGCGGTTTATCGGCGAGGGAAATACCAGGGATGCCCGTACTGCCACCACCCAATCGCTGATTCTCGCGCTCGTCGTTTCCACCCTGGTAGGAATACCGATGTTCCTGCTCAGAGTCCCCCTGCTGTCGGCGCTCGGACTGGATGCGGAGGCGCTCAATTTCGCCTCTCAGTATCTGTCGTATGCAACACTGGGAATGCCGACGCTGTTTCTGATGCTGATCTTTAATGGCGCCTTTCGAGGTCTCGGCGATACCATCCGGCCTCTGTGGGTCACGGTAGGCTCGATTGCCATCCATGCCACCTTCAACTGGCTGTTGATTTTCGGGAATGGCGGCTTCCCGAAAATGGGTCTGGCCGGAGGGGCGCTGGCATTAGTTCTCTCGCAGCTGATGGCGACGATCCTTTATCTCGTTTTCCTGCGACGGACGCCCCTCGCGGAGGCAGCATCAATTCGTACGAAGTGGCTGCTCAGTCTGGATTGGAGTAAGCGGATCGGCAGGATCGGTCTTCCGGCCTGTGCGCAGCAGCTGATCCGTGTCGGCTCGATGATCGGCCTGCAGTCCATGCTGGCGCACACGAGTGCGGGCAGTGCCGCCGTCGCCGCGCTCGGGGTCGGTCTGCTCTCGGAATCCATTGCCTTTATGCCTGGCTTCGGTTACTCCATCGCTGCCTCCGCCTTTGTCGGTCAGAATCTGGGCGCGCGAAAAATAAGACGCGCCAACTCAGGTGGGTGGATCGCCGCCTGGCAGGCGGTCGCGGTCATGACGGTCATGGGGGCGATTTTCTACCTTGCCGCCGAGCCGTTCGCGCACCTCTTTGTCCGGCATGGTGAGTCGGAGACGCCGCTCACCGGGGCTCAGGTAGCGCTGACCGTTTCCCTGACGGTAGCTTACCTCCGAGTCGCCGCCTTCTCGGAGCCCTTTCTGGGTCTTGGCATGGTTCTGACCGGGGCGCTGCAGGGAGCCGGCGAGACCGTCAGCCCCACAGCGATTACCATCGTCACCATGATTATCATCCGAATACCGCTCGCCTA
>JAZKEA010000222.1:0-3435 GCA_040387315.1 Armatimonadota bacterium | reverse complement strand
GTCGGTGAGGAGGAGGACTCCTACCTCTGCGACTTTGTGCAGGATGACGAGAACTGCCAGCTTCCCGACAGCGCCGCGCGCACGATCCTGCGGGACCGCATCAATGAGATACTGGACCTGCTGCCGGAGCGTGAGCGAGACGTCGTCAAGATGCGCTTCGGCCTGGAAGGGGATGGCACCCCGCACACCCTCGAAGAGGTAGGCCGACACTTCCGCGTCACCCGCGAACGGATTCGCCAGATTGAGGCAAAAGCGCTGAAAAAGCTCCGCTGTCCCTCCTGGTCTCGCTACCTGCGCGAATGCATCGACTAGGATTTTTCAAACACAGCCCGGCAAATCGCCGGGCTGTGTTTCTTTCAGTCCCTGTATAATGACGAAAGAATGCCCAGCGGGAAAGTACACGACCAGATCACGGTAATTGCAGCGGTAGCCCTCGCGCCCGTCTGGTATACGTTCACGCCTGCCCCCATTGATCCAACAGTCGGACTCGCGCTGGTGGGTTCTACGCTCTTCTCCGGCCTGATGCTTTCGCCGGACCTGGATCTAAACTCCTCCATCTACAGCCGCTGGGGTCCCTTTCGTTATCTCTGGCTGCCCTATCAAAAAGCGATTCCCCATCGCTCCAAGCTTTCGCACTCCTATTTTCTCGGCCCCGCCCTTCGGGTTCTCTACTTTCTGGCTTTTTCCTGGCTGGTGCTGCGGGCAGGAACCTGGATAGCGGTTCAGTTCGTGGACTTCGACCGGAACACCATCTCACAGCAGGCGACGGATATTGTGGTCGGCTTTTGGCGCAAGTATCCGGAACATGCAAAGATGACTGCCCTGGGTCTGTTCATCGGCCCTGCCCTCCACTGCGCCGCCGATACGATCGTCTCCGGTATGAAACGAAAAAGGCGGCGTTCCCGCTGAACCGGAGCTAGGGAAGGTCAGGATGAACCCCCTTCGTAATTCCCAAATAACAGTCGCGATGGATCGAGCGCTGGAGTCGATGCTTTCGGCAACAGCCGACGCGGCCGCTCCGACCATGATTCCTCTGCTGCTGAACCGATGGTACAGCGACCGGGAGCGCACAATGGCTCTTCGGCGCATGCTGCTGCGCTGCCTGTGCCGTCTCCAGCCGGAGCATGCGGATCTTGTGAGCACGGCACACCGAAAAGAGCTTTACTTTGAGCTTCAGCGAACGCGCAACGACCCGTACTTGGTCTGCGCGATTTTGAGAGGACTGGCAGGCATCGAAGATCATACGCCCGTCCATGATGTCATTGTGCTTGCTCATGGCAGCCGAAGCGCTGCCGAGTTTCCCGAGATACAAGCGGCAGCCCGTGAGTATCTTCTTGCCCTCGGCTATACACTCTGACTACCCTTGCATTGCTTGCATGTTCGGCAGAGGATGTGTTATCCTATCGGCGACTCCAGGAATCGCCGATTCCTTTACCGGAAGATTTGATACATGCCACAATCTGAATTTTCGTGCCGCACTTCCCCCTCAGGTACCCGCAGAGCCTTCACGCTTATCGAACTGCTCGTCGTGATAGCGATAATCGCCATCCTCGCCGCTATCTTGTTTCCTGTTTTTGCGCAGGCCCGAGAGAAAGCACGGCAGACTAGCTGTGTTGCCAACCTGCGACAGATCGGTGTCGCGATTACCATGTATACCAAGAGCGAGGGCCTGTTCTCCTGTCCGTCCAAGCCCGACGATGTGGAGAGCAAGGCATGGGCGCATCTGCCCGCCACTTCACCCCTGCGCTATGGCGGCTACGGCTACAACTATCAGTACCTGGGGAACTCCCGCCTGGCAACACCGGCAAGTCCGAACCTGCCGTTTGGCGCGCAGGACAGCGAAATAGTACGACCGGTAGAAACCATTGCTCTGACCGACACCACCGGTGCGCGGCGGGATGACGGCGGTGTCAAAGAGGGTCAGTACACCATCGACCCGCCGCTGCCCTCCGAGCGCGGAAGCGGCAAGGACTCCGGTTACTATGCCAACGGTTCGGCGGAGTGCGGCAGCGACAAGCCAGACCTTCCCGGCTGCCGCGCCCTGCCCCATGAGCGGCACACCGGCATGGTGAGTGTCGTCTTCGCGGACGGTCACGCGAAGCCCATGAAGCTAAAGCAGATGGACGATAAAAACAACGACGGCATCAAAGATAACGGCTACTGGAATGGTCTGGGCGACCATACCGTCCGTTAGCGACCTGGCGACGTAGCAGGGCTTCTTCGACACGGATGGGCGCGTGATTCCGCCGTTCGTTATCCCGGAGTAGCGCGGACACAGCCGATACAATAGGGGCATGCTGCCCATGCCCCGACGTACCGCATTTCTTTATACCGACGACTTCCTTGCCTATAACCTCGGCGGGAAGCACCCGCTGCAGCAGACGCGACTTCAGATGGTCCACCGGTTGATAGGGGCATATGGGCTGTACTCGCCCGATGGCCCCGTGGACTGGATTACGCCGCAGTCTGCCACCGATGACGAAATAGCCCTTGTTCACATGCCCGAGTTCATCGAGGCGGTGCAGCGGGCCAGCCGTGCCGACGAGGCCCCGGTCAGCGTCTCCTATCTCAAACAGTACGGGCTGGGTCCCGGCGACACGCCCGCGTTTCCCCACATGTACGAGGCGGCAGCGCTGTACGCGGGGGGAACCATCGATGCCGCGCGTCTGGTGCTCTCCGGGGATTACGGGGCAGCCTTCAATGTGGCGGGGGGACTGCATCACGCCCACCCTGACCGCGCCAGCGGGTTCTGCACGTTTAATGATCTCGCGATGGGCATCCACACGCTGCTTCAGGGCGGCTGCGAACGAGTCGCGTATATCGATATTGATGCCCACCACGGCGATGGTGTCCAGGACTGTTTCTACGACGACGGCCGCGTGCTGACGGTCTCGCTCCATCAGTCGCCCGAGCTTCTGGTGAACGGTCGCGCCTTCTTTCCCGGCACCGGGATGCCGCGCGAGATCGGTGTCGGCGATGGCGAAGGCACATCGATCAACGTCCCGCTGTACCCCTACACCGACGACATGGTCTGGCATGCGGCCTTCGATGCGGTCGTGCCCCGCGCCGTCGAGCGGTTCGCGCCCGACGCCTACGTCCTCCAGCTTGGCGCGGATGCCCACTTTCAGGACCCGCTCACCCACCTGCAGCTAACGTCGCAAGGATGGATGGAGGCGGTCGCGAAGCTGCTCGCCCTCGCGGACGGCAAACCAGTTGTGGTCACGGGTGGCGGCGGGTACAACATCCGCACCGTCGCGCGGCTGTGGACCATGGTCCAGGCGATGTGCGCGGGCGTCGCGCTCCCCGACACCGTTCCCGCCTCCTACGACGCGATGTACAACATTCCAAGACTCCAGGATACCGAGCTGCCACGAATCGACGCAAAGATCCGGGACGAAGCGCACGCATACGCCGCCTCTCAGGTGGAGGAGTTGG
>JAZKEA010000221.1:0-4417 GCA_040387315.1 Armatimonadota bacterium | reverse complement strand
CGGTTTTCTTGCCGTTGGCGAAACGTATGACCTGACAGGTCACGACGTCGCCATGAGTCGTGGTATGTGGGAAGCGCTTCCGGATAAATTCCGGCCACTTCCAGGTCGTGGGAACATCATCGTCACCAGTCAGAGGGATTACACCATCACGAAGGCATATCGCGAACAAGGGGTGCGCATCGCACTCTCAACGGCTCAGGCCAAGGAAATGACGACGGCAGCGAAACTCTTCTTTGCGGGCGGGCAAGACCTGTGGTACGGGGCAAGAGATCATGTGGACGTCCTCCTCATCAACGAGATCGACAGTGATGTCCTCATCCCTCAAGGGGTCGAAGGTGTTCTGTTCCCTCATCTCCTTGATCCAACCAAGCTCTGGCCGGAATTCGTCAGGGAAAGCGAGAAACGGCAGACGGATGACAAGGCCGGCTTCCCGGTGAAGTTCCGGCGCTATATCCGGCAATAGAAATGCCAATGTGAAAACGGCCCGCGTGCGGGCCGTTTTTTAATTACTCGCCATATTCATGTGGCGACGGGATACTTGATGGGTGGATGAGGGTCATACCCATCGAGTTCGAAGTCTTCGAGCCTGTACTCGAAAATCGAAGCAGGCTTCCTTCTCGTCGAATTAGCAGTGAACGCAACTGAGGTGACTTATGCAGACCCTTATCGGAAAAACCCGGCTGGAACTCGTCGAAGGTGGCATATCCGATCAGGAGACGGACGCCGTCGTCACCGCGGCGCACTGGGACCTTGGTGGTGGGCAGGGCACGGATGGATCGATTCATTTCAAGGCTGGGCCCGAACTGCTGCAGGAATGTCGCGCGATTGGCGGCTGTCCTATCGGAGATGCCGTCCTCACGAAAGGTTACAATCTGAAGGCACGTTACGTTATCCACACGGTTGGGCCGGTTTATGAAGAAGGCAGCGACCTGGAGGTGGAACTCCTTGCCTGCGCTTATACAAGCAGTTTGCGCGTCGCCGCGGAGGAGGGTGTGAGAACCATTTCTTTCCCGTCTATCTCAACAGGTGCCTTCTGCTACCCCATGCGGCTTGCCGCGCCGGTAGCCATGGAAGCCATTGTCGGCTACCTCATAGATCACCCGCAGAGCTTTGATCAGGTGCGTATGGTGTTGTACGCCGAAGAGGCTCCGGAGGCATACGCGCTTTATGCGGAGGCTCTTCAAAATCAGCTTGCGGGTCAGACCGCGGATGCCCTGTTTTCGCAGTGAATGCCGGTGCTCTCTACTAACTTTCTGGGCGAAATAGTTCGCGTTACGATTGACCGTCCGCTCGGTTCCCGGCATCCACGGCACGGTTTTATCTATTCGTTCAATTACGGGTTTGTGCCGGACACCCACGCGCCGGATGGTGACGAAATCGATGCCTATGTACTGGGGATATTTGAGCCAGTGACAGAGTTTGTCGGCATTTGTGTCGCCGTGATCCACCGCACCGATGATGATAAGCTCGTTTTAGCTCCTCCGAATGTCACCTATTCCGACGAGCAGATCATCGCATTGACGGAATTCCAAGAGCGGTTTTTCACTTCGGATATTCTGCGGAAGGGAAGATGAAATGTGGAAATCAGTAACGAGACTAGCAGGCTCCATTGTCGAGGATGGTCCCGTCGTGCATGGCGATGACGTGTGCCACTGCCGCTGCCATCAAATGCCGACCGTTATGCATGTCAAGCCGTGCTGCCGCCCCTGCCCCAACTGCCGGCGAAATATCGCGGACGGAAAATTCGCGGAGCATCTTCAGCGGTGCGTTCTGAGCGCGGGCCGCAATCCCTGACCAAAAGAGCGGGACAGTCTGATACCTCACCGGGTACAATCCTAATGTGATTGGTATCGAAACAGAATACGGAATTTATGTCGAGGGCAAAGGCGCGCAGGATCTTGTCGTGGAAGCGACACACCTGGTTAAGCTGTGCCCTCCCCCTGTCGCCACCGGCTGGGATTACTCAAGAGAGCATCCACGGCGGGACGTACGAGGCTTTACGGTGGACCATCTTTCGGTGGACCCACACGATGCCCAGTTCGAGCAGACGGGGCGGCCCCACTCGACGGATATAGAGGTGCGGTCGGACCGTGTTCTGCCTTCGGGCGCACGGCTTTACAACGATCACGGGCATCCCGAGTTTTCCACACCGGAATGCACGACGCTTCGTGAGCTTATCGCCTCGGACCGCGCCGGTGAGCGTGTGATGCAGGCGTGCGCCGAACGTCGCATGAACCGCATGGGCGGCGGTCTTGTCGCTCTTTACAAGAACAACACGGATTTCCACGGCTCCAGCTACGGAACCCACGAAAGCTTTTTGATTCAGCGCAGCCTCCCGTTCGATCAGCTTCTGGAGGGTATTCTTCCTTTCTTTACGACACGACAGATTTTTGCAGGCGCAGGCAAAGTGGGAACGGAGCATGCTGGGGGAACGACGGCGAGTGACAAGATCCCCTTTCAGCTTTCCCAGCGTGCGGATTTTTTCAGCACTATTGCTTCCGTTGACACGCTGTACAATCGGCCTATTGTGAATACGCGCGATGAGCCGCATGCAGATGCGCGCCGCTACCGGCGTTTTCATGTGATCTGTGGCGATGCAAACCTGTGCGAGATGTCGACCCTGCTGAAAGTCGGAACGACTCTCCTGGTTTTACGGTTATTGGAGACAGGCTGGCGGGTTCCGCAGGGCATTCAGCTTCGCGATCCCGTTGCGGCCATCAAACAAATATCGCAGGACCAGAGTTT
The DNA here is from genome assembly GCA_040387315.1 of Armatimonadota bacterium. Lineage (GTDB taxonomy): Bacteria > Armatimonadota > Armatimonadia > Armatimonadales > Armatimonadaceae > JACMJB01. The sequence goes on along the minus strand of JAZKEA010000221.1, from coordinate 1,672 downwards.
TCGCTGGCAGGCGGAGCGTTTCGGCGGCGGACTGATCGGGGCTGTGGAGATTCAGCGGGCGTATCTTGCCGCGGCGAAGGAAAAACTCACCGGGCTTTCGGATGAGACAGATACCGTGCTGGTGGAGTGGGAGCAGGTACTGAATCGCCTTGAGGCGGACCCGATGTCTCTTTCCGACACTCTGGACTGGGCTGCCAAGAGAACGTTGCTTGAGGAATTCAGGGAAGCGGAAAAGCTGGAGTGGAGCGACCCGACACTCATAAGCCTTGACCTGGAGTATCACAATGTCGATCCGGAAGCTGGTCTGTACTATGGGCTGGAGCAGGAAGGACGCGTTCGCCGCTTTGTCACCGATGACGAGATAGCGGCGGCGGTGACGCATCCTCCGGCGGGATCGCCACGAGCCCAGGTACGAGGACTGGCTGTTAGCAAATTTGCGGAGGCGGTAAAGTCCGTCACGTGGAGCCGCCTGACCCTCGATGACGGTTCCGGACAGACGGCAGTGATCAAGATGTCCCAGGTACAGGACCTGGACCCTGCGGCAGTTGCGGCAACGCTGGGTACAACAGCTACACCAGCCGAGTTCGTCGCGGCTCTCACCAATCTGGAACGGAGTTCCGGAACGGCGGCAGCGATTGACACCGTAGATGCAGATACCGATACAGACGACGACTGAAACGGTACTAAGTAACAGACAACGGAGGAGTGAGGCAACCCATGAGCAATATGATGACGTTTGATGACCGCCTGACACGGCCCATGCCGACAGTAGACCCGATCCGCAAACAGGGCGATGGGGACGGTCCTTCCAAGCCGGACGTGAAGCGCCCGGAATCGCGCAATATCCTGGATCGGATGAAGCGTGTCGACCCGAATCAGGCGAAGCGGTATCGTCAGCGCTCAGGGCAGTAGAGCGGCTTCGTTCCGTCTTATCGTCCTCCGGTAGCGACACAGAAGAGGTATCTTCCGGGCGACAAAGCCAGGGTCATTTGTCGTTTAACCATTCTCGCGACCCTGTTCAATCTCAAAAATTATGCTTAACCTTCAGGAAGGGCGCGGCGATTTCGCCGCGCTCACTGGTTTCAGAAGTAATGCCTCATCTGAGGTAACTCATATATCGTCGCCCCGTCCCTCAAACGGTCCCGGAAACGGATTGGCGGATGGCGAGATCCACGGTACGACCGTTATCGCCGTCAAGTATAAGGACGGAGTCATCAATGTCGGCGACCGCCGCGCGACGGGTGGTTTCGCGATCATGTACGATCAGGCGGAAAAGGTACTTTCGCTGGACGACTACACCCTGATGGCGATTTCCGGATCGTTCTCCAAGGCGATGGAGATCGTTCGATACCTGCGTCATGCGTTTCGCTATTATGAACGGTCCCAGCTTCAGAAGATGAGTCTGGACGGCAAGCTCTCAGAGCTCAGCAAAGTGATCGCGGGCAATGCGATGGCCGCGATGCAGGGTATGGGCGTTGTCATTCCCGTACTCTCCACGTTTGACCCCGAAAAGAACGAGGGGCGAATCTTCTTCTATGATGGCGGCGGCGCACGCTTTGAAACCGCGGATTACGGCGCGGCGGGCTCCGGCTCGACCCAGATTCGCGGCGCATTCGACTATATTGCAAAAACCAAGGGTCCCTTTTCCCAGATGGACCGCGATACGGCTTTG
>JAZKEA010000220.1:0-3346 GCA_040387315.1 Armatimonadota bacterium | reverse complement strand
ACTGTCTGCTCGTGTGGGTCGCCGTTAAGGCAATTGGAATGGCGCAGCTAAAACCCGTCAGCGCACGGATGCACCTGGTGGATTACTAGAATTACCAGGGGCGGGTGCGCTTTCGGCTTTTTTCGGTGTTTGGGTTCGTGCCTCAACCGATGCCCAGTCATAGCGCGGATATTTCAGCTTGAGGGCGGGAATATCAGCGGCATCCGGGCCCTTGCCCGCTTTCGTCACCGACGATGGCAGACGCATCGCGGTTCGCAGGTTCACCCCGGTCAGGTCCGCGTGTTTCAGGTTCGCCCCCATGAAGCTGGTCCCGGAAACGTCCGCTCCTGTCAGGTGTGCCTCCCACAAATTCGCCCCCGCCAGATAGCAGTTTTGCAGTTTCAGCGTTGGCACCGGCGCCGCCGCCTTTGGCGTGGCTCCCGGCAGTGACAGAGGCAGAGCCAGGGCCGGGACTGGAGCAGTCGCAGTCGCCGCCGCCTCTGCGATGGGTTTCAGCGTCCGCAGGGAGTCGGCGAGGGCATCTCGCGTGTCCATGACCCGAAGGGCATTTGCCTGTACCGTTGACAGAAGGGCGGCATCGGATCGGACCCGCTGGTCGCCCGGTTCCGCGTTTCGAAGCCGCGCCCCGACCCGACGGGACGCCTGAAAACCCTCTGACCCTAACAGGTCGCGCAGCCCGATAATGGTTGTGTCCATCGGGGTCGCAAAGGGAGCGACCGTCGCGAGCGCCTGGAGCGTGGACGCCTGACGCGTATCATTGACAGCTCCATACCTTCCGAGCGACTCGACGAAGGTGCGGGTGACGCGCCGATTGGCGTCCGCGAGCTGATTCGCCAGTCCGTACTGCCAGGCGGCGTTTTCGTTCGTGTCCGCGAACGCGATCATCTTCCGCAGCGCTTCCCGGTAAGCGGCTCGGACCTCAGGGCTCTGCTCCATGCCGAGCGCGACCGCCATCTGGGTGCCCGTCCGCAGAAAGAACGGGTAGTTGTCGTTATCGAAGGCGTCACCGCTCGCGGACGGTTTCGGACGGACGGCGAGGTCCGCCAGCTGCAGCGCGGCGACGGCACGCGTTTTATCGTCCGGGCTCGCGAGGCGCGACTCGATCTCGTTGAACTCCGACGACTGGGTCAGGGTTTCCAGGTTCAGGCGCTGCCAGGTCGCATCGGTCCGCGTCTTTTCGGACTCCGCCATAAATTTGCGGTCGGTCTGCTGCTGATTGAAGTAGTTCGGGAGCATCACGGAGAAGGCCGCTAGGGGTGCGAGCGCCGCGGCGAATGGCGTGAGGGCATACGTCCACCGGGGCTTGTCCGGCTCGACGGGCTCGTTGATCCAGGCCTTCAGCTTGCTGTCTCGTCGTGTCAGAAGCCACGTCAACACAAGCGCGATGACTACGACGATACCGGCGATGAGAACCCACGGCGACTTGAGCATAAACTGTACTTTCCTCTGAAACGGCGCTACGATACCGGTATATCATCAAACGCTATCGGGACGCGGACCGGGCCGGAGCCCAGTAGACAACGGTGTTCGCGTTCATCACGTATAAACCGGGTCGGTTCGCCGAACGCTGAAGGCGGACGATCCGTGACGGACCGCGGAGCCCGGCGGGCGCGTCCACCTTCTCCCAGGTTCCGTCCCCGGAATCGGCGATGCGGAAGATGCCCGCATCCGTTCCGACAAGAACCGATTTCCCGTCCCGCAAAAGGGAGTATGCGTTCCCGGAGAACGCCGGGTTCGACGGGGCAGGCGCTTCCGTCCGTCGCCGAAGTTTCCCCTGGGCATCGAAACGGAAAACAAGCGGTCCTGCTCCCTGGTTCCCGATTTTGCGGCTACCCAGAAGAAAGGTGTCGCCGCTTTGTGGGTCGATGGCAAGTTGCTGTATCTGAAGCGTCGGGTCTGTCACTGTGTCCGGTGTTTTAGCGATTGGCGGTATCCGGACCCCCATACGAGATGGCCGTGGAGGAGCCGCCTCGAAAATGAGCCGCCATTTGTCGCTTTTGGTATCGAGAAAATAGGTGCCGGTCTCGTGGATCAGCCAGGCCCCGTGCCCATCGGCAACCAACTGGCTGATGTAACCGCGCTCCGGAAATCCCCGTGATTCATCGTACACGGTCCACTTCCCGGTCGCGGGCTCCAGCCGCATGGCAATGGTGGATGTCGAGTGGTTCGCATTCCAGACGGTAACCAGCAAGTCGCCTCCCGAGGCCATTGATGATAGGAAAATGCGCGTATCCGCTACGGGAGCATTTTCAAGTGGCGTCGGAATCTTAAACTCCTGGCGGCACTCGGTCCACGCCTCGCTCTTCGGGTCGAATCGCCAGAGACCTGCCGCGCCGCCGACGAAAATCGCGTTTTCGTTGTTTATGCCGACGGCCCAGGGACCGAAGTCGGAATCCGGTTCGGTGTGCAGCACAGAGGGAATGGCAATCTGACCTCCCCACTGACGGCTGCGTCGGTCGTAGCGAATCAGAGAACGCCGACCGACAAAAAACCAGAACTCCTCAGGATTCGCGGCAACGAGCGTCGTCTCTGCTGCCGGTGCGATAAAAGGAAAGGGTGGTGCGACCGGCTGCCACGTGTTTTTGTCCCGGTTATAATGGTATGCGGCGGCGGTGTTGTCCATCCACGACCCGGCGGTGAAAACGCCGCCACGCTCGTCACGGATGAACCCTGGCGGAGCGGAACCGGAACCGGATCGCTGCGGGACGATTCCCTCCAATGCCGCCGTGGACCGTCGCTTCTCGAAGTCGTAGCCCGATACCCGATTACCGTCTATGGTCCAGCCAATAAACCCGGTCATAAAAAACCGCTGTCCGGAACGGACCTCCCTGGTGGCTGGCGCTGAATCCGCGGTTCCGTCCGCTTCCACGAAGACGAGACGGTTCTTAAGGACCTTCCAAATACCCCCCTTGGCCGTAATACCGATCACGCGCTCGTCCGGTCCCGGCAGGGTCGTCACCTCGAAGGAAGCATTGACTGGTGTAAACCGATGGGTGCCGTTTTCGGAACCGCTGGAATTCGCGAGCAGAATGCCACCATCCGGCGTCACAACGGGCGGATTGCTGTAGGAGGGCGAGGTGCTGAATTTCGGAACCGGCACACGGGTGTAGGTCCCGTTTTTATTGTCGTAGGACAGCAGGGTATTACTGCCGGTCACCAGGTACAGCCTCGCGCTGTTATCACCGCTGGCAACCAGGTACTCGATTCGTGGACGAAGACTCACCGTTTGACCGGCGGGCAGCGGGAAACGTTCGACACCAGGAGCTTCGATAGGGGTCGCGCGCGTCGTGGCAATACTCAGACTGACCGACCGCGCCTGTCGCAAATCCTCGGGAATCGCGGTTTC
>JAZKEA010000219.1:15025-16885 GCA_040387315.1 Armatimonadota bacterium | reverse complement strand
AAATCGATCTGTTCTAGTCACACACGAGTGGCGAAAAGACAATGTTGCCCCCGTTGACGTGGCCCTGGCTTTAGGAGAATCGGCATCCGGTTTGACGGATATGTTTCTGCAGTTGACCGACACGCTTGCAATCGAGGACGTGACCACCTATGAGTGGACACGTAAGTTTGTCAATGACTACCTTACGGCGCAGGCACGGTCCTTACTCGTAGTGCCGCTGTTAGATGAAGCCGTGCTGGTAGGGGCTCTTCTGGTAGCAATGGCGGATACGCCGCGTTCCTGGTGTGAGGCAGACATTTTGCTGGTTGAGGCGGTAGCGGCGCAGACTCGCACCTCCGTCGATCTGGCTCAGCTGCTGCAGCGCGAGCACAACATTGCCGAGCGACTCCAAGAGGCACTCAAGCCTTCGCTTCCTGCACATACGCCGGGTATGGATCTTGATTATTTCTACCAGCCGGCATTATCCGAAGCGAGCATCGGCGGCGATTTTTTCGATGTCTTTCCGGTACACAAAGCCGCTGTCGCGCTGGTCGTCGGCGATCTTTCCGGCAAGGGGCTGGCCGCGGCGTCGCAAATCGCGACTCTTCGGAATATGCTTCGGTTTGCCCTATATCAAGGGCAGGAGCTATCCAAGGCTTTGCAGGAACTGAACGAAGTCCTTGTTGGGCATCATCTGCTTCAGGGTTTTGCCACATTATTTGTGGGGCTTTATGACCTTGATGAGAAAACTCTCACTTACGTATCCTGTGGGCATGAGACGGCGCTACTGCGGCGTTCGGGCGGCGACATAATTGACCAGCTGGAGCCCAATAGCCCAATTGTCGGTGCCTTCGCGGGGGCCGAGTTTTTTCAGGAAACCTGGCTCCTTAATCCAGGGGATACGCTGCTGGTGTATACAGACGGCGTGTCAGAGGCAGGCCGGAGTCGTCACGAATTTCTGGGTGTTGAGGGTCTGGCAAAAATCGTTGCGAACGCCCCCACTAACGCCGCCGCCAGTGATTACATCCGTGGTGTTGTGGCGGGTGTTGAGGCGCATAATCGAGGGACCTTCCATGATGATCAGTGCCTCGTCGCCGCGGTGATACAGGCAAATTAGCCGCCGGGCGGCAGAAAGCTGGCCTGCCGCCCAACTTGCCTGATGACCTATTAGAGAAGCCCCAATTTTCTTCCCGCTTTCTCGAAAGCAGCCAGCGCTTCATCGAAATCTGCCGTCGTATGGGCCGCAATCGGCATGGTGCGTACACGGGCCTTGCCACGAGCGACAGTGGGGAAGACAACTGCCAGCGCGAGAACTCCCGATTCGCGTAGCTCTCTCTGCAGGGTTTGGGCTTTCTCCTCATCACCAACAATGATCGGCGTGATCGGTGTCTCGGTGACTCCAAGATCAAAGCCCAGATTTCTGAGCCCACGCTGCCAGTAGCGGGTGTTTTCCCAGAGACGTTCCGTTAGTGCAGCATCGCTCTCCATAATACGGAGGGCTTCAATGCAGGCCCCTGCGACCGCAGGTGGCGAACCCGTCGAGAAGAGAAAAGGCCGCGACCGTTGTGTCAGCCAGTCCTTCAGGGCACGTGAGCCCGCGATATAGCCACCGACGACTCCGACCGCTTTGCTGAGCGTACCAAGCTGTACATCGACCCGATCTTTAACGCTGAAGTGGTACGCGGTGCCTCTGCCGTTCTTGCCCATCACACCGGAGCCATGAGCATCGTCTACCATCACAGCGGCATCGTACTGCTCGGCAAGATCACAGATCTTGTCCAGCGGCGCGACATCGCCGTCCATCGAGAAGACGCCGTCGGTGATAATAAGTCGAACTCGCGAGTCCTGCGTTGCTTTAAGCGCCTCTTCCAGTGCGTTCAT
>JAZKEA010000219.1:10933-15015 GCA_040387315.1 Armatimonadota bacterium | reverse complement strand
GGTATGCTTGTAGGCGACGCGTTTTGCCTTGGAGAGCCGACAGCCATCGATGATGGAGGCATGATTGAGCTCGTCCGACAAAATGACGTCGGCAGCCTCGGTAATCGTCGGTATGGTGCCCGCATTGCTCGTAAAGCCACTCTGGAAGACAAGAGTATCCTCTACACCTTTGAAGCGGGAAATAGCCTGCTCCAATTCGTTGTGAATCGCGAGGTTTCCAATGATGGGCCGAACCGCTCCGGCTCCCGCGCCATACTCTTCAATCGCGCGGATCGCAGCCGCCTTCAAACGAGGATCATTCGCCAGTCCAAGGTAGTTGTTGGACGAGAGGTTTATCATCTCGCGCCCCTCTATTCGTACCCGACCCCCTGGAGCCGATTCGAGGGTTAGCAGGGGTTTGTAAAGGTGCTGTTCGCGAAGCGTATCAAGCTGTTCATTCAAAATTCGTTGGAGCGTATGGTTCATAAATTCAATACTACCGTATTCGTCGAACTTGCGTAAAATCTCCGTGAAAAACCGAAATGACGCTTGACGATGTCCTCGGACACATGATACTATCTTCTCGCTGTTCCCCGTTAGCTCAGTTGGCAGAGCGCTTGACTGTTAATCAGGATGTCGCTGGTTCGAGTCCAGCACGGGGAGCCTTAGCATTTTTCATAGTGAGACCCGGTATCTCGGCGTCACCATAAGGTGATACAGAGCTGCCGGGTTTTTGTTTATCTGACTAAAGCACTTTGAACACGAGGAAATGTTATGCCTCACTCCTTTGGTGAACCCCTGACCAAACTACGTGGGGTGCCTATTCAGGAAAATGGTGAACCGCTGCTCGATCCACGCACTTTATCAAAGCGTATTCATTTCTTAGCGGACCATCCCAAGTTCCACGGGATGAAGCGCACCCCGCGCGTTCGGAAGCGAGTGGCGGAGATGCTGGCGGAGGCCGCGGAGAAACTGCCGCACGGTATAGACATAACTATCATTGAAGGCTTTCGTCCGCTTGCCCAGCAGAAGTTCATGTACGACGCAATGAAGCGGGAGTTTCGTCACAAACATCCTGAATGGAGCAAGGCGACACTGCATCGGATGACGAATCAAATGTCAGCTCCGCCCGATGATCCCTGCCCGCCACCCCACTCTACAGGGGGAGCGGTAGATTTGAGCCTCGTCGATAGGAAATCAAATAAGCTCCTGGATATGACCTCGCCGTTTGAATGGGATGACGCCAGTGCGCCAACGGCGCAGGAAGGGCTGACACCCGAGGCCCAGAAGAATCGTTCACTCCTTATTGAAACGCTCGAAACTGTGGGATTGACAAATTATACCGGCGAGTGGTGGCATTGGAGTTATGGTGACTCGGGCTGGGCACTTCGCGTCGATGCTCCGTTTGCCCTGTATGATCGATTGCCGGAAGATTAAAGTGCCACAAAAAAAGGGCAGGCCGATTGACCTGCCCTTTGTGTGATTCCTGTTCTCTTCTTACTGCTTGGCGGACACTGGAGGTGCGCTCGGCTGCGGAATACTCTCCGGAAGCGGAGCATCGACCGCAATCTGCGCCTGATTCGCTGCCGCGGACTCTGCCGCGCCGCTCTTGTTCTCCACCTTGATGCGTTTTGGCTTTTGCGGAGCCTCCAGCGCATTGCTAATGACATCGGTCACGTTCTTTGCATAGATGAACGTCATACCGCGGCGCAGCTCTTCGGGAATATCCTCCTCCAGATCCTTCCTGTTACGATCCGGCAGAATGATCGTCTTGATACCAGCACGCTTTGCTGCCAGGACCTTCTCCTTGATTCCGCCGACTGGAAGTACCTTGCCCGTGAGTGTTACCTCACCGGTCATCGCCAGCGCCGGTTTGACAGGGCGGCCCGAGAGCAGCGATGTCATTGCTGTGGTCATGGTGACACCGGCGCTTGGACCGTCCTTTGGAATCGCTCCCGCCGGAACGTGAACATGAATCTCGGTCGAGTTCCAGAATTTCGGGTCGATCCCAAAGTCTGCAGCATGAGCCCGAACATAAGATAGAGCGGTTCGCGCCGACTCCTGCATAACGCTGCCAAGCTGGCCCGTCAGCTGAAGGTTATGCGCGCCGTCCATCTTTTGAGCCTCGATAAAGATCACGTCACCGCCAACTGGTGTCCACACCAGACCGGTGACTACTCCCGGCTCCCCCGTCCGCTCTTCGACCTCCTCGAACTCGAAGCGTGGTGCGCCCAGATACTCCATGACCTTCTTAGCGTCGATTACGATACTTTCAACAGTCCCCTCCGCAAAGCCTCGTGTCACTTTGCGAAGAACGGCCGCGATCTCCCGCTCCAGGCTGCGGACGCCCGCTTCACGAGTGTAGCCGCGTACTAGTGTTTTGAGTCCGTCCTCAGTAAAAGTAACCTTTTCCGGGTCAAGTCCATGTTCACCCACCTGCTTTGGCGCTAAGTGTTGACGAGCGATATTAACTTTCTCTTCCTCTGTATAACCGGCAATATCTATTATTTCCATCCGGTCTCGAAGGGGGCCAGATATTGTGTCTAATTGGTTTGCCGTACATATGAACAGGACCTGCGAGAGATCAAATGGAATATCTAGATAGTTGTCGCGGAACGTTACGTTCTGCTCGGGGTCCAGGACTTCGAGCAGGGCGGACGAGGGGTCTCCCCGGAAGTCGGAGGACACCTTGTCGATCTCGTCGAGCATGAAGAGGGGATTGTGTGTTTCCGCTCTTCGGAGGCCCTGGACGATCTGGCCGGGCATGGCTCCGATGTAGGTTCGCCGGTGACCGCGGACCTCGGACTCGTCGCGGACGCCGCCGAGGCTGATCCGGATGAACTTTTTGCCGAGGGCACGGGCAATGGACTTACCCAGACTGGTTTTACCCACGCCGGGAGGGCCAAAGAGGCACAGGATCGGCTGACGGGCGGTTCCTTCCTTCTTGAACTTGCGGACGGACAGGTACTCAAGGATGCGGTCCTTGACCTTTTCGAGGCCGTAATGGTCTTCGTCCAGGACGCGCTTTACCTCGGCGATGTCGAGGATATCCTCGCTGGCCTTGGTCCACGGCAGGCTGACGATGAGGTCCAGGTAGTTCCGGGAGACGGTGTACTCGGGGGCGCCGGGCGACATCCGCTGCAGGCGATCCAGCTCGCGGTCGGCCTCTTTACGGGCTTCTTCGGGCAGGTTCGCTTCCTCGATCTTTTTCTTCAGCTCATCGACTTCCTGGCCGCGCTCGTCGCCTTCGCCCAGCTCCTTCTGGATGGCTTTCATCTGCTCGCGCAGATAGTAGTCCCGCTGGGCTTTGCTCATCTCGGTGGCGACCTGGCTCTGCAGGTTCGCGCCGAGCTCCAGCACCTGGGTCTCGCGGGTCAGGAATCCGAGCAGCTTGTTCATGCGGTCCAGCAGGGGCAGTGTCTCCAGAACGGCCATTTTGTCCTCGGTGGACAGGCGTCCGAGATGGGCTGCCATGAGGTCGGTCATGACATGGGCGGAGTCGATATTGCTGATCTGCTTGAGCTCGTCGGGCATATCCGGCGACAAGTCGATGACCTTGCCGAAGAGCTGTCCGAGCTGGCGCTTGAGGGCCTCGATCTCGACGGGGTCGATGTTCGCTGCCTGGGCGGCTTCGTCGATCAGCTTGACGCGAGCCCGGATATACGGCTCGGTCTCCAGTACCTGAAGGATCTGGAAGCGCTGAATCCCCTGCACGATCAGGCGTGTGGCATCCTGGCCTTTGCCCATCATACGAATGGCAACGGCGACACCGGTGGGATAGATGTCCGTCGGGGATGGGGACTCGTTCTGCGGGTCACGCTGGGTGACGATCCCGATGACGCGGTTCCCGGACAGGACGGAGTCATCGATCAGCTTGACGAACTGTTCGCGGCCCACGGCAATCGGGGCGACCAGCATCGGGAAGATGACGGCATCGCGCAGGGGGAGCAGGTTGAGCTCCTCGGGCACGACCGGCGACTCGTTCTTGTCTCCGATCTGATCAAATATATTGGTACCACTCTCTTCGGGAGTGGGGGTTTCGTTCTGATTATTTTCCGGCATGTATTGTGCCTCGCTCTTTTTCAGGTTGTATTATTCTTCAG
>JAZKEA010000219.1:0-10923 GCA_040387315.1 Armatimonadota bacterium | reverse complement strand
TGTTGCGCGAAACAAGCGCAACGCGCTCCCGTCGCGGCAGTGTGATCGTCAGGAAGCCGTCCCGGAGCGTCGCCGCGATACCGTCGCGGTCGATCTCCCGGTCATCCGGCAGCAGGAATGTTCTCTCGAACGGTCCAAAGTAGATCTCCAGTTGATGACAGCCGACCCGTCCGGCGCGTTCGCCATCCTCTTCGGCCCGCGTCCCGGAGACGACCAGTCGCCGTCCATCGCCGGAGAGCGAGACATTAACACTTTCCGTCGTCACGCCTGCCAGCTCGAGCTTTATTACAATCCCGGCTGGGGTCTCGTGCACATCGGCGGCAGGCTGCCAGAACCGGTGGTACGTGGTCGGATTGTCAAAAAAACTGACAAAGGCTTCTTCGGTAAAGCGCTGCATATCCTGTTCCATCTGTCGGAGCAGGTCGCGATAATCTCGACGCGCCATGGCTGTCAAACTCCTCTTCGCCGCCGGTTTGTTTATCAGCGGGCTTCATTAAGTTAAACACGGAAACCGGTCTGAGCGTTCCCAAACCGTATTCGGTTTATTTAGTGTGTTGCGCTCATGTTATTGAATACGCCAGTGGGGGTTGATTGGTTCCAGGGGAAGAAAGAGATGGCCCCCTGGCCCCCGTAAACGGGGGAATTGGACAGGGGTTGAAAACCCCCGTCTGTGCGGCCTGCGGCCATGCGCCCTCCGGGCGCGGTGACAGACAGGCCCTTACCCCCTGGCCCTCTCTCCCGCAGACGGGAGAGGGGGAGTCTGTTTGTGTTAGCGGCTGCGGCTTTGCGCGAGCCTTTGTGCTGTATGGTAGGTGATACCCGGTCGTGGGGGTTAGTATGCGGGGCGGGCGTGGATGGAGACGGGTGTTTGTTGGGGTTTGGCGGTGAGGGTGATGAGGTATCTGACCGCTTGCTGGTGGTTGAGATTGAAGCGGTCCATGGTCTGGATGAGGCCGGTGTAGGCTTTATCGTCGAGGGCGACGGTCACCTCGCAGACGATGTAGATGAGGGGAAGGTGGCGGATCTCGGGGTCGCGGCTCATGCGTTCGCGGGCGGCCTGGGGGCGCAGGTCGAGGAGACGCCGGGGGAGGAAGACGTGGGTTTCCCGGCGGGGAGCGGACTGGACGGCGTAGCGGAGATCGCCCTCGGGGGTGCGGTGGCGCAGTCCGAGGGTGGGGGTGGCGTACTCTTTATCCACTGCGGTGTGGAGGATGGCGCGAATGGCCTGGGACATGGTGAGGATGTGTTTGTTGCAGTAGGTGGTGATCGCGGCGGCGGAGGCCATATCCAGGCAGAAGCTGCGCCGCCAGCGGTAGGGGCCGTCGGTTCCGCGCGGCGGGGCGGGGAAAAGGTTTGTGTTGCGCTTGCCGCAGGCGGTACAGAGGTAGCGGGGACGCTTGTGCTGGTTGCTGCCTTTGCGTCGGCACTGGGCGCGGCAATAGGGGCATGGCAGGGGTTTGACGGGCCGGGGCTTGAAGCCGTAGGTGCTTTTTTCACAGGCGCAGCACTTGTAGCGCTGTCGGCCCTGTTTGGTCCCGTTGATGCCGTTGAAGACGAGATCGTCGCTGTCGCAGTGGTGGCAGCGGGCGATCCGACCGTTCGGCAGGCGTTTGGCGACGAACGGGGGCGGCGGGATAAAGCGTCGGTGGCAGGCGGTACAGCGGTAGGTCTGGGTGCCCTTGTCCGTCAGGCCACCGCGAACCGTTCGTTCCCCACAGCGGAGGCAGGGCGGCGGGGGCGGCGAGGTGAAGGCGGGCGTACCGTAGGAGGTGGCGCGACAGTCTTTGCATCTGTAGCGCTGGCGTCCCTTGTGGATGCCCGCGCGTACCAGGGAGGTGCCCTGGCACTTAGGGCAGGAGAGGGTGGGTTCGTCGGTCATGGTGATTTCTTCGGCCCTGGCACACCCTCACCCCCTGGTCGCTTCCGCTCCCTTTCCCCCTCTCCCGCAAGCGGGTAGAGGGGGACGCAGAGGACGGGTTTTGCACCACGGCATAGGAAACAATATGCGCCGCAGGTTTTGTCGCCACCGTCATGGGCGTAACAGGTGTTTTGCCACGGGTTGTTCGCCACGGGTTGAAACCCATGGCTGAATGGCGAAGACGCCGAACGTCCTACGGACTTGAAGGTAGTGCTCCTTAAATTATAGCCTTTGCGAATTTGTCGTTGTTCAACTCTTAGCGAGTCCCCAGATTATGGTACTGCATATATCGTTCGATGATTTCCTGAGACATTCCGAAGAGATTTGGTGCTCGACCATCTATCGGCTTGAACACATGGGTCTTTAGTAAATCGAAGAGAATGGTCTTGGAGTTCACATCAAGAAGAAGCGCGAGATTCTTGAATTCATCCCTTGCGGCTGCCCTGGCAAATGTTGGAAAACCACTCGTATAAAACCGCATTGAGTGGTGTTGCGCTTTGACAAGAGACGGGTACCAGCGCCCATAACTATTACTGTCCGTGTGTAAAGCGTCACGCATTAAGAGAATAAAGTCGGCATCGGTCAGATCAACCAGTGTAACCTCTTTATGGTTTGCTCGCTCCAAAAACCAGCGGGTGTCGAGTTCCGATCTACTATAGCCGTAAGGAGTGGGATTCCATTGGTTAATGTTGGTCAAAGGCTGAGAAAAAATAGTGTATCCATCCATTGAACCGCTGTGCCGTCCCTCTGCGGAACTCGGGTATGATGCACCTAAAAATCCTGCTACCTCTTTGTAACGATCATTATTAAGTAGCGTTGCAGTTGCATAAAGAAACAACTCGGGCAGGAGAAAGCGGTATACGTCTTCATAAATCTGGACACCGGGCTTATACGTTTTGTACATCAACCAGGAGTTACTGAAGAAGAACTTTCGCGCGATGTCAAAGAGTCGCGTGTCGTTGCCACCGTAGCGGCAGATCAATTGCATGAATTGGATAAACTCGTCTCGGTACGGTAGAAAGGCGTCTATACTCGCCTTGATCCTTTCCGTCATCTCTTTCCCTGTAGAATTTTCACCCTCTCTTAGTGAAACCTCACAAGCCTGTAATGCTAATGAAAGCTCTGCCAGATAATCTTCAGCGCTGCCCGCAATGTGAGGTTTCGCTGTTGATATCGCGTTATGAAATGCTCGGAATTTGGTAGCCGTTGAACGACTGGAAACTGCATTATCCAGAATGTAAGCAGGCTTGCGCCCAAGAGGAGGCTTGACGTGCTCTGGCTTGCCGTAAATGTTTCGGACAAGTCGTTCGTATTCATCCCCATAATTTGCTGTATTGGACAGGTCAATATACATTCGAGGGGACAAATAAGTTGGCAAATGCTCTCTCCCGTCTTCATCCCTTTCGGCGATGATTGGAATGAACTTTTCTTGATCTACGGCACCATACACTTTTGAGGTGACGATTTGTGTCTCATCGCCTACGCCACCTTTTCGCCCGTCGGCTTTCTCGGCGTAGGCTAAATCGCAAATGAGCAGCACTTTGCAGATTGAGGGGTCGCGAACCATCTTCTCCATAAATACATATTTGTCTTGACCAGGCTTAAGATCCCATTTATCGAGAATCACCTCTATTTCGTCGTTTTGTAGCTGTGTTGCTAGTGCCAGAACCCATCGTTCGTGCTCGGGATTTGTCCAGCTATAGGAGATAAAAATCTTCGGGGTGGGCAGATCAGCGTCGCTCATTCTTGACTCCTACGTTTTAGATGAAATAAGTCCTAATCAGGGCAAGGAAACGCTTATGGTTCCATCACTTGGCGACTACACCCGCAGCAATTTTTACTGCTCTCCGTGCCACTTTACACCTCACAATGATGCCCGCTACGTGATGAGATGCTGGAACAGATTTGAGAGTGTGTGCTGTCGATTGTACTCGGGCTTGGCTGCTTTGAATTGCCATACCGATATTTTACCAGCCAGATCGAACTTGTAAAACAAATGTTTGATCTATTGCTCCCTGTCGCTTGCTTTGGTTAAAAGGCAGGTTGCAAGGAGCACTATATCTTGGTCATACATCACCGCTTGGTAGGGTTTTGCTACTTTTTCTGATCGAAGAAACCTTCTGCTGAACGGAAACAGCCCCGAGGCAAAGCGCAACAGCAACCGGCCGAGGACGATCAGGTATCTGGTGACCACGAAAAAGTCGGAGAGGCGTATTTTTGCCCCGTGGGAGAACGGTATCGTAGACCCCTGCAACGTTACCAGGGCAAGGTCGGTGAGCCAGAACAGGCACCATATTAGAAACGCTAGGAAATCGCCAAAGCTAAGAGCCGTCACCAAGAGGGTTTCGCGCGTTTGGGGAGTTACCCGTATTCCTGCAGGAAGGGCATGCCGTGCCATTAGGAAACATCCCTTTCTCTCGGCGTGAAGAGATGCCCGCTGAACGGGAACAGTCCGGCACCCAGGCGCAACAAGAGCCATCCGGGAACGTGGTAGCTCGCCGACCAAAAGGGCAGAGGGTCCGGGTATGCGCCTGATGTCAATATGATACCGAACGCAAATAGAATCTAGCCCAAGACGGCGAAGGTCTAACATACGGGAAAGGCAAGAATTTGGATATTGGAAAGGGAGTTTTAGCGTCGGGAATTCACGTAGTGTTTGGATGTTACCTGGAATTTTCGCTTTTCCGGACTGTGGTAGCCTTGACGCCGCGATGGAGAGTGAGTAAAAAGGAACAGGGCGCAGGCATAAGGCAGCGATTTCTTTAGGTCGTGGGATCGCAGTGGGTGTATTTCACCGGGTGCAATTTTATGAGTAAGGAGAATGTTTTGGCAGCGCTATTTTTTACTTCGGGTGGAATGGCAGCGTGAGAAGTCGCAGCGGGTACCATTTGTTCATCAGGTAGTGTTATGACAACAAAACTTTCCAGCGCGACGCTGGGCTTGCTCGATTCCCGTATTGCGGTTCCGCGCTATGACCGCGCTCAGGTGACGAAGGGGATCGTTCACATCGGGGTGGGCGGGTTCCATAGGGCGCATCAGACCGTGTATACCGAGGACCTTTTTCACCAGGGGCGGGACCTCTCGTTCGGTTTCTGCGGGGTGGGACTGCTGCCGCAGGACATGGGGATGCGGGACGCCCTGCGGTCACAGGACCATCTTTACACACTGGTGGAGCGGAGCCGCGAGGGAGACAGCGCCCGTGTGGTCGGCTCAATGGTGGATTATCGCTTCGCCCCGGACGACCGGGAAGGCGTGCTGGAGAAAATGGCCGCGCCAGAGACAAAGATCGTCTCGATGACGATCACGGAGGGCGGATACTATGTGGCCGCCAATGGGGCGTTTGACGCCGCGCATCCCGACATTGTGCAGGATCTCCAGAATCCGCATACGCCTCGGTGCTCGTTTGGGTTTTTGGTGGAGGCGCTGGACCGGCGGCGGAAGCGGGGGCAGGCACCGTTCACGATTCTCTCCTGTGACAATATCCAGGGGAATGGCGATATGGCAAAACGGATGCTGCTGGCGTTCGCGGAGCTTCGGGAACCCACGCTCGCGAACTGGATGACGGAGAACGGCGGTTTTCCGAACAGTATGGTGGACCGGATCACGCCCGCGACGACGGACGAGCACCGGCAGATGGTCGCGGACAGATTCGGTATCGAGGATACGTGGCCCGTGATGACGGAGGTCTTCCGGCAGTGGGTGATCGAGGATACTTTTGTGCAGGGCCGACCGGCATGGGAAGCGGTGGGCGCACAGATGACGACGGATGTCCTGCCGTACGAGAAGATGAAACTGCGGCTGCTGAATGCGAGCCATCAGGCGCTCTGCTATATCGGGATGCTGTTCGGTTACGAGTACGCCCATCAGACCATGGAGGATGACGACATCCGGGCACTGGTGACGCAGATGATGGACGACGAGGTGACCCCGCTTCTGCCCGCGGTGCCGGGAATCGACCTGTCGGAGTACAAGGCGACACTGATCCAGCGCTTCGCGAATCCGGCGATCCGGGATCAGCTTTCGCGGATCGGTATCTACGGGTCCTCGGGGATGCCGAAGTTCGTTCTGCCGTCGGTCGAGGAACAACTGCGGCGCGGCGGGCCGATACGGCTGCTGAGCTTCACGGTGGCGTGCTGGTTCCGCTACCTGAACGGGCGGGATGAGAGCGGCAGGGAAATTACAATGAAGGACCCGATGGCGCCGCGTCTGCGCGAGGTGGCTCAGGCGGCGGGAGGCGATCCTGCCCCTCTGCTTGCGTTGCGTGAGATCTTCAGCGAGGAGGTGGCGGCATCACCGGAGTTTGGGCGTCAGGTGCGCGAATTTCTTCAAAGCTTCTCGGAGCGGGGGGCACGGGCAACGCTGCGGGACGCTTTGTTCCGGGCGTAAATGCCCGGTCTGGTCGGCCTTCGGCCAGGTGCCCCTCCGGGGCACGATGCGGGGAGGGATTGTTTTTGATAGGGGCCGTAACCGTTTGACGTGTTTTGTCGTTCTGTTTACATCGCTGGGTTGCAGCAACCAAATCGAAATGTAAGAGGTGCGGCGCATGACAAAGACGACACGGAACGGTAACCGCCGGAGCCGGGTGATAATTGGAAGTATTGTTGGGGTGACTCTGGCAGGGGCGGCGCTGCTCCCCGGCACGGGGTGGCTGGTGCGGCAGCAGGCACGGGCTCTCTTTTTTAGCGCGACCGTTCCCTGGGATGCGGCAAAGGCAAATCAAACGGTTCTGGACCGTCAGCAGGCGGTGGCTGCGTCTCGTCCCGCGGATTTCCCTCTGCAAATGGCGCTGGCGCTTCAGCAGACACGGACGGCAGCCCCAGAGAGTGACGCCAGCGCGAACCGATGTGACGCATTACGGCAGCTGGAACGGACGTACGACGGACAGCCGTCCCTATATGCGGCAGTGCTACGGGAGCTCAGCACCGACGCGGTGAAACTGGATCACCGGATGGACCAGTTTGAGCTGGAGCCTGTCAATCCTGAGAGAGCAGACAAGCATGTCGCACCGGTTCGCCCGGCAGCGCTGCCGGAGTGGCTGCGGGCGGCGGAACGAGGCGCGGCGCTCGATAGGGACAACGCCTTCTTTCCGTTGATGCGTGCCGCCGGATTGTATGCCGGTCATCGGGACGCCGAGGCGCTGGCGGAGATCCAACGCGCGGGTACGCTTTCCCGCTATGACGATTATGTGCACGACGAGGCGACGGGGGGCTGGGCTCTGGCGGAAGCGGGGCAGGACAGCACGCTTCCCTCGGTGTCCCTTGCCGCTGTTTCCGCCGCCACACGGCTGCCGCACTTCGCGCTTTTGCGGGCATCCGCGCGGCTGACGGCGGTGCAGGCCATGCACCTTGAGCAGGCAGGGAAGGTGGAAGAGGGCTTCGCTCTTCGGCGGGCACTGCTCCGGTGCGGGGCGCGGATGCGCACCGACTCCAACTGGCTGATCGGGAATATGGTGGGTGAGGCTATCGCCGCTGCGGCCCAGGCACGTCCCGGGGGCGCACCGCCGCTTCCCCGCCGGGTAGGTTCCAGCCGCATCAGCGGGGACGAGCGGGCGGCGCTTCGGGTGAAGCAATACGAGGCGTACCTGGCAAAGATCGGTCATCCCGAGGAGATCGCTCAGGTCCGGCATGAAGTATCCGCACGAAGGGAGATTCATTCCAGTATCAGTCAGGGATTGGATAAAGGACCGTCGTCCATTGCGAATCTGCTGGTGATCATGGCTCTGTGGGCGGGCGGTATCGCCTTGATGGGGAACATCCTGTGGGTGTTGATCTTTGGCGCGGCGTCGACCGGGCTCGCAAGAACGACCCGTATACGGAACGGCGAGGCTTTGCTGCCGGGGGTTAAATGGGGGATCGGTCTTTCGAGCCTGCCCATCGCGGTTGTTCTGGGGGCGACAGTATCGGGCGGTTTCGGGGTCAGCGCTCTGCTGGTAGTTTTGGCAGTGCTGGCTCTCGGACTGGGGGCGGGAGCAGATCACCTTCGCGACCGCAGGCGGAAGCGCTACTCGGAGAAGACGGACAGCACGGTTGATCCCGCTTCCTCTTTGCACCCATCACTCAGAATTGCCGCTGTGACGACGGCAGTGGTGACGCTTCTCTCGTGCGTTCTTTACTGGCTGGGCGGCAGTTTCTGCAGCTATGCCGATGCGATCAACACGATGATTGGCTTTCGACCGATGACTGTTAGTGGGAGCGGTATCGACCGCGAACCACTGGTGCGCCTGATCTCTGCTGCGATTATGACCGCCATCCCGTTTTTAACGGCGGGCATTCTGGCGATTGCGAGCCGGATTCGCCGTGTCCCGGTTTCCGTGGGGACGGTGCGCGGCTTTGCCCGAGCAGCCCTGCCACTGGCGGTGCTCCTTTCGCTGCTGTATGTGGGAGTGGTCGCGGTAACCAGCGTACGGGAGACGTCCGCTCGACAGGCTTTGCGGGCAACCGTCGCGCATGAAGGCCGCGCCTGCGCTGCGTACAGTGGGCGCGTCTGGCCGACATTCACCCCCTGAGGACAAAGCCGGGACAGGGTCGGAGGAATTTCCGACCCTGTCCCGGTTATTCGCGAGAGAGCTCGAAGACGCCGATGGCGCGTGGGTCGGCATCGTCCCCGAGCTTCCATTTGGTGGCGGTGATGCTCCAGCCGTCCTCGTCCCGGAGTGCTTCGAGAAGATGCATGCTGACGGAGCGGAAGGGGTCCGAGAGGAGCACGCGCCCCCCCGGCGCAAGGTTCGTCGCGAAGATGTGCTGCAGATCCGAATGGAGCGTGTCGCCGTACATGATGTCGGAGCCCAGAATCCAGTCGTAGCGCGTGGTGTCCTGCCAGTCGGTCCAGTCAACAAGCCGGTGTTCTACGGTACTCAGATTGTTCTTTTCGCTGTTGCGGCGGCAGATCGACAGCGCCAGCTCCTGATTGTCGGTCTGAACCACGTGCGCGCCAAGGGAGGCGGCGACAATTCCCGGCAGACCCGTGCCCGCTCCAAGCTCCAGAGCGGTTTTCCCCGCAAACGCTTCCGACCCGCGTGAGGCGAGCTCCTGCGCGAGGGCGATAGCGGCAGGCCACAGCGCGACCCCGTACGGAAGTCTTGTGCGAGTCTCGCGCAGGTACTGTGACTCGTCCTCGTGGGTCAGCACAACGCCGGTGTGCAGAATGGTCCATTCCCGCCCGTCCAGCGCCAGATGAAACTCGTGCAGCGGATAATCCCCGGTGTTGGTTTTCAGCAGAGGGGACTGTTCCGGTTGTGTCCGGTCGGGGCGCGAATTAGTCATGGGCTTTTATAACACAGATAGGGCACTTCTTCTGTCAGGAAATGAGGAAATTCCAGTTTCTCTGCCTCGCTATGCCGCTTTGCAGGTCACGTGAAGGTTTTTCAGGCTGGGAGTGGAATGGTAAAGACATGGAAAGCAAAATACGTATAGCGGCGTTTTCGTTCTTCTGTCTGGCGTCGGTAGTCCCGGCGGCGATGGCGCAGGGCCAGACAACAACGGTGTCATCCTCGACCGCCCCGACGGCTACCGTCATCGCTCCAGGAGCAAAGCTGGAGAAACTGGCGGGCGGTTTTGCCTTCACGGAAGGTCCGGCATCGGATGCCAAGGGAAACGTGTTGTTCACGGACCAGCCCAATGACCGGATTCTGGAGTGGAGTATCGACGGCAAACTGTCGACGTTTCTGCAGCCTGCCGGACGCTCCAATGGGCTTTGCGTGGACCGGGACGGCAGCCTGTGGGCCTGCGCGGACGAGCAGAACGAACTCTGGTCTATCGCGCGTCCGAAAAAGGGAAAGGCGAAGCCCGCAGTTCGTGTGGTCCTCAAGGCGGACCCGGACAATAAGCTGCTCAACGGTCCCAACGATCTCTGGATTCGCCCCACGGGCGGCGGCATGTACTTTACGGACCCGCTGTATAAGCGGCCCTACTGGAAGCGGGACCCCGCCATGCAGCCCAAGGGCCAATACGTGTATTACCTGACGCCGGACCGAAAGACATTTCGTGCGGTCGTCACGGACCTCAAGCAGCCCAACGGAATTATCGGGACGCCGGATGGCAAAATGCTGTATGTGGCGGATATCGGCGACAGCAAGACGTACTCGTACCGAATCGGAGCAGACGGAACGCTGACGGACAAGACGCTGTTTTACCCCCTTGGCTCTGACGGGATGACAATCGATGATGCCGGCAATGTCTATCTAACCGGTAAGGGGGTGACGGTTGTCGATAAAACGGGCAAGCTCGTAGAGAATATCCCGGTTCCGGAGGCGTGGACGGCGAATGTCTGCTTTGGCGGCAAAGACCGGAAGACGCTCTTTATTACGGCGAGCACGGGGCTGTACGGGGTCCGGACCCGTACCAAGGGCGTGGGCAGCCAGTAGATCGGATTCCAGGGCGAAATTTACAGAAGCGGGAGGTGCGTAGATGCACCAGGCGGGAAAATCGGGCGGCGCGGCTGGTGAACGCAGCGTAGTCAGCCAGCATGGACGACTTCGGGTGCAGGGCAATCGTATCGTCGGGCAGCATGGGAAGCCGGTCCAGCTTTGCGGGATGTCGCTCTTCTGGAGTCAGTGGATCGGCAAGTATTACAATCCGAGCGTGGTGAATTGGCTGCGCGATGACTGGCGCTGTACGATTGTCCGCGCCGCGATGGCGGTGGGGAGCGGCGGATACCTGGAGAATCCTGAGCAGGAAAAGAAGAAGGTGATCGCGGTCGTGGACGCCGCTATCGCGGCGGGAATCTACGTCATTATCGACTGGCATGATCACAATGCCCAGCAGAATACGGCACGGGCGGCGGAGTTCTTCGAGGAGATGGCGCGGCGGTATGCCAGGGTTCCGAATGTGATCTACGAGACGTACAATGAGCCTCTGCAGAACGTTTCCTGGACAAAAGACCTGAAGCCGTACCACGAAGCGGTCATACGCAGCATCCGGCGGTCTGCGCCTGACAGTCTGATTGTCTGCGGGACACCTGCCTGGTCTCAGCGCGTAGATGAAGCGTCCAAGGACCTGCTCAAGTTT
>JAZKEA010000218.1:0-11795 GCA_040387315.1 Armatimonadota bacterium | reverse complement strand
ACCAGACTCCCCTCTCCCAGCGAGGTACGAGCGTTTATAGGGAGAGGGGCGGGGGTGAGGGCAAGGCGTGAGGGCAGACGCCCGAACAACTACACCGGGCGGACAAGATAGGCGATTCCTTCGCCGCGTTCCTGCCAGGTGCGGAACAGCTCGCGCCGCTTGTACACGCGGCGAACTTCGCCCGCCTTGGCGGCGGGATCATTGACGACGACGTCGCCGTCTTTGGTGAAGCCGACGGCGACGATGAGATGACCACTGGACCGGGAGATCGGGGCGTTGGACAGATCGCCGGTCTGCCAGCGATGCGAAAGCGCGACGGGGCGGCCCGCAGCAATTTCACGCTCGACCTCGTCGAAGCCGCTCATTTTTGCCACCGCTGACCAGCCGCCGCCCTTTAGCAGTCGCGCGACGGCGGCGGTGTTGCAGGGCCAGTTCCCGTAGAGCCGCGCCTGCGAATCCCAGACAGCGCGGGCGACATCGATGGTGCGGTAGCGGCTTCCATGGAATTCCAGCATCATGCTCATGGAGGTGGGACTGCAGACGAGGCTGGCGATCCCTTTATCCTCTATATCCCGCTGACTGCGCTCGGGCACAGGAAGGACCGTTCCCCAGGCACCCGGCACCGCGGGCTGGTCGGTGAATCGCCGGTCATCGCGGCGATAGTGGGCGACGGCGAGACTTCGCAGGCGGCCCTGCCCCAGGGCCCGCAGCTGAAATCCGGTGGCAGTCCTGCCGTTTTTGAGCGAGAGCGTGTCGATGCTTACGGCAACGGGAGCGGCTCCGTTCACCGCATCCGGTGAAACGCGGGCACGTTCGCTTCGCGTCGCGCTTCGCTGCCGGTCGCCCTCGATAACCCCGAGCGGAAAATACGGTGTCAGGCTCCCGCCCCCTGTTCCCGGCTCTTTCGCAAGCTGGAGGCGCATCTCCAGACGCCAGTTCCCCTCGCCGTTCCAGGAGAGGACGGCTCGGTCGAAGGCATCAAGGTTGGTGATGACAGCCGACTCCCCGGCGTATCCGCTGCGCTGTGCGGCAAGGGTTGGCAGGAGCTCGGTGAAACGGGGAGACGGGAAACGTCGTAGGGGCGCGGAGACCGGCGCCCAGGCGAAATCATCCATAACGGTATTATATCCGCCTCGTTCGACACGCACCCCCTGCCGTCTGCACCTTTCCCCCATCGCTTGTCTGTGGGAGTGGTAACGGTTCACGGCAGATTACTGCCTCTCCCAGTCGCGCGTGACCGCCATCAGCCCGTCCGCAAGGGAGCCGCGCCAGCATTCGTGGTCATGACTGCCGGGGAACTCGGCATAGGTAACGTCATACCCCTTGAGGCGAAGAATATCGCGGGCTGCCCGGTTGCTCCACTGCATCCGATGCACGCTCTCGAAGCGGCCGACTTCGAGGTAGAAGCGTACGGGCTGCCGCTTCGTCTCTCGCATCAGGGCAAGGATCGTACTTTCCGGCAGGAGGGAATCCCTGCCGTTATTGGGCACCTCATTGAACTCGGGATAGAACCAGAAAGAGCCGGACTGTGAGACCACGTTTCCGAACGTTTTGGAATCAGTCAACGCGCAGTAGGCTCCGAAGAGTCCGCCAAACGAGGAACCGGCGACGATGACCCGCCTGGCACGGCGGGCCGCGCCGACGAACTCCGTGCGGACTGCGGGCAGAAGTTCGTCGCGGAGGAACTGCAGAAACAGGGGGCTGCAGGCAAGGTCGCGATTGCGCGTCTCCTGGCCGTTGAGCAATACCGCGATCAGCGGGGGGATTTCTTGCGCAGCAATCAGGTTATCGAGAATGGCCGGTGTGGGAATCAGCCGCTTTTCCGGCGGCGCATCCAGTGCGCCATAGTATTCCCCGTCGAATACGAGAAGCAGGCCGCAGGCTCCCCGTTGCCGGCTATCATAGCCGGGCGGCGTGTAGACGGTGTAGGGGCGTGTTTCGTCCAGAAGTGAACTCTTTATCTCGCGCAGGACCAGGGCTCCCTGCGGAACGCCCGTATTCACGATGTAGGGCTGCGCGGCGGTATCGGGGAAAACGACGGTCGCTAAGAGAGGCGCGATGCTGCTCCGCGCGGGGTTCAAGGCGTCACGTTCCTTGGTGATGGTCAGCCTCAGACCGGGGGAATCGCCCTCGGTCGTTGGCACCACACGCCGAACGACGAAGTGATAGACGATCCGTGAGTTACGAGGAACGATAAAGGAGGCGGACCAGAGGCTGGTGCCGGCAAACCGCTCCATGGAGGCAAAGGAATAAAGATTCGGGGCGGACTCTACCAGGACGCCACGGGTCGCGGGATCGCCGGGGTAGAGGAGAGTCAGCAACACCCGTTCCTCGCTGCCGGGGAGGGGTTCGACCAGCGGTCCCTGCGCCGCCCTGCGCTCGCTGAGGAACTTCTCGACAACCGCATCGCCGTTTTCGGGCGACGCTTCCAGTTCCTTCCATAGCAGTCGCAGTCGCGGCGACTGCTGTCCGGATCGGTCGTCCATACGGTCTGCCCTGCCTCCCTCCGTAGCCATTAATTCGGCTCAAAAAATGAACAAATGTTTTCACGTGAAACGTTTTGTGTTTCACGGACGCCGTCACACAGGGGTATTTTCGGCGCTTTTCTGCTGCCATTTAGCCAGATCCCGGTAGGATAGGCTTCCCCCGAAGATATCCAGCGCACTGCCGACGGTCAGGTCGATACGCCCCTCCCCTACTGTCTCGATGGTATGAATATCGTCCCAGGTGCTGACACCGCCCGCATAGGTCAGGGGTATCGGCGAATCCGTCAGGCGTGTGAGAAGGTCAGCATCGATCCCCGCCCGCTTTCCCTCAACATCGACAGCATGCACGAGAAACTCATCGCAGTGCTGGGATAAGGAGGTGAGCGTTTCGGACGTGATTCGGAGGTCTGTGAAGCGCTGCCAGCGGTCCGTGACGACAAAATAGTCGTTGCCCCGCCGTCGGCAGCTGAGATCAAGGACCAGGCGCGTTTTGCCGACGCTCTGCACCATCTCCGCGAGACGGTTCGTGTCAATTTGTCCGTCCCGGAAGACATAGGATGTGACGATCACATGGCTCGCCCCGGCATCCAGATAGCGGTGAGCGTTTTCGGGGCGAACGCCGCCCCCCATCTGCATTCCTCCGGGAAAAGCCCGCAGGGCGTCGAGCGCCGCTTCTTCGTTACCGGGACCGAGGGCGATGATGTGTCCCCCGCCCAGGCCATCGTCTTTATACAGGGCGGCAAACTCTGAGGCCGGACGCTCCGAGGCGAAGTTTACCACGGTCTCGTCCCCCGCTGCCCCAACGGTCGGCGGCGCTTTAAGCGTTCCGCCGACGATCTGCACTACCCTGCCGTCTTTTAGATCAATACATGGTCGAATTCGCATTCTGACTGCCCTCTTTAGGTCGCGATTCTCCATGGTAGGGCAAATTAAGGCAAATAGTGCCTGGTCGGCGAATTTTTCTTTATTTTCCTGAACCTTTCGGGCGATACAGCAGTCAATACAAATGTGCTTCAATTGAACGTTTTCAGACAGTAAGTCACTATTCAATCGTTTGACAAGCGCTTTTTTCGTGTTCGGGTCGTTATAACGTGAGCAGGTCGCCTTGAATGACGGCGTTTCGAGGAGAAAGAGAGATCGAGATGAACAAATACATAACAGAGGATAGAGTGGATCGTTCTGTAGACAGCACCATGGTTCGGGGGCACGAGCCTCTTCCGGAGCCCTACGAATCCGCGGCCCGCATGGTGCAAGGGGATCGATTGTACAACGAGGCGGTTGTGGCCCGGCGGGAGATCAATGGAGGTCTTCTCCACCGGTGGCGGCAGCGTCCCGAGATTGTGGCTCGGGCGCGCTACCTTGCCCGGTCCCAGCGCCAGCAGACGCTTTCCGGGGTCGAACATAGTGTATCGGTGAGTCGTTAGCGGGCATCTGTCTTCTGCTTTTACTCGTGGCCCTCACTTGCTTTCCCTCACCCCCTTCCCCTCTCCCAATTCTGGGCGAGGGGAGTCCAGACACAGCGAAGCTGTGGCAAGGGGCGTTGGCGGCTGCGGCTGCGCTCCGGGCTTTGTGCTAATCCAGCCTCTAAACTAATCCAGCCTTTGCGCTTTGCAGATGCCTTTTGCGTATCCAGACTCCCCTCGCCCAGCGAGGAACGAGCGATTATAGGGAGAGGGGCAGGGGGTGAGGGCAAAACCACCGGGGGTGAGGGCAGCACGTTCGAAACAATGCGGAAGGTGGACATTATGAATCAGGTATTCGCCTACCTTTGTAGGCGAAACTCTTTTCAAGACGGACTTTCACCCTTGAATCGTCTCGGGTTTGTCAATTTGAATTGACAAAACTCCTTTTTTTGAGAGTAGTCGCTTGATAGGAGAGCAGTGGTGGAAGTTTTGCAGCGGCAATGGGTTATTGCAATGCGAAACAACGTGAGACAGTTTCTTTTTGTCCACACATAAATCGGAAACGTCGTGCGACAGAAATGTTATGCTGTGTAACATATTTAGCAGTAAAAGGGCTGTAAAAGCGGCATAGTAACGCAGTTGACGGTACTGGGGCTTCTGGCGACTTACACAGGCAAAAAAAAGTGTAACTTTTTTTCGTAAAAACCACACAAAACGCAATCGGCGGGGTTATAATACCGACAGACGAAAATACCGGGGTCCGATGCCCGGTGAATTCCCTGTCAGAGACAGGGTCAGCCCCACAAGGTAGCGTACCTATGGCCGTTCGTAGAAGAACTTCAGAAAATTTTACCGTCACTCAGGCAGCACAGGTACTGGGGGTGGCGGCAGAGACGCTGCGGCGTATGGATCGACGTGGTGATGGGAGCCCATCGCTGCGCCAGGGACAGCGCCGTATTTATACGCTTGATGATATCGAGCGGCTGCGCAATGTCATCTCAGGACGCAAGCGCAAAGTCACCACCACTATCGCCCTTGTCAATCAGAAGGGCGGCGTCGGTAAGACGACCATCACGATCAATCTCGCGGGGGCTCTGGCAACCCAGGGCTACCGGGTCCTGATCGTTGACTTTGACCCACAGGGCAACTGCTCGTTCGGGCTGGATGTACAGTGGAGTGATATCGACGCCTCTATTGCCGATGTGATGGGATACGAGACGTCTGGGCCCACTAAGACCCTGCCGGATGTTATTCGCGAGCTGCGCTATCACCCCAACCTGTTTCTTGCCCCTTCCCACCTGAATCTTGCCGCCGCCGAGATGACCCTTCATAATGCGATGGGCCGCGAGATGAAGCTCGACAAGGCGCTGGATCTGGTTCGCAACGATTACGACTATGTGCTGATCGATTCACCGCCGTCCCTTGGTCTGCTTTCGATCAATGCGATGGTGGCCGCGGACGCGATTCTTGTTCCTATAGATGGCGCGTTTTCGCTTGAAGGGGTCCGCCAGCTTCTCACGACGCGGAAAGGCTGCGCCGAACTTTCGCGACATCCGATCCATGTGCTCGGTGGTGTTTTGAATCGACAGCGGCAGACGACCGCGACCGCGACCGCGATTCTGGAGATGGCGACCGCCATCTTTGGGAAGCGGCTCTTTGGAACGGTGATTCCCGAGCGCACCGCGGTTGACGGATCCACCGCGTCGCGTCATCCCGTCGTTTTTTCCGGCCAGGCAGAGGCCGAACCGTATTTCTCACTGGCAGAGGAGGTCGTTCAGAGTGTCGCGGACGTTAGTGGACACTGATCCGGGCATGAGTCCGGGGAACGAGACCTCGACCAAGCGAACGGGGCCGCCGCGTGCGGCCGCCCGTCGCTCTATCGATCTTTCGCGCACCGTCGCCGCCGCCGCCGAGCTCCTGGAGTCCGGTGACCGTGCGCACGCGGGTGTCGCGACCGATGCGCGTGACCTCCTTATTACCGAGATCGAGCCGGACCCGCTTCAGCCCCGCAAGCACTTCGATACCGCCGAGCTGCGTAACCTCAGCGATGATATCGGGCGGCGCGGCGTTTTGCAGCCGGTCCTGGTCCGTCCCCCACTGGAGCCGGGCGGTAAGTATCGTCTGGTCGCCGGGGAGCGCCGCTGGCGCGCCGCCGATCTCGCGGGAAAGGTCCGAATACCGGCCCGTATCCGTGAGCTCTCCGATGAGGATGTCCGCGCGGCCCAGCTTGCCGAGAATGTCCTTCGCTCCGGTCTTTCCGATATCGAGAAGGGTCGTGCATTGCGCGGGCTTTACGAGCTCCGCAAGGCCCAGAACCCGAAATCGACCTGGGAGGACATCGCGGGCGAGGTTGGTATGGGCCGCGCCCGTATCCATGATCTTTTTCATCTGGCGAGTCTTCCCGAACCTATCGCGGCACTGATCGCCGGGGGACGTCTTTCCGGCAGCCACGGTATCGCACTGCAGCGTGCCCAGGAAACATTAACCGAAGAGACACTGATTGAGTTCGCCGTTCGTGCGGCCCGTCCGGAAAACCGGCGCGGTGGCGGCTTTGGTCTCTCCGTTGCGCGTCTGCGCGAGGAGATCACGGCCCTGACCTCCCCTTCCGTTGCAGAGGATGGCTCAGAAAGCGGTGTAGAAACCCCGAATTCCTCAAAAGTGTCAATTCAAATTGACACTTTTGCCAAAAACGGCGATTCTGACGGTTCCGGAGCGGCGAATGCGCCCCTTCAGCCCTTTGTGCGCCGCACTCTGGACGCCCTGGCGAAGGGAAGACTCACCGCAGACGAACTCAGGATGCTGCAGAGCGCACTGGAATCTATTTCCGATCCGGCGGGAGAGACCGATGAAAGTCAGCCTTAACAACCAGACTCCGGAAAGACCGGAGAAACCGGACAATCGCGAAGAGCGCAGGCAGAAAGCCTGCGCTCTTCGCACGTTTAAGGCGGCTAAGAATTCATCCCCGGTTATTGCAAAGACCTTATTTGAAGAGCAAGTCTCCGAGCCGCGATGTTTGTCAATTCAAATTGACACTTTTCTCGCGGTGATCGAGATGGAATGTTCTGGGATTCAGACGGAACTAGGGTCCCAAATTATATCGGGTGACGACAGTGCCATGGCATCAGACAGAATAGAGCGCTGCCGGTATAGCGCCGAACATTCCATCGACAGAATGCGACAGGCGACGAATGTAAACCAGCGGTCCCGTTACAGGAACAGCGTCAAGGAGAGACGTAATGCGTAGAGATGCGCCGGGCGAGGCGCGAACGACATCACCGAAGCCGCCCACGACAGAACGGTCGTCGGCAACCTTCGAGGCCTACTACTGGGAAGCCTATAACGAGATCGTGCAGCCGCACAAGATCGATCTGTATTTGATCGACTGCTGGCTGCCGCACCTCGGCCCGCTGGGATTCGCTCTGGTGAAGGCGCTGCGGCGGCGCTGCTATTACAACCCGAAGCAGGGCGTTGTCAGAAACGAGGTCGAAGTTGATATCACGGAGCTCGCCGCGGCTGTCGGCGTGAACAAGGCGACCATCTACCGTGAGCTGGAGCGCAACGAGTCGCTGCAGCAGTTTGTGCGGCTTCAGTCCCAGTACGCCTCCACGACGCCCGGACGCGCCCCGAAGCGGGTTCTGCCGCAGTTCCTGGTCTGCATGGACGATCCCATCCACCCCAGCGACCTGGACCGCTATGAGAATCTTCGGGCACGAAAAGAGCTGGAGCGGGCCGGGGCCGGAGCCGCGGGAACCGCCACCAAATGGCGCATGAAACCAGCTGCGTCAAGCACATCGGGAAGTGCGTCGGAAAGCACGCAGGGAAGGACCTCCGGGAATGGGGGAGAAGGGAACGGAATGACGACGGATTCGACTAAATCGCAATTTGCGACTAAGGCAGAAATGCCTAAATCGCAATTTGCGACTAAGGGGGGGAGTAAATCGCAATTTGCGACGCCTCAGTCGCAATTTGCGACGCCTCAGTCGCAGATTGCAACTGACACTCCTAATAGTCTCTCTTTACCTTCGGAGATATTTACTAAAGATCTCTTTACGTCTGCGACGGAATTCTCCCCCATAAATCCCCCCAGGGGGAAGGAAGAGACGGAGAAACAGAGCCTTCCCTTCGACCCATTCCAGGCAGTCTGGAATGTGGCTTTATC
This sequence comes from Armatimonadota bacterium, assembly GCA_040387315.1. Classification (GTDB taxonomy): domain Bacteria; phylum Armatimonadota; class Armatimonadia; order Armatimonadales; family Armatimonadaceae; genus JACMJB01. The sequence goes on along the minus strand of JAZKEA010000218.1, from coordinate 3,747 downwards.
GCTCCTGGCAGGACTGGTCAATGCCCCCACTCTGAATGCCCATATCAAGCCCATGCAGCTGCTTTCGGTGTCCGAGGGCGACGGCCCCGGCGAGGCCACCCTGCTGTCACCCAGCGCGTTTTCCCGGACCTGGGTCGAGACCCGCTGCCGTGCGGAGATCGAAGCCGCGCTCACCGAAGCCCTTGGCAGAACCGTCACGGTCCGCTTCACCGTGGCCGGAGGAAAGTAGCCGTGGACCGAGACTGGGTAACGCCATCGAAACCGACCAGGGGCTTTGTCGCGCCGGAAGATGCCACGCCGGAAACGCCGTTGTGGCGAATCGTCCGGACCGACAAAGCCGCTCGTTTCACCCACGGAAACCGTTCTGGGTTGATTCGCTACGGTCGCTGTACAGCGTTCGAATCCGCTTCTGATTTGCGCGCATTTGCCGTCTTCGTGGATCGGCATCCGGATTTTGTGCTCGGCAATGGGCATCACCAGGACCTCGTAGATCCCGCCACTATCATCGAGCTTCCAGGTGGCAAAGTGAGCTACAAGACGCGAGGGATAGGTGGCGCCGCTCCCAAATCCGTGACAGTCACTCTGAAAAACGCCAATCACCAGCTTTGGGTTACACAGACACCCTGGGAGCCGATTCCGATACAGCATCGCAACTGGATCAAGAATAAGCCTGCCTACTTGCGGAGCGAGGAAGTAGCGGAAGAAAGAGAAGAAATGCCTCCCATGGACGATTCAGCAGATACTAATTCCCTCGCCAAAAATGTCATTCTGTACGGCCCTCCCGGCACGGGTAAGACCTACAACACGATTCTGCAAGCGGTACGGATTATTGACGGCAGCGAGGCGGAATCTATCGGTGAGGCAAAGGCGCGGTGGGACGAACTGCGGCAGGAGGGGCGCATCGAGTTCGTGACCTTCCACCAGTCCTACGGCTATGAGGACTTCGTGGAGGGTATCCGGCCCGTGATGTGGGAGGAAGCGGGTCAGACGCCCCGCTACGAGGTGTTTGAGGGCATTCTGAAGACCATTGCCCTGCGGGCCCTCGGAGCGATGCTGGAGCCTACAGAGACGCAAAGGGGTGGCGATTCCGATACGCTTTTGACATCACTGCTTCCGTTTTCCTTGGTCTGGAAGCATCTCCAGAGAGAAGTAGCATCCGGCCCGCTTCAGATACAGAACCTGAGCCGAAATGGGCAAACCATAATTCGGCAAATTAGCGAGCGCGGAACGATTAGCAGCGGCCACAAACCGACTCCACTTACATCGAACCGAGAATCCTTAGCTTCGGTTTACACCGCATTTGCTGCGGCGAAGGCGTCTATTGGGATTTCCGACGTCATGACGGTGCCGGGTGTCAGAGGACATCTTAACTACCTCGCCGCCATTTATAACTACATCAAGTCAAAAGAGGGAGAGTGGCGTCAGAGCATCGAAAGAGACGAAGAGATCGGGGCAGCCGGTGACGTAGAGGAAACCGACCCGATGCAGGCTGCCCAAGATTATCTCGCTCTTGGTACCGACTCCGGCTACCGTCTAAACACGGTGGACCCGCCTCGTTATGTCCTCGTGATTGATGAGATCAATCGGGGGAACATCAGCAAGATCTTTGGGGAACTGATCACGCTGATCGAGGACGACAAGCGGATCGGGGGCGATCTGGCGCTGACGGTCACGCTGCCGCATTCGCGTGACACGTTCGGTCTGCCTGCGAACCTCTACCTTCTGGGGACGATGAACACCGCCGACAAGAGCATCGCGCTGGTGGACGTCGCCCTGCGGCGTCGTTTCGAGTTCGAGGAGATGATGCCGAGGTTCACAGATGGGACTTGCCGCGATATGACGCCTGAGATGCGGGCGGTGATTGTTCGGCTGAATGAACGGATCGTTCTGCGCAAGGATCGGGACCATCAAATCGGGCATGCCTTCTTTGTGTCCGTCCGCAGCGCGGACGACTTCAACCGGGTCTTCGCGAAACGGGTGATACCGCTTCTGCAGGAGTACTTCTACGGCGACTGGGAATCCCTCCGCTACGTTCTCGGCGAGGCGCAGAGCGCGGCCCGACTGGTCGTGCCGCTGGACGATGGCAATGAGCCAGGCGCACGCAACCGCTGGCAGTGGTACCGCGATGCCGGTGTCTCGCTGGGTATACTTCAGACGATGATCCGTAATTACAAAATCGGCAATTATGGAAATGGGCTTGCAGGGGACGTGGATGCGTAAGCCGGTGCTCCGCCTGAGTGAGTGGGGGAGTGTCTCCACGAGCGGGATACTCACGGATACGCAGCGGGTCGCTATTGCGCAGGCGGCGGCTGCCTGGAAGGCCACACATCGTCTTAATGCGCTGCCGCTGGAGTTCGGCGGGCCGCGCGGGGAGCGGCTGTCCGCACGCCAGTATGTCGGTGTCGTGGAGGCGGGGGGAGCCAGCATCGAGATCTATCCGAAGCTGGATGCCGCCCTGATCGCTGCCGACGCGGTTCCCGCCGGGGCCGGACCGGGCGTTCTCCGGAACCTGCTCTGGCTGCTGGAGGTAATCCAGGACGAGAGCCCAAAAGAGACGGATACGGCGGGACTGGCGCAGTCGGAGACACCGTTTCTGGAGATGTTCGCGCTTCTGCTCGCGCGGCGTCTGAGAGGCGAACTCGGGTCCGGCGGTGGTCCGATCCGCCGCTATGAGGCGCGAGAGGGGATGCTCCACGCCGTCCGGGGCCGGGTATCGCTCGGCGAGCAGATCACGCGCCACTGGAACCGGATGGATACCATCTCCTGCGCCTGGGATGAGTTTACGCCGAACACCCCCTTGAACCAGGTGCTGCGCTGCGCCTGCCGGTGGCTGCGTGACCGGGTCGGCGGGGCGGAGACGCGCTGGCTTTTGACCGACTGCATGGATCTGCTCGACGATGTCGAGGATGTGTCGGTCAGCGCGGCGCTTCAGGCGGCGCGGCAGATCCGCCACTTCGACCGCACGATGGAGCGGTTCCGCCTGCCGTTTGAGCTTGCCTGCCGCCTGCTCTCCGGCACCGGCCCGATGCTGCAGACGGACAGCGCCGAGACGTTTGTCTTTCTGGTGGATATGAACGACGTCTTCGAGCGGTATGTTCACGCCGTTCTGGAGGCGGCCTTTCGGGTTCCCGTTCGGCAGCAGTCCCCGGTCTGGTATCTCTTCCCCAGCCTGCCGCACGGACGCATCGCGCAGCGCCCCGATTTCACGCTGACCGACCGGCAGGGTGTCTTCTGGATCGCGGATGCCAAGTACAAGCATCTCGCCCGCGGGCAGGAGAACGCACTGACATTTGCAAACTCGCAAGGGGAGGTCGAGGGCCAGGATGGAGTGCCCGCCGGACGCCTTCTCAGCCCGGACGATGTCCGCCAGCTGACGGTCTACGCGGAACTGGCGCATCGCTCTGCTCCGGGCAGCGGTCGCGCGAACCTTCTTCTTCTGTACCCTTTTGTGGGCAGTGGCGCGGCTACTTCTGATCGTACTATCGCCTGGAATGGGTCCGAGTTCTTTCTCGCGCCGATCCGTGTTTCCCCAACGGCGAAGCTTGCCGATAACTTCCCGGTTTAGCTCACCCCTCCCCCCTCGGTCGCACGGCTCCCTTTACCCCCTCCCCTCGGAAGGAGAGGGGGCGTTCGGTCCAAAAGTGCGCGATGGCTGACGCAGCGGCCTGGGGCAGAAATAGACACTTTGCTCTGTGCGAAGCAGATGCGGCTATTGCTGCCAACACCCCCTCCCCTCGGAAGGAGAGG
>JAZKEA010000217.1:7952-11581 GCA_040387315.1 Armatimonadota bacterium | reverse complement strand
AGAGAGGCCGACGCCGCGCCTGGCTGTCGGAAGCGCTGCACGATCTCCCGCACGCCATCGGGATTCTCCGCCTCGCCCAGAAGGAAGACGACTTCGGTTTCCGAATTCGGCTCAAGGTCTATTACCACCTGCAAAGCGCCGCAGGGGTCAAGTCCGCCACCGACACAGCCGCTCAATGCCGTGCGATGCAGGGCGGCGGGATCTTCGGTTGTTCCGTTGCGGCCAAGAAACTCGGTCCGATCGGCGGTGTAGGAAGCGACGGGCAGGCTGCTAGCGATGAACGCGACACGATCCGCGAAGTTCTCCCGGTAGGCGCAGCGTGCCAGCAGGCACCCTGCCGCATCATCCCACCAGGTAACGACATGCATCTGCGTGTCCTCACGCTCCACCCCGAGGGTCCATGCCGCATAAGGCGTCGCGGTCAGTCGCCGCCGCTGCGCTGACGTATTGCGAAGACGCAGGACCTGCAGGCGAACCGGAGGACCATCACCACTCTCCTCCAGCGGCACAAAGACCGTGAGTTCCTGTTCGATTCCGTTCGAGGCATTCTCAAAGCGCGTATACCCCTGACCATGCCGTACGCGGTAGGCGGTCTTCGTGCTTCGCCTCGGTGACGGCGTGGGCGACCAGACGTCGCCTGTCTCTTCATCCCGCAGGTAGATCGCGTCGCTGACCGGATCGGCAGTCGGGTCGTTTGTCCAGGGAGTCAGACGATTACTCTGGCTGTTGCCATACCAGGAATAGCCCGCTCCGGACTCTGTCACCATGGTACCGAAGTGCTCGCTTGCCATGACATTGACCCACGGCGCAGGGGTCGGACGTCCCGGCAGCAGGTCTATGGCGTACTCTGTCCCCCCCTCGGCAAATCCCCCCAGGCCGTTCCATCCGATCCGCTCGATTTCCGAAAGAGTGGACACATGCCTATTATTCCCTTCGGCAGAGGAACGGGTCGGTTCGAAGGTGGGAGGCAGACTTGTGGGTGCGATAGCGGCGGCAAGCTGCTGCGCCATCGACCCGCGAGCCGCGACGATCACGACCCGCGCCGCTGCCAGCAGCAGATCCATGTCCGCTTCGGGGATCTCGCGCGATGGACGCAGGAAGACGCCCCCCGGCTGGTCGATACCCGTGTACTGCGTGTGCGCCTGTACCAGGCGACCGAGTTGTCCCTGAAGCGGAAGGTCATAGCTTGCCCCCTCTTCGTTCAGGATCACAAGATCGACGCGCAGGCTGTGAAGACGCCAGTAAGTATGCGCGATCAGCAGTTCACGCACAACATAGGCATCATACAGGTCCCGGATCTGAACCACGACAATGGGCAGGTCTCCGGAGATGCCGTATTTCCAGAGGCCGGGCTGCCCCTGATTATTCCGTTCGATACGCGCGGCGGGGGCACGAAGACGCGGATTTGGATACAGAACCGACCCGGCAAGCTGCAGGAACCGCTGGGCCTCATCCGGCCCGACCCGCAGGTGACGCAGTTCCAGTTGCGCCCGGTTCCAGGCAAGCTGGAAAGCGCGGCGAGCAGCGCCGTAGTCACGGTACTTTTCGGTGAGGGCAACAACCGATTCGCGCGTTGATCCGGCGACTGTCACTACCGCTACCTGAACACGCTCCCCTGGCGCGAGAGTTACGGTGCGCCGCAGACTGAAAACAGGGTCAAGAACCGGCCCGACGCCACCCCCGAGATCCGTGGGCGCGTCCTGGTCCAGCACAATAGGATGACGGAGCGTTCGTCCCCGTCCCAGGAAGGCGGTGCGATTTGTCTCGAAGGAAGGGGCGCTTATCGCCGCACTGCCGGAGGCAGCGACACAGATGAGGTGGCCCGCCCAGCTTGTTTGCTCTTTCGCACTCCGAGGACGACGTCCGGCAAGCAGCGCCCAGGCATCTCCGGATACCCCGTGCTCTCGCAGGGCCTCAGTGGACACAAACAGCTTGCTGAACGCAGGATGGGCACGATCCGCGGTATGCGGCGCGATTGCTATTTCCGCATAGGTAGTCAGCTCGATACGACGGCTCTGTCCGCTGCGGTTCATCAGAGTGACGCGTCGGATCTCCGCATCATCTTCCGGCGAGACGACGATCTCGGTGATGGTCTCGATACCGTGATCTCGGCGGCGAATTTCGGCCCGCTCCGCGGTTAGAATGGTCTCGTAGTGAGACGGTACAGCCGCTGTCGGATTGAAGCCCGCGGACCAGAGCGAACCGCTGTCCAGATCGCGAAGGTACAGGAAGGAGCCATAGGCATCGCAGGTCGTGTCGGCACGCCAGCGGGTAATGTCGGCCTCCTGCCAGCGGCTGTAGCCGCTTCCTGCGTTCGTCACCATAACATGATAACGCCCATTGGAAAGCAGGTGGACCCGGGGAACCAGCGTATCCGGGCGGTCGATTACCCCTCTTGCCGAGCCATCGGACGGGGCGGCAGCAGCGCCCCGCGCATTGAGAACGACCGCCCCGTGGGGGAGCGGCGCTTCCGCGCGTTCGTCGCTGCCGGGCATCGGCGGCGCGATAGGAATGCGCTCATGCAGCAGGGACTCGGTCGCAAGGACGCGCCCATCGGCGTGGAAGCGATCCTGCAGGATCCCCTCATGCAGCGCATTATCGATAGCGAGCAGAGCCATCCCCTGATGGTGGGCCATATACGCCTGCACGACAATTCCGCGCTCACCAGTCGGATTATGGCGTCGGCTGTAGTCTATCGACTCGTAGAATCCGCGGTCACCGCGCATTCCCAGAGCCGCCATGCGGCGGAGGTTCTCAATAGCCGCGCCGGGCGCATAGGGCAAAGCAAGCGCGGAAGCGTAGGGCGCAACGACAAGCCCTTCGTCCATGCTGCGCTTCATCGCAAGTTCCGGCACCCCGAAGGCATAGTACTGGTAGGTATGTCCGGCATCCAGGGCGCTGTAGGCTGCCTCGGAAATGCCCCACGGAATACCCCGGCGTTTGCCGTAGCTTATCTGGCAGTCGATCGCGGCATCGATCGCTTCGGTCAGAAGCGATTTGTCATAGGCGCGCATGACCAAGTTCGGCATCAGGTACTCGAACATGGTGCCGCTCCAGGACATCAGCGCCCGCTGCCCGAAGGCGTCTCCAAAGGATCGGCCCAGCGCCCACCAGTGCTCCATAGGCACCTCGCCACGGGCGATAGCGCAGAAGCTCCCAAGCCGTGACTCACTGGCCAGCAGGTCGTAGTACGAGTTGTCCAGCCGGCGATCTTCCACGCTGTAGCCGATGGAAAAGACACGTCTGTCGGCAACGTACATGAACCGCAGCTTCATCTCGCTGGCGAGCCGGTTTGATAGCTCCTGGGCCGCATCCAGTGTCTGAAGCAGTTCGTCCGCACTCAGACGCGCCTGATCGGCCGCATCATGAAGACGGTTCAGCCAGTCCCGAGTGGCATCATCGATCTGGAGCGCCTCGCCGCGCTGCCGAATACCCACCAAGGGACCGAGTCCGGGAACATCCCCCCGTGCCAGAGCACGCAGGGAAGGCGCCGCTTCCAGGGCGACGCGACGCCATTCGTGGGCATCCTGCCCCAGAGCAAAGAGTCCCTGATCCGGGGATGCCGAAAGCAGTTCGACCCAGCTTAGATACTGATCGATAAAGTTATTCGCTTCTCGTGCCTGCTCCTG
>JAZKEA010000217.1:0-7942 GCA_040387315.1 Armatimonadota bacterium | reverse complement strand
CCTCGGCCTGCGCCGCCTCCAGGCGCTCCAGCAGGTCCTTGAGGCGCTTGGCCTGGCTCGCCAGCTCGGCCTGGCGCTTTTTCCGGTCCTGGCTCTGCGCCAGGGTCTGCTCCTGCAGCTTCGATGCCCAGTAACGACAGGCGACCGCGGAGGCGTGCGCTGATCCTGCAGCGGATGCCGCCGCAAGTGCCTCCGCTGTCTGCTCCTCATCCTGCGGCACTTCGGCGGGGTGCGCCACTTCTACAGCGCCAACCGTGAAGTGCACGGCGATACGCTCCACCGGGTCGGTCATTTCTCGCAGCCGACGTACCAGCATTTCTACGCTTACCGGAGCGGCGACACCGGCAACACTGTTATCGACATGGCAGAGACGTTCGACAGCATCCAGCGCCTCCGTCGGCCCGACGAACGTAGAGTCTTGTGTGACCTGGCTGCCCATTGCTTCCCGCAGAAGCGCGACCATATCCCCCATCCCCTGCAGCAGCGCGGGACCGAGGAGAGGCCCATTTGCGAGGTTCCGGTATGACTCTGACAGCGTCCACAGGCAGCCGAGCAGATTCCCGCTGTCAACAAACGAGACATAACGCGGCTGGAGAGCCTCACCTTTGACCGTTTCGTACCAGTTCAGCAGATTCCCCTCATACTTTTCCAGGGAATCCATCGTTTCCAGGGTGGCGCTGGTACGAGCGATGACGCGCGGCAGGGTCTGAAAGCCTAGGTCATGAGCGGCAACAGCGGAAAGCAGCCAGAGCCCGATATTTGTCGGGGATGTGCGCGGGGCGATGCCAACATGCTCGAATTCCTGGTAGTTGTCCGGCGGCAGATGCCGAGAGCTTTCTCCGACGAAGTCATCGAAGTAGCGCCATGTCTGCCGTGCCACACGCCGGAGCAGGAGCCGGTCTTCCGCGTCGAGAGCGCGAACCGCCTCTGTCCGCACACTGCGCGCCCGTCCGAGGAGGGACACCGCGAGCGGCGCACAGGCCCACGCAATCAGAAAAGGCAGTGCGGCAGGCAGCGCCCCAGCCCCTTTTGAAAGAAGTATCCCGAAGACAATGACCGCAAGAGCGGGCACCCAGAGCAGACGGATCAGGAACTGCCGCTGACGGTCCCGTGACCGGCGCACGGACTCAGAGGCGGTTTCCCACTCCAGCAGCAGGCGGCCCGTGATTCGACGCTCGATTACCAGCGCGATCGCGTTTCCATTGAGCAGAGCCTGATACGGGAGCAGGGCGGCCTCGGTGAGAACGCGCAAAGGCTGCAGTCCGAACTCCCTCCAGAGGCGTGGATCGGTGCGTCCCGTGCTCAGCAGGTTAAGCACAAGCGTGGTAAGAACCGGAATCACCAGAACGCTGCTTATTAGTAGACTCCAAAGTCCCGGTATCGAGGTAAAGAGCCATCCTGCCAGAAGCAGCAGAGCCGATGCAATAGGGACGAGCGAACGGCGAAGGTTGTCGAATATCTTCCAGCGGGTCAGAGCGTTGAGCGGGTTCGGCTCCTGTCGTCCTTTCCCCGTCGGGACACGCTGAAGAAGCCAGTCGACGATCTGCCAGTCACCCCGCACCCATCGGTGCTGACGGCGAGCGAAGGAGATATAGTCGCGGGGGAACTGGTCGAACAGCTCGATATCGGTCGCGAGACCGACCCGCACATAGCCACCTTCCAGAAGGTCATGGCTGAGGAGATGCGCTTCCGGGAGCCGCCCCTTACCGACGACACGGTGGAAAACGGCTAGGTCGTAGATCCCTTTTCCGTGGTAGCTGCCCTCACCCGCCAGATCCTGGTATACGTCGGAGATGACGCTTGTGTAGGGGTCGGTGCCCGCGGGCGGCGTGTACAGACGCGTGAACGATGTCTCCGTGGCGCTTGGCAGAACGGTGGAGACGAGCGGCTGGATCAGGGTATACCCACGCTCCACCCGCAGACCATCGAGCGTCAATCGAGGGCGGTTCAGGGGATGTGCCATCGTCCCGACCAGTCGGCGGGCGGTATCACGGGGAAGCTGAGTGTCCGCGTCCAGAGTAATTACAAACCGGATTCCGACAAGGTCCTGCCGGTCTCCCACACGAAGCATACCGGCAAGGTCCGGCGTGTGCTCATTCATGAGGAAGGCATTCAGCTGCTCAAGCTTGCCGCGTTTGCGTTCCCAGCCGATCCAGCGCTCTTCCGACGCACTCCACACCCGCTCGCGCTGGAACAGGAAGAAGCGACCGGGGCCATACCGTTCGTTGAGCTGCTCCACACCGCGTACCACGGCGTCCAGACGCTCGGCGTCTTCCGGCATCTGCTGCAGCGGAGCATCCGCATAGTCGGAGAGCAGCGCGAAGCGCAGGTTTGGGTCCGGGTTTGCCAGATAACGGATTTCCAGCCGCTCCACCTCGACCGCAATCGCTTCGCGCGTCAGCAGCATCATGGGAACGACAACTAAGGTTCGGCAGGCGTCGGGGATCCCCTTCTCCGAATAATCCATCCGGGGAAGCGCTTCCGGGGGCATCAGACGCGTGAGGTAGAAGTTCAGCAGCTGAATGGCCAGTTCACTGAGCGGAAAGAGAGCGAGCGGGATCAGAAGCAGCAGAAGATACGGCGGCGTTCCGGCTTCCCGAGCCCAGTGTGCCGTAATAAAGGCGAACGTCGCCGTTAGAGCGGCTACCCCACCGGCGTAAACGGCTGCGGGATTCCCGCGGGCCCATCGCCGCGCTCGCGTCACCAGGTCCGGGTGGGCATTAACCCGGCTCTCCAGTGCGGTCCGGCCCTTATCGATCAGATAATAGCCCACGTTCCGCCGCAGATCGTCCTCACCCAGACGCGCCATCGCGCAGGCCGCTTCCGCCACCTCTACCTCGGCGCTGCCATGACCATCGGCGTCTCGGGCGATCTGCTCAACCGCGTGCCGGTACCGGTCACGCGTGGCGAATTCCATTCGGCTGTAAACGCCGGAAGGGTCGCCGACCAGGGCCGCGTGAACAAGACTTGCCGACTCGAACACCTGGCGCCAATCCAGCGTCCCCAACTGGCGCAGGCTGCCGATGGCGTTGCTGAGCGTTACCTGCTCCATCGCCTGCTCCCGCTGCCCCTGCTGTACCAGGTCTGAGAGCGTCTCACCGGTACTCTCTTCCAGCCAGGCGCGAACGGCAAGAAGCGATGTCTCGTCGTCGTTCAGATGACCAATGAGCTGGTCGGCAAGGTGGGCAGTAGGATGCGGCACCTCCGCTTTGAGAAGGCCCAGTATCTCTTCGAGACGCTCGGGCGCACGACGGGAAGCCACCAGAAGGCGGCTTGCCCAGAAGTCCGCGAGCTCCCGCTCCCGCTGCCGTCGATCCACCTGCAGAGCCAGTTCCCGAAGCAGCAGGATCAGCCGCAGCCGGAGCATCAGCGGCAGCGCCCAGAGCTCGCTGATCTGCAGTGGCGAAACCCTTTGAAACCCCTGCAGCGCTGCCAGCAGACCCAGTCGTTCGATGCGCGCATCCGTCGCTCCTACCAGCGTGGAGGCAAGAGCATAGGCGCGGGGCAATTTGGCAAATCGGCCTTCACTCAGAATCGGCAGATGCGAGAAAAACTCCGGCGTAAGCCCCCGAAGCACATCTTCGCTCTGGCCTTTGAGCACCACGCCGTTATCGAGGAGCCACTCTCCGGCGAGCGAAACAGCCTGCCCCAGACGCATCGCCATCGCGAGCGATTGACGCACTTCCGCCAGCGCCCCCGCACTTGACCTGAGTGAGTTCATCAGGCGGACCCGTGTCGCCCTGGCATCGTAGCCCTGCCGCTCCGTGTTCAGCGGGCCAAAATCATATGCGAGGCGAACCGCTTCTTCCTCCAGCTGGTCACCGGAAACGGGCGCACTGGAAAGGGAGGATTCGGCCTGACCACTGGCAAGCTGGGCACCGACTGCCTCAAGCGGCGGATGGAAGATAAAGGTGACGGGTCTGCCATTGCGCTGCTGACGCAGCGCAATAAAGGCGTCCTCCATATCCTCCGGCCCTGTGGTGATCAGGATCAGCGCCTCATTGTCGATGAGGTAAGAGGAATAACGATCTATCACTGCCCTGTCCAGCACGGTCGCCCCGGGCGCCTGTTCAATCGACAGAGAGCCATCGGTACCGCGGACCACCAATGCCGCGCTGCGACGGCGGCTTACACCGCGGCGCACAAGAGGGGGGAACACTGATTTCGCGGTTCTCGCATCTCCGTAGATGCCGACCAGGACTCCGTTAGATTGCGTTGTCACGCAGTAATACTCACTTCCCAGCAAAAACTAAACGTTTTACAGCCGCGGGCTGCCAATTGCTTCTCTCCCTGTAGTTTACCCGCTCGGGAGATAGAATTGGCTGCCTGCGGCTGTTGTGGCAAACATAGATGTCCCTGCCGGCCGTATCTTGCCTTTACTTAGGAGGCTTTCCCGCCTTGATATTTTTCAGCCAGTCGTTCGAGCGGGCATAGAAAGCGGCCTGGCTATTCTTCTTCCCCTGGTGATCCGAGCGCTCCATAATTAACAGTTCCTTAGGACTGCGGATCTGGTTAAAAGCCGCCATGACACCCGCCGGTGGGCAGGTAGTGTCGATCAGTCCGACCGCCACAAGAGCCGGGCATTTTATGCGGCTGGCAAAATTCACGACATCATAATAACGACTCGTCTCGATGACTTTGTCCTTATCTTTATCTTTCGTCTGGTAGTACCACATCGGCCATCCCGGCTGACGCCCTACCTGCGGCCCGGTCTGATCACAGCCCGCGGGAACGTTTGCGATCAGTGTCGTGATCTTCGGGTGCAGGCCCCCAATCATCATGGACTGGAGTCCTCCCTGACTGGTGCCCATCACCACAAGCGTCTTGCCGTCCCAGTCGGGGCGACCAGCAAGATATTCGGCAGCTCGGTAACAGGACAGGTACATTCGGAGGAAATAGCTTTTGTCCCGGTCTTCGTTTCCGATGGCGGGATAGTTCAGCAGTTCCTTTGCCGCCTGATCTTTGTAAAAGTCCGCAGGCGCATCGATAGGCAGATCATGGGCATTGATGTTCAGTGTCAGCCAGCCGTCACGTGCCCGGCCCGTCGCCCAGTCTTTTGCCAGTGGGTAGACACCCGCCCACTGCACGATCAGGAGCGCAGGCAGTTTCGCACCCGTCTTCGGTCGGGCGATTTGACCCCGGATTTTTGTTCCCCGGATGTTATCCAGCGTGATCTTCCAGTAATCGACAGTCGGGTTTCCGCTCTCTGCCGCTTCCAGAACCGGATTTGCAGGAACGATAGAAAGCTCTTTTACCTTGCTGCTCCAGAACGTGTCGAAGTCGGCGGGACGCGCCGCCGACGGCGTGATCTTATCCGGAGCGACGACCGCCCCCGCGAAATCCTTTATGGCCTCTTTGCCTGCCGGCGAAGCGGTAAGCTCGGCGAGAACGGTGCCGGGGGCATCCAGGTTGGTTTCCAGTTCGGCGGCATTATCTTTCAGCGTCAGTTCGCCCCGTTTTATCTCCGTCAGACCTCCCTTTTTCAGGACATAACGGATCTTCTCGATACCGGACGCACCCTCCCCTTCGACACCGACACGCCAGACGATCTTTTCGCCGACGGCATAGACTCCTCCGGGTTTGGAGGCGGTAACGGTAATACTCTGGGCAAAAGAGGGGGCACTGCAGATAAGAGCCGCGGCAGAAAAAACCAACGGCTTGATGGGAAAACGCATAAACAAATCCTTCTTTGGAAAATCGAGGCTTCTGATGAAGTATTCCCGTTCATCGCGTACTTTCCCTTGTTACTGGCCAAGTGCGAACATAGACCCGTAGGCGAACGGGTACACTGACGGTGTGGAAAATGCTTCTGAAACCCAGTTACCCTCTCCGAACCCTGGCTTATCCGAGCGCGAGAAAGAGCTTCTAAGGACTGCCGTGGAAATCGCGGATACCGTTCTGGAACCACGCGCCGAGGCCGTCGATCAATCCGGTCAGCCACCTGCGGAAAATCTTCGCGCCCTCGCGAACGTAGGGCTGGTCGGTGTCACGACACCGCTCGAATGGGGCGGGCAGGCCTGCTCCGGAACGTTTCAGCGGGAGTATACGGAGATAGTGGCCGCAGCCTGCGGCACCACCTGGTTCGTTCTCACACAGCATCTGGGAGCCTGCTCGATGCTGGCGGGGAGCAGCAACCCCGCGCTTCGCGAGCAGTACCTGCGGTCTATGGCAGCCGGGAACCACTATGTCGGTGTTGGGTTCGGACATCTGCGCCGTCCTGACCCGATGCTTCGGGCCACACCGACAAAAGGCGGTTGGATACTGAACGGGGTCGCGCCCTGGGTAACGGGATGGCCCCTTCTCAAGGGTGTCGTCTACGGCGCGGTCCTCCCCGACACAGAGGACGGCGACCAGAAGCACGTCTATGTGTATGTCGAAGCAACGGAAAGCGCGACGCAGCACTCCACGCCCCCACTGCCCCTCTGCGCGATGAACTCCTCCGCAACGACCGAAGTCTATCTGGAAGATCATTTTATGCCGGAAGAGCAGTTTGTGAAGTACTCGTCGCGAGCGGAGATGATGCGGGGGGATGAGAACGGTATTGCCGGACCACCGGCCCATATACTCGGCTGTGCGCGTGGTTCGCTGAAACAGCTCCGCGCGATTGCCGCAAAGCGCCCCGCCCTGACCGCTATCGCCGATGCCGCCGACTCTCTTGCCAGCGAGATAGATACCTGCCGGGCGGAGTGCCTGCGCTGGGCGAGTGTCACGGACAAGAAGGACCCGGAGTATAAGCCCAATGCCCTCAAAGCGCGTGCCTGGGCAATAGAGATAGGTGTCCGCGCCGCCCATGCCGCCCTTACGGCATCCGGCGGCGCGGCGAACTCACTGGATCATCCGGCCCAGAGGCGGTTCCGTGAGGCCATGTTCTACACGCTGACCGCACAGACCGCCGATATTATGGGTGCGACGCTCCAGCGACTGACGGAGTAGGCATCTCGGTATGGGAAGCGGTTCCGACCGGAGCCACGATCTGTTTTGTTTCTATCGGCGCTGCTTCTAGCGGCACCGGCTGAACCATACCGAGAGAGGGCCGGGCATTCGGCCGTTCTTGCTGCAGCGTCGGAGAGAAAACGCCTGCCGGGATTAACCCGAAGAGCAGGGTCGCCCCAGCGGAAATAAGCGCGGCGACTTTAGCCCCGCCACCACGCACGACGGAGAAATCGTTGACCGGGTCCCGGAAGTACATAGCAACGATGATGTTCAGGTAGTAGAAGACGCCGATTACGGAGACTACCAGGGACAGCACTGCAAGCGTGGTGAAGCCCGCCTGAATCGCGCTGGTGAAAATATACAGCTTTGCCAGGAACCCCGCCGCGGGGGGGATGCCTGCAAGCGACAGCATAAAGACCGCCATCGCCGCCGCCGCCAGCGGCTGCTGCTTCGCCAGCCCGGAGTAGTCTGCGATATTGGTGTACTCGCCGCCGTTTTTGCCCAGCCAGATTACCAGGGCAAACGCCCCGAGGTTCATAAAAGTGTAGGTGAACAGGTAGTAGATAACCGCATCCCGCGCGTTCGAGACCGCGCCAGGAGTGCTGCTCGCGAGAACGCCCACAAGGATATAACCCGCGTGCGCGATGGACGAGTAGGCCAGCATCCGCTTGATATTGGTCTGCCGGATCGCCAGGATATTGCCCACCACGATAGTGGCGGCGGCGAGTCCCCAGAGCACGGACTGAAAAGGAATGGCAGCCTGGGCGATTGCCGCCCCGTTGCTCGGCAGCAGGACGCCGAAGACGCGAATCAACGCGGCGAATGCGCCAACCTTAGCCGCAGCGGACATAAACGCGGTGACAGGAGTCGGTGCGCCTTCGTAAACGTCGGGTGCATAGGAGTGGAACGGAACGATGGCAGCCTTGAAACCAAGGCCCACGATCAGGAGCGCGACTCCGGCGATAAACAGCGGCGAGGCAATCAGTGGAGCGCCGGTACCGACAGTCTC
>JAZKEA010000216.1:0-3113 GCA_040387315.1 Armatimonadota bacterium | reverse complement strand
CGAATGAACGTTATAGCCAGATTTCGGGACGGTCTGCGGAGGATCTCTCGCTGCTTCGCCTGGACGAGATCACGCATCCGGACGAACGGCCCCAGATAGAGGCGCTATTTTCCCGTCTGATTGAATCCGGAGAAGAGTTCGGCATCGACCTGCGGCTGGTCCGGCCCGATGGAAGCCATCTCTGGGTCGGCTGCAGCCTTTCCCTGATACGGCGAAAGGCGGAGGAGCCTTTGTATGTTCAGGTGGTGTCGATAGATCTGACCGAGCGAAAACAGGCCGAAGAGGTCAAGGAACGACTTCAGCAGCGGGAGCGCAACATCGCGACCCAGCTGCAGGAGGCGCTTATTCCCTCGGAGCCGTCGAACCTGCCGGGGCTCTCGCTTACCTCGTTTTACCGCCCCGCGCTGACGGATGAGGCGGGTGTCGGCGGTGACTTTTTCGATGTCTTCTCGCTTGAGAAAGGATGCACCGCGCTTGTGGTCGGAGACCTCTCCGGCAAAGGGCTGAGCGCCGCCTCGCAGGTCGCGGTCGTCCGAAACATGCTCAGGTATGCCGTCTACACAGGGAGCACGCTGGTCGAGGCCGTCTCACATCTTAACCGCGTCCTTGCGGAACAGAACCTGCTCACCGGCTTTGCCACGCTCTTTGTAGCAGCCTATGATCAGCCACAGCGAACACTGACCTATGTGAACTGCGGTCAGGAGCCCGCGCTTATCTGGCGTCAGGAGACCAGTCAGGTGGAGGAGCTTGGGCCGACCGGCCCCGTCCTCGGCGGTTTTCAGGAAGGCGTTTTCACGGAGCGTGTGGTCCATCTCGGTCCGGGGGATGTGATTACTGTCTTCACCGATGGCCTGACGGAAGTCGGCCCGACGCGGAAACGATTCCTTGAGGTTGAGGGGGTCGCCGATCTTCTGTCGCACTGCTGCGCCGCGAATGCGGAGACCGCCGAAGAGCGGGAGAGGGGAGCGGGAGCGAAATATATCCGGGACAGCCTGATTCAGGGTGTGGATGCCTTCGCCCGAAACGGAATTCGGGACGATATCGCGCTCCTGATTGGGATCGTCGAGGGCTCCGACAGAATAATCTAGTGCGTCGCGAGCGGGTGCGGTAGGATGAGATTCAATGTCTGATTTGGAAATCACAGATACTGCCGAAGGCCGTCGCGACGGTGAGACGTCGTCGCATCTGCGTTTCATTATCGATACCGCTCCCGTCCTGATCTCCTATATCGACCGGAACTTTCACTATCAGTTTGTGAACGAAGGGTACGCGGAGTGGTTTGGGCGTCCCGTCGTCGAGCTTCAGGGGCGACATGTTCGGGATGCTGTCGGCGCGGCGGCATTTGATAAGGTCCGGCACCTGCTTGAATCCGCGCTTGGGGGCGAGCGGGTGACATACGAGGCCGCGATGCCCTACGAGAACGGCCCCGCGCGGTACGTGCATACGCAGCTCGTGCCGGATACCCGCGGCGGCTCCGGCAGCGTTCCCGGAATTGTCGCCGTGGTCACCGATGTTAGTGCGCGCCGCGCGACGGAGCGGCAGCTGGAGGAGAGCGAGCAGCGATACCGTTCCCTGTTCGACTGGAATGTAGACGCCGTTTTCTCCTTTGATCTTTCGGGAAGGTTCACCTCGGTCAATGCCGCCTGCGAGACGATCTCCGGTTACACGCCGGAGGAACTGCTCACACAGCCGTTTCTTCCCCTGATCACGCCGGATTTGGCCCCACTGACGCTGCGACACGTCCATCGTGCGCGTCAGGGAGAGTCCCAAACCTACGAAACCGCCCTCACACAGAAATCGGGTCGCCGGATCGAGATCAGTGTCACGAACATACCGATACTGGTTGGCGGCGAGGTGGTCGGTGTCTATGGCATCGCCAAAGATATAACGGCCCGTAAACGCCGCGAACGCCGCCGACAGTTTCTTCTGCAGCTCAACGAACGCACCCGGTTCCTGTCCGACCGTGACCGTCTGGTCGAGGAGACGCTCCGATCGGTCGGCGAGTTTCTGGGCCTTTCCAGGGTCTGGTATTCGGAGCACGGTACGTCGGACGCCGAGCCGGGGATGCCGCTGCGCCTGGACTGGCGAAACCGCGATGACCTCTCGCCGATGGCGGACACATCCCCGGACAGCGTCTGGGGGGCAGTCCTGCGGAACGATCTTTCGGCGGGCCGTACCCTGGCTGTCTCCGATTATGCCACCGACAGCCGAACGCGGGGGGATTGGGACGCCTATTACCGGCGCTCCGGAATTACGGCGAGCTTCACGATTCCCTTTCTGCGCGGGGGACTCTGGGCGGCAGTTCTTTCCGCCGAGATGTACGGCGAATCCCGTGCCTGGACACCGGAGGACAGCGAGCTTCTGGAAAGCATCGCGCAGCGTCTCTGGGTGTCTCTGGAAAATCTTCGCGTGCTCCACTCCGAGAAGGAAAACGTTTCCCGTCAGCGCCGATTTCTCCGCGAGATACTGTCGTCCCTGACGGAAGGCCGTCTGCAGCTTTGCGATACCTCCGACGATCTTCCCGCACCGATGACGCCCGCATCGCCTGCCCTGACACTCACCGCGGCCTCCCTGCGGGGCCTTCGGAAAGACACGGAATCTGCCGCCGAGCGCGTGGGGATGCCGCCCGACCGTTGTCAGGACCTGCTCACCGCGGTGGGCGAGGCAGGCATGAACGCCGTTGTGCATGGCGGTGGCGGGCAGGCGCGTGTCCACACCGATGACAGACGCGGTGTTGTTCAGGTCTGGATCTCTGACAACGGTACGGGAATCTCCGAGGAGGCGCTTCCCTATGCGCTGGAGATCGGCAAATCCTCGGCGGGTTCCCTCGGGCACGGATTCTGGCTTATTCTCAAGACCGCCGACCGTGTCTGGCTGCAGACGGGGGCCGGGGGTACAACGGTTGTCCTGGAGCAGGAACGGGCAACGCCGGACCCCTTCTGGATGAAGGGGCTTCTCTGACGTTCCATGACCTTCACCGTTCTCGCGATCTCGGGCAGCCTGCGTCAGGAATCTTCGAACACAACCCTTCTTCGCGCTGCTGCGCTCGTCGCCCCGGAAGCGATAACCATCACCCTGTATAACGGACTGGGCAGCATTCCGCCGTTCAATCC
>JAZKEA010000215.1:0-7747 GCA_040387315.1 Armatimonadota bacterium | reverse complement strand
CCCTCGACGGGCTCACCCTTGACCTGCTCGCCATCCACTTCGGTAAATCCTTCCACGCGGTACTCCTCGTGTAGCCACTGCAGGGCCACACCCCAGCGCCCGCGAAAGTCATTCGTAATGTGCAGCAGCGCCGCCCGGCACGGCGTGGCGACCCCGCGCCTCGGACCCGACGAGCACAAAACAGTGGAAGCCTTTCGACCTGAGCTTCGACCGGGTGGTCACGAGCGTTAAGGGGAATCGTGTTACGGTGGATGCCCCGCTCGCCTGCGCTATCGATGAGAAGTGGGGCGGCGGGAGTATCGTCCGGGCAAGCGACAGGGGCCGGATCGAGAAGGTCGGGATCGAGAATCTGCGCGGCGAATGTGTCTTCGATGCCACCAAAAAGGCGGAAGAGGACGGCAAGGAATACCTGAGCGACGAGGCGCATGCCAACAACATCGTCAAGTTTCGCTTTGTGAAGAACGCCTGGGCGCGCGACCTTGCCGCGCGGTATCTGCAGCACGGGATCGCATCCATGGAGCGCGGCTCGAAGTGGGTCACGGTGCAGGACTCGTCAAGCATCGATCCCGTCTCGGTCATCACGGGGGGACGGCGCTATCCGTACAACATCAGCGGGCAGCTTTGCCTGGTCCAGCGGTGCTACGCGCGGGATGCCCGCCATGCGTTCACGGTCGGGGGCGGGGCGGTCTGCGGCCCGAATGCGTTCGTTGACTGCAAGGCCGAGCAGAACCATGCGACGAGCGAGCCGCACCAGCGCTGGTCGGTGGGCGGACTCTATGACAATGTCGATGCCGCCATGGCGTTCCAGGACCGGCAATGGATGGGCAGCGGTCACGGCTGGGCGGGCGCGAACTACGTGGTCTGGAACGGCGCGGGGAGCGTCGTCAGCCAGCAGCCGCCCACGGCTCAAAACTTTGTGATCGGGTTCGCGGGAAAGAAGAGTAAAGGCGCTTTTCCTCGGACGGACGGCTGGTGGGAATCCGTCGGCAAACCGGTGACACCGCGCAGCCTCTACCATAAACAGCTGGAGGACCGCCTCGGGCCACAGGCCGTCCGGAATACCGCGAAAGGGTAAAGTATGCGTCTATGAACTCCTCCTAGACGTCTGCGAACCCTTTGTAGATGTCTACGGACGGCGCAGAGACGTCTCGGAACGGTCCCGAGACGTCTACCGAGAATTTCCAGACGTCTCTGAAGAGTTCCGAGACATCTATGAACGCTTCCGAGACGCAAAGGAACTAGCGGAGAGCGCGAGGGCTTCTACGAAAGACGGGGCTTTAACTATCTCAGATTGGGCCAGCCCGCCCATTCTTTCGGCGAAAGGTGAGCGTACTTCGTAATTCTCGCCTCCGCCGTTTCACGCTGGACGGGGCCGACAACCTGCAGCAGTTCCGGCGTTCGGGCGGGGGCGAAGCGATCGGTCAACGGAATCCAGTACGCAAGGCGAGCCTGCCCTTTGGTATTGCGCTTGCCGTTGATCAGCGGCATCCGGCAGGCGGCAAGAAACGGCTCGAACACACGCCAGAAGAGAGGGCGTGGCGCACTCACGACGGCGCCGAGCATAGCATTTAGCGCATCCGAGCGTTTGACCGGGCTTGGCTCCGGCGCGATAACAAGCAGAAGCCGCTCCACTTCCCTGTGTAATTTATCGTCCTGACCGCTCAAAACGAGTGCTTTGAGGGGCCAGGACGAGACGGAAACGATACGGTTCGGCTGCTCCGTGAGTATCGCCGCCTGGAACGCCTCTTCCAGAAGACGGTTTTTTCTTGCTTTGTCTGTGCAGTGGAACGCTACCGCTGTGAGCGCCTGACACCGAAACCAGGGGTCTTCGATGGCGCGAGCGATTTTCAGCGCCTCTTTGGGCCTGCTCTCCGCAATCTGACTAACGTGATCCCGCTGCTGCGTTGATTGGTACATTTGTCCGCGTCACTTCCGGCCCAGGATGACATTCGCGGCTACCTGACCAGAGATCAGCGAGGGCGGGACACCGGGGCCGGGGACCGTTAGCTGGCCAGCAAAGAGCAGGTTGTCCACCTTACGCGCCCGCAGGGATGGCTTGAAGAAGGCGGTCTGTGGCAGGGTGTTCGCGAGACCGTAGGCATTCCCCTTGTAGGAATAGTAATCCTCGCCGAACTCACGGTGCGCATAGCTGCGCTTCACGACGACGGCATCACGGATGGACTGGCCCGTCATCGCCTCCAGTCGATCCATCACCAGGTTGTAGTAATATTCGCGGGTCTCGTGGGGGTCGTCCAAGCCTACAGCGGTGGGGATCAGGATAAAGACGTTCTCCATTCCCTCGGGAGCCGCGGACGGGTCGGTCTTCGACGCACAGCAGACGTAGAACAGGGGCCGGGTCGGCCATTTGGGGTCGTCGTAAATTTCGCGGGCGTGCTGATCCAGTCCCTCGTCGAAGAACAGGTTATGGTGCTCTAGGCCCGCCAGTTTTTTATTGACGCCCAGATAAAACAGAAGGCTGGACGGCGAGAGGACGCGTTTGTCCCACTGCGCTTCCGTATAGTTCCGATACGGCTCGTCTATTAAATTCTGCTCGATGTGATGGTAATCCCCGCCCGCGACCACCCAGTCAGCGGGAAGCATCTCATCCACCGTCTGAACCCCTGTCGCGCGCCCATTCTCAATGACGATGCGACGCGCTTCCGTTTCCGTACGCAGCGTCACCCCGAGTTCGAAGGCAAGGGCGCTCATCGCGTCGGCGATCTTCCGCATGCCCCCCATCGGGTACCAGGTGCCGAGCACAAGATCGGCGTGATTCATCATGGAGTACATCGCCGGGATGTTGTGCGCGGTTCCGCCCAGAAACAGGACCGGGAACTCGATGATCTGGAGCAGGCGAGAATCTTTGAAATAGCGAGCAGCGTGCTTATGGAGCGGCTGAAGCATCTGGATACGAATGCTTTCACCGATCATCCGTGCATCCATGAACTCAAAGATGCTGAGACTGGGCCGCCAGACATAGTCGCCCATACCGACGCTGTACTTGTAGGCCGCCTGGGAAAGATACTCGCGCAGTTTCGCCGCGCTGCCCGGTTCCCGCTGCTCGAATGCGGCCTCCAGCTCGGACATATCCGCGGCGACATCGACTATCTGATCTTTGCCGAAGTAGACGCGGTAGCCGGGATCGAGGCGGACCAGGTCATAGTAGTCCGAAGGTTTTTTACCGAAGCGTGCGAAGAACTTCTCGAAGATATCGGGCATCCAGTACCAGGACGGCCCCATATCAAAGGTGAAACCGTCCTGCTCCCAGACGCGAGCCCGTCCCCCGATCTGGTCGTTCTTCTCAAGCACCGTGACCGACAGGCCGCCCTGCGCCAGGGAGCAGGCGGCCGCCATCCCTGCGAACCCCGACCCGATAATCACTGCCCGCTCACCTGACCGGGCCGTCTTTTGTTTGGTTGTCATTACAGGCTATTCAACGCAATCGGCAGCATCTGGTTTCCGAAGAATACGCGGCTAGAGAACCGAGGCAAGCCGTGTCTTCGAGCCCTGATCAAGCGCACTGCGATCCGCGATCTCGAACCGGTTGCCGTCCACATCGACCAGCAGAAGATGCGTGTCCGAAAGCCACACGCACGATTCGGACAGGCTCTGCATCACAAAATCGCGCGGTCCGCGATCTGTCTGGACATGCCAGTAGGTGACGCCGAACTCGGTTCGGATCTCGGAGATCGTCTCGATTTTTGCCGTGAGATAGCGGCGACGGATCTCCTCTTCGACAATCGCTCTCGCCGCCGGTGTGAAGTCCGCCAGATTCTCGACCAGAGCGATCTCCTCCCCCTTACCGCTTTGGAGCGAAAGGTATTTCCCCGGCTGGGAGAGAGGCGCGGCCTGGTACAGTTTCACCTGAGGGTAGGACCATCGGTCTCCCAGGGTCAGGCGCAGTGTCCCAACCGGTTCATAGAACAGGTGCAGATCGACCGCACGCGGGGCGGGGCCCGCGGGGATTATCTGCGTTTCGCTGACGATGGGTGCTGTGTTCGTAGTATCCATGGTGGTTTCTCACTCCTGCTGCAGTCTTCAGGCGGAAGGAATAATCCGTCGCCTCCTCGAAAGTTGCGTCGACCTATGGACGCCGATACCGCTAAACCGATCCCCTCACTAAAAAAACGCCGTTTCCGGATTCCGGCGTTCAATCCGTATATTGTCGCCACCGTGCTGCTTGCGGTGAGCTTTATCGCAGCCCCGTTTTCGTACCACTCTCAGGACGTCTTCGACTTTTTTCTTGCGTGGGGCCGCGCCTCGGAGGGCTGGTATCCGTGGCGTATCTACGATGCCTGGCCTCCCTGTAACTACCCGCCGTTCTGCCTGTACCTGCTCACCATTATGGAACGCACGCGGCTTCTGCTGAATGCACCGACGACGAGCATTCTTACGATCTGCCTGCTGAAGATACCGTTCTTCCTGGCGCACGTGGCAGGGGTCCTCGTGTGTTACCTTGGGCTGCGTCGCCCCTTTGGGGGAAAAGACGCCCGGCGCATCGCCCTGCTTTATGCCCTCTGCTTTCCTCTGTTCGTGAACGGGGCGCAGTGGGCTCAGGCAGACGCTCTCCTGATGCTCGCGGTCGTTGCCGCCGTTATCGCACTTACTAATGAAAAGCCGGTTCTTGCGGGCGTCCTGATGGGCTGGGCACTCAGCATAAAGTTTCAGGCGATTATTATCGGTCCGATGCTGCTGGTATACGCGCTGCGGCGGTTCGGGGTCAAACAGACGCTTCTTTCCTGCCTGGCGCTTGCCGGTACCCTTCTGGCTTTCAGTCTCCCCTTCCTGGTTGCGGGCAAGGCGAAACCACTGCTTGCCGCTTATACGGAGGCGGCAGGGTTTTACCCGGTCCGCTCGCTGAACGCCATGAACCTCTGGGGCGCGGCGAACGTGATCGATACGACGTATCGTGGGCTTACCGGTGACCAGGTCAACCGAGACGATGTTCTTGTCATTGGGCGCCTGACGTACCACCACATAAGCCTGCTGATGACCGGGAGCTATTATATTGCCCTTCTTATTATGCTGTGGCGTCAGCCGACTCGTGACCGGTTTCTCTTTGCCTGCGGGCTGGGTGCTCTGGGCTTCTTCGTTCTGACCACCCAGATGCACGAGCGCTATATCGTCCCCGCCGCGGCCCTGCTCACGCTTCCGGCACTGTTCACCCGGCCCCGCCTGCTTCTTTATGCGGGAGTCTGCCTGACGGCATCCGTAAATCAACTTCTGATCCTGTTCTCGAACTACCTGCCGTTTACGCATCGCCCCGCGGACTTTGTCAATTTTCTCTGGGGCAAGGGCTTTTTCCCCTGCTCCTTGCTAAACTGCCTGCTGCTGGTCTTTGGAACAGTTCTGTACCTGCTTCCTTCCTCTCCTCCTACAGTGTCCCATCAGCCCCCCGTGATGCTAAAGAAAAGCCCGCAGAAAAAGCAGAACAGCGGCACAGCACGGGCTAAGGGTTCCAGACGCGGAAGCGCCCCTCGGAAAAATAGATGATCTGATCGCCCGGTCGCGATTTCGGCAATGTCAGATGAAAGCTCGGCGGGTTCGACGTTTTCAGCGTGAGCGGCAGCCCTGTCTTCGCTCCCATTGCCGGTGTCCTCTTTATCGCGGGGGTGGCATAGTGAAGAGCCACGGACACGCCGTCTGTTTCCGGTGTTATCTCAACGCGGTCCCTGTCTGTGTAGAAAACCGTGAGAGCAAGAGGCACGATCTCCGGCGGAGCGTCTTTATGGAACAGCCTCAGCCCGGACGCCATACCCCGCCGGAAGACATAGGCCGGATAGCGGATATCGGGAGCGACAAGTACGATGCGGCGTCGGCAGTCGGGGAAAGACGCCATTGTCGCCAGACCTTCTTTGACCCATACTCCCGCCTTATTCCACTGCTGAAAAATAACGAACGACTGAACGGCGAAGAGCAGAAAAAGCCCGGTGGCGATTACGCGGGCGAAGCGGAGTGTTTCCAGCAGCCGCGCCAGCGCCAGACAGGCGAAGACAGACGGAAGATACAGAACGCGCGTATCGTATCCCCACAGCGGCGGCGAAAGACTGACCCAGGAAGCCGGCAGAACGGCGACATAAAAAGCCAGGAGCAGATACAGGACATCCCGCCGGACATCGCGCTCCGCTCGCAGAAAAACCCAAACGCCTCCTATTAAGAGAACCAGCGCTGCCAGCGCAAATGCAAGGGAGCTTGTGGTCATAGGGCATAGTGTGGCGGGCAGCGCGCGCAGCAGCCCCCAGCCGATGTAGAAAGCGGAAATGCGCGGCGATCCCCCGGGTCCCCCAAGCAGCGAACCCACATAAAACCATCGTGCCAGGAAGTACAGGGGAATCAGCAGCAGGAGGCCGAAAACCCAGCGTATCCCACGGCGTTTCAACGGGCTTCCATCGGTGCCAGGTCGCATCGCATTGAAAACCGCAAGAAATGCCGGGAGCAAAATCGCCGCTTCTTTTGCCAGAAATCCTAGCACGCAGCCGATGACAAGGACAACTTCCCCCTGCCGGGATCCGCGACGGGCGGCGAAAAAACTATTCAGAGAAACCAGAGTGAAGAAAGTGGCCCACAGTCCGGCACGATCTCCGATCCAGGCTACCGCTTCGCTGTGTCCGGGAAGGACCAGAAAGAGAAGGGATGCTATAGCGCTTGCGGTTTCTGAGAACGCCAGTCGCCTTCCGAGAAAGTAGAGGAGCAGACAGTTGACGATATGCAGCAGACAATGGGTGACGTGATAGCCCGAGGGATTTAGTCCCCAGATCTTCCACTCCGCCCAGAGACTTATCGAAACCAGCGGGCGGAAATAATCTTGCGGCGTGTTTTTCCAGATCCCAAGGGGACCATCCTTGCTGACAAACCAGAGCTGATCCAGATCATCGCTGTGGAAAAACGAGGTGACGCAGGGATAGAAAACAACGAGGACTATACAGAGAAGTGCGCCCGCAAGCAGCGGCTTTTTATAGGGGAGGAAAGAATGGGGCACCTTCTAATTCAGCCTTTGTAGAACGAGGAAACGATAATATCCATGTGTCCTGCGTATCCATTCTTTCCTGCATCCGTTTAAAGTGCAACCGTCTCCGCGATAGCCTGCGAGGTCTGGGTCTGGGTTTCGACCAGCTTAAAGAACTCGCCCTTCTTTTCCATCAGCTCGGCATGGGTTCCGATCTCGGCGATCTGCCCTTTCTCCAGAACCACCAGACGGTCTGCATTTCGGAGCGTGGACAAGCGGTGCGCGATGGCGAAGGTCGTACGTCCCGCTGTCAGATTTCCAATCGCCTGCTGAATCTTCTTTTCCGTGTCCACGTCGACGGATGAGGTCGCCTCGTCGAGGATGAGGATACGCGGATTATGAAGGATCGCACGGGCGATGGAGACCCGCTGCTTTTCTCCACCCGAGAGCTTCGCGCCTTTTTCACCGACCTGGGTATCGTAACCGTCGGGCTTGGCGACGATAAAGTCATGGGCACAGGCGGCCCGCCCTGCCGCCATCACCTCTTCCAGGCTTGCGTCGGGTTTACCATAGGCGATATTCTCCGCAATACTTCCGTTGAACAGAAACGGTTCCTGCAGCACGATCCCGATGTGGCGGCGAAGGTCCTGCAGAGCGATCTCCTTGATATCCACGCCATCTACCTTCAAACTACCCGCATCCGCCTCGTAGAAACGGCAGAGTAGGTTGATGGTCGTCGACTTACCCGCACCGGACTTTCCTACCAGACCGATCATCTCACCCGGCTTGACGTCCAGGTTT
>JAZKEA010000214.1:13680-19522 GCA_040387315.1 Armatimonadota bacterium | reverse complement strand
CGAAGTCAGGAACCGCTACCTTTGCCCGCCCAATGGTCTTGTAGCCGGGCTTGCTGAACCCATGACCCGCGAGGATGAACAGCTCGTTGCCGGCGTAAGCGAGATCCCGGCTGTAGCTCTCCAGCCCTTCCCAGGGTCCGGCGTTCATGCCGTGTGCCTGCGGAGTCATGTTGGTCATCAGGAAGACGGCGTCGTTATCCGCACGCGTCGCTGTCCGGTCTTTGGAGGGGCAGTTGTGGCCGCGGTCATAGCCGCTACCCGAGTAGTCCCCCGGCGTCACCAGCGTGAAGGAGGGAGGCAGAGATGGGTCCGGCTGGAACTTGCCGCGCTCGACGGTGCCAATGTCGGACCTACTGAGGTGCCAGCTGACCCAGTTGGGGAAGCGGAGCGTGTCGTTGTAGGACAAGGCAAGCTGCCGGCGGCGGATCAGGAAGTGGTCGCGGTTCACGCGCAGTCCGGTCGTCTCGGTCGTGCTTGTTGCCTTGTCGGGGTTGCCCGTCGCCATCTGCAGCGACGTGTTCGTCATGTCCGCACGAGCAGGCAATGAGGCGGCAGAAACGGAAAGCAGTGATAGAGCGAGTAGTGGCAATAATGGCAGTACTGGAAGAGAGCGGAAGCGAGAAGTCATCATAATGGGAAAGCCTGCCCTGATTCTCTCATGAATCAGGGCAGGCTTCACTACCATGTACAGGTTAACGGGCTACCCCTCCAGGCTATCGGGCTATCGGGAGGTGCGGCGGCGCAGGAGGCCGATCAGGGGAACTGCCCCGAGGGCTACAAGTGCGAGGCTCCCCGGCTCCGGCGCTGCCCCAACCGGTGGCGTGACCGCGGCGCTCAGCGTCACGGAGTCGATGGCGAGTCCATGGTCGTTGCCCGCGTCGTTCGGATCCGTCCAGCGCAGCCACACGTACTGGCCCGCCTGCCAGTTCAGGTTCGTGATCGTGCTGCTGAGCGCGGTGCTGTTGGCCGCGGCATTGCCGTTCAGTGCCGCCGCGGTCGTCGTGTTCTGCAGGCTGGTGAAGTTCAGAGCGGCGACACCCGTATAGGCGCCACCCGCAAGAACATTGGCATTGCTCGCACCGGCGTTGAAGTAGGCGAACGACAGGGTCTGAGCGGTGGCATTGCCGCCGTTGCGCCACTGCTCGCCTGTGTAGCTCACGGTCAGGCTGTTGATGACACTGCCGCTGGTGTTCTGGAGCTGGACGCCGTACTGGATGGTGCCCGTGGCGTTGGAGCCGATGCTGCCAAGAGCCCGCTCCGCGTTGCCGACGGCTCCGAAGCTGTAGAGGCCGCCGGCGTTTCCGGTTCCCGGTCCGCCGAAGTAGGCGGTCTCGCTGGCATACCAGCCGGGCAGCGTGCTGTTGTCAGTGAAGGGGTTAGCGGTTTCTGCGGTCCCGCCCGTTGTCAGAAGGGTGTCGAAGTTCTGGGTGTACGTGCCGTTGAAGCTGACCTGTGCCTGGGCAGAGGGCGCAGCCGCCAGTCCGAGCCCACTGACCAGTGCCGTGGTTACCGCGGCAGCAAAAAGGGCGTTACGTTTTGGTGTCACGAAGAATGACCTGTTCTCTTTCTAGTTTTCGGGGGGAAAGAGAAGAAAAAGATCCAGCTTTGGCTCTTCGCTTCCGCTTCCCTGTTTTCCAAATACCTGACTAACCAGAGGAGCAGAGAGACCGAGTTGTGACAGCGAAGACGGAAGGTCGGCAAAGATCGCTGGAAATCACGGGCCGGTAAATCTACGGGTCATCCTTGACTGCTGCCATAGTAACACCAGGGAAGCATTTTAATCCAGTTCAGCCCGAACCGACCGGTTACCTTCGCACTGATTCCTCACTGGCGAAAGACCTCAAAAGCAAGGCGCTAACGGATATCTACGGCTAACTACGGCTATCTACGGATTAATTTGGATTGTCCATTGACATCCGGGGGATACCACTGCTATACTCCTGCAAACGCCGATTGTAACTAACTTACAATCGGCTAAATCAAACAGCGATAACCAGAGAAAGGAGCCGCGATTTGGCAGGGTATATCGAACATTTCGGCCTCCGAGCCGCCCCGTTCACCACTTCTCCCGATCCGCATTTCGCCTACGCGACTCGCGAGCACCAGCTCGCCGTCGCCAAGATTCAGTACGCCGTCGAGGAGCGACAGGGGATATTCCTGCTGCAGGGGGAGATCGGGTCCGGCAAGACAACGATCTCTCAGTTTATGCTGAATGCCTGGCGCGGCGAAAAGTCGCTCTCGGTTGCCCACATCACGAACCCCTCCGTCCGAACACCGTCGCAGTTTTTGCGCATGCTTCTGTCGGCTTATGGGGCGGAGCCGCCGCACCTGCTTTCCGATAACTGGGACGCACTCAGAAGCCTCCTGGTCGGCAATTATCGGGAGGGCAAAACAACAGTCGCGGTCATTGACGAGGCTCAGACAATTTCGGCGGAGAACATGGAAACCCTCACGCATATCAGCAATGAACAGACCCAGAAGCACAAACTGATCCAGATTGTTCTGCTCGCTCAGCCCAACATCATCCGTAAGCTGACATATAAGCCGGCGCTTCGGGACCGCATCGCGCATGGATCGACGTTAAACCCGCTCGCCTACGAGGACGCGGCTGCTATGCTACGCCACAGAATCGAGGTTGCCGGAGGCAATTTTGACACTCTCTTTCCCGATGGAGAGCAGGTACGCCGCATTTACAACACCACCAAAGGTATCCCCCGCAGGCTCTGTATGCTTTGCGACAATGCGCTTCTCAATGCCTACGCCTTGAAAAAGAAGGCTGTGGATGAGGAATCTATCACAGATGCCCTGTCGGACCTCGCGTTCAAGGGATGGAAGGACAAGTAGCGGTAAATGAGCGGACTGACAATGCCTAAGAGGGGGGAGGCGGCACGTCTCCTCGCCGATCTAAATGCGGAACACGCCCCGCCTGCACCTGAAGACTCTCCAGATGACCAATTTGACCAGTCAGAAAGAAATAATAAATCAAGTAACGAACGTTACAACGTTACAACGTTACAAGAAAAGTTACCACGCCCTAACGAAGAACCGTTACAAGAAACGAACATTACTTCAAGCGTTTCAAGAAACGAACGTTCTAACGAACGCATAGCCGTTCCTACGCAGAAACGAACGAAGAAATCTGCGAGCGAAGAAACTAATGCTGCTTCGCAGGAGCGTATGAAGGAAGGAAGATTACCGCGGGAAGCAAGTGGAGAGATGTCCGACGAGAGGGGAGAGCGCTTGGAGAAGGCGATGCAGATCGCAAAAGGCGACGAGTTGGATGTCGCTACCATCCGCGTTTCTGCCAAGCTTCATGCGTATCTGGAGCGCTATGTGGAGCGCATTAACCGCATCAATCCGAAAGCCAAGTATCGCAAGCAGGATGCTATCGAGGCCGCGTTTGCCGCGTTCTATGCCGATCATCCCATGCCGCCCGCCCCGGTCGAGGAGGAGCTATAAGCCGTGCGCCAGCCATTCGCCGGATTTCGCTCTCTGTCCGCCAACTTCACCCCGACCCCGAATCAGTTCTTCGATCAGGTCGTCGGGCATTATCCGCTGCGCGTCGTGTCCGTCGTCGCGATCCTGATTCGCAGCACGCTGGGCTGGCAGGATGAGGTGACCGGCGAAAAGCGTATCGAGGCGGAACTTCCGCTTTCGGCTTTTATCCGCCCAGAGCTCTCCGAAAACTCGGTACGGCAGGGACTGCGCGAGGCGATGGCGGCTGGTTTTGTTGTGGAGACGGCCAAGCACACTAACCGGGATGGGGCGCGGTATGCCCTCCGGTGGTCCGATGCCGCGGCGCAGCGCGAAGCGATCGAGCGGCATCGGCGAGCCGTGGGAGATCGTCGGCCTCTCGCAGGTAGCGAGGGGGCGCTCTCTGGCGACGGACTATTCGGGGAAGCCGAAACCGCTTCTGGAGATTCAAATCCTGGAGGTCCAATAATTGGACCTCCAAATTCTGGGGGTCCAAATTCTGCACCCCCTTATAAGAGTAAAGAAACGTTCTCCGGAAAAGAAACTATTTCTGAAGGAAAAACAAAACCGTTGAACGTTACGCAAGGCAGCGAAAACACCACTGCTGGCGGGGATTCAACGGCCGACGGGTCAGAGGAGAATGCCTATAGGCAGATCAGGGATAAAGCAGTTCGGGAAGCGGTGACGCTTACCGAAGACGCCGCGAGTGCTGCCCGTTGGTCACAGCTCATGGAGATTTGCCTTCGCCATAATGCCTGCGATGCCTGGACGGAAGCGCTACATTCGACCCACCGTGCCAAAGTGCGCTCTAACAGACCGGCAAATCTTGGCGCTTATCTTAACCGCGTCCTCGTCCGGGAGCTGGATAAGCGCGGGATCGCGGTTCCCACAAAGGCCGAGAAGGCCGAGGCGGGAGACGTGCGCAGCCTTATTGGGGCGTCGCTCGGAGCCGCGTTCGGCGCGGCTGGAAAGGAGAGCTAACTCGTAATCAGGCCAATCTCACTAGTCAAGACGCGATGCTAACACCACGAGGCCGTGATGCCGTGACACCGTAACACCGGAGGAAACGCCCGAGCAGAGGCCCGCCGGGTACGATGACCGATGACCGATAACCCGGCTCCACTCACACTCTTCACACTCTACGGTCTACGGGGCGAGCTCGCGCGCGCGGCGGGCCCCCGCTCGGGCTTCGGGCAGATCACGCCACCGCGGCGCGGGGAGCGACTTGCTCCACAAGTCATACTTTGCCTGGAGCTTCCGCGCGATTTCCGGCTGTTGGGCCGCGATATCCGTCGACTCGCCCAAGTCTTTGGACAAGTCGAATAGCATCGGCGGACGCGTCGTGTCCGCGTGGGTAAGTTTATAATCGCCACCGCGGATCGCCCACTGCTCGTCGTAGCGCCAGTAGAGCGCCTCATGGGGGAAACTAGCGGCGGAAGCGTTCTTGGCAGTGGCAGCGGTGGTAGCGGTGGTAGCAGTGGCCGCGTTCTTGCTGCGGGCAAGAAATGGCACGAGATCGACGCCGTCGAGCAGCACGTTTTTTGGTGCGACCACCCGGGCCGCAGCAAGCGCCGTCGGCATGATGTCGAGCTGGATTACCGGCTTGTCGTAGACCTTGCCTGCAGCCAGCGTGCCCTTCCACTGCACCACCATCGGAACGTGCACGCCGCCCTCCCAGGCGGTATTTTTCACCCCGCGCAGGGGCGTGTTCCGCGAGCCGTTGGCCTGTGTCGGAGCGCCGTTATCACTGAAAAAGAAAATGAGGGAGTTCTCCTCGATCTTGTGGGCGCGCAGTCTGCCGAGGACCTGGCCGACGCCATCGTCGAGTGCTGACAGCATCGCAAGCATGGAACGGCGTTTTTCATCAGGGACGTTCGCGAAGCGTTCGAGGTACCGGGGCGGGACCTGCAGCGGCGTGTGGACGGCATTGTAGGCAAGGTAGAAAAAAAACGGCTTCTTCGCCGCCGCCTGACGGTCAATGAACGAGACGGCCTCATTAGTGAAGGCGTCGGTGAGGTAGTCGACCTTGGTTACCGGGTCCGCGCCGCGCTGGACGGCATTGGCCCCCTGGCCGACCGCGTTATAAGGATGCGCCCCGCCGAGGAAGCCGAAGAACGTGTCGAACCCCCGCCGCGTCGGGTGCATCTCCGGGCGCTGGCCCAGGTGCCACTTGCCCGCCATCCCCGTGGCATAACCTGCATCATGAAGTGACTGTGCCAGCGTCACCTGATCCACAGGCAGGCCGAACTTGTCGCGCGCCTGCGGGCCGTCGTTATACTCGAATCCGAATCGCTGCTGGTACCGCCCGATAAGCAAACCCGCGCGTGTTGGACTGCAGAGGGTTCCAGAAACATAGCCGTTTGTGAAA
>JAZKEA010000214.1:0-13670 GCA_040387315.1 Armatimonadota bacterium | reverse complement strand
GCCGGCGGGCCGGCCATCGGGCCTGTGCTCCGCGGCGAGGGAGTCTATGTACGGGGTCTTCACGTCCTTCGAGATGTGCTGGAAGCCGACGTCTGCGTAGCCAAGGTCATCAGCAACCACGATGATGATGTTAGGTCTCGGCGTCGCCGCAGGATCCGCCGCTACTTCCGGCGGGGCAGCAGTGACCGGTGCCGCCATGCAGGCCGATGCTACCCATGCCAGTGCTATCAGTCTTCCGTTCAGGATCAGTGACGACGGGAGCTGCAGCGACGACAGCAGCCGCAGTGACGGCAGGAAGTGCTGGATTAAGCTTTCAGCTTTGGTTAAGATGTCACGTCGAGTAGCGGGCATATCTTTTGTTTTTCTATCCTTCTATCCAACATCCCTCGGTCCCACCACGCGAGCGAACCCTGAAAGCGGGTGAGCGGGCGACATGTGTCCTTTAGAAGCAGGCCTTTATAATTATAAAAGGCGCAGTGCGTGTGCGTTCCTCTGTGTTACCGACCGGGCAACGGTTTTCCTGCTGCTTCACTGCAAGCCGGGAGTACAAGAGGTCAAGAGGTCAAGCTAAAGCAGCTATGCGATCACTGAATGGGCTGAATGGGCTGAGAGATTAGCATCACGTCATTCGATTCGACAATGTAACGTTTCACAAGTGTTCTATGTATAGAGTGGCGTTTATTATGGTGTCTCAGAAAGGTTGATTCTTGAGCCAGGTATATCTGTAGATAGCAGGCAGATCGCTTCTCTAAATATATGCGTATCTTTTAGACAAAACGCTTGACGCGTCACTTTCGAAGTGCTAATCTATACGCACATATCTGTTTTGTGTGACGAAAGTGAAGTCTCCTCATGCCCAAAATGATCGGTTCCGGTCTCAGCCGACGTGAACGCGAAATCCTTGATGTTCTCTACAAACAGGGTAGGGCCTCGGCCGCTGAGGTCCATGCCAGCCTGCCCGAGCCACCCAGCTACTCGACGGTCCGCACCCTTCTTGGTGTGCTGTCGGAAAAGGGGCATATCCGTCATGAAGTGGAGGGAAAGCGGTTCCTGTATCTTCCCACAAGGCCCCGTCAGGATGCGGCACGCTCGGCGCTAAGGCAGGTACTCGACACCTTCTTCGGCGGCAGTATCGCTGGGGCAGCCAGGACACTCCTCTCCGATGACGACACGAACCTCTCGGAGGAGGAGCTATCTCAGCTATCGGAACTGGTCGCCGAGGCTCAGGTAACGCAGGCTGCAGAGATCTCCAACAGCCAGAAAGAAAAAGGAGGATCGTGACAATGGAAATACTCCGTTCTTTTGCCGCTTCTATCTTGCTGTGGATACCGTGGATGGTGGAGATGCAGATCCGCAGCCTTCTTCTGCTGGCGGTGACGTGCATCGCGCTGTGGGTTCTGCGCCGTTCCTCGGCAGCGATGCGACATCTCACCTTGACCCTCACCGTCGCGGGACTCCTTGCTCTGCCGCTCCTGTCGCTTCTGCTGCCCTCCTGGTCCGCGCCATTTCTGCCACTGGCTGGCATCGTCGTCGCGCCACCGGCATTAAACGCTCAGCAAGGATCAGGAGAAAGAACGCCTCCAGTCCCAATCTTGACGAAGGCGGGCTCAGACCGCCTCGGCGGCGCAGCCGCTCTGGCAAGTATATCGCCGGTTCGGAAGACATCTCCCGGCTCAAATCCCGGTTCACAAATGGCCGCGCAAACAGCAGAGGCAGCAAACGAACCACAGTCTCTGCCTGTCGGAGCAATACGTGATGTTACTGCTGGTAAACCAGTACCGGTACCAGGCACATCCACCGGGGCCTATAGCCTCTCCATCGTGGAGACAATCCTGGCTCTGGTGTCCTCGGTTTGGGCAGTCGGTGCCGCTTTGCTGTTGCTGCGCCTCAGTGCAAGTCTCTACCACATCCATCGTACCTATCAACAGATGGACCGAGTACAGCAATTACAGCCAGCGACCAGTACGAATTCTGCGCTGACAGAATCGTTTTCAGATCTGGTCTCATTTCTCGGCATCCGACAGCCGGTGCGCCTTTTGATCGCACCGGCTGAAATGCCCGGGCTGTCTCCGATGACCTGGGGAGTGGTACGCCCCGTCGTTCTGCTCCCGGCAGAGGCGGTCGCTTGGCCGCCGGATCGTCTGCGCCCCGTCCTGCTGCATGAGCTTGCACATGTCCAGCGGGGAGACTGGGGCACCGAGATGCTGGCGCGTGTGGTCTGCGCGCTGTACTGGCCAAACCCCCTCATATGGTTGCTCGTCCGCCGCATCCAGAGCGAAAGTGAGCATGCCTGCGATGACAAGGTGCTCCTTGCCGGTGTTGCCCCCACCGACTACGCGCATCATCTTGTCGAGGTTGTCCGTAACCTCAAGGCCCAGCGAGAACACAGCCTCTTATCTATATCCACATCTACCGCTGCGGTTATGATGACTCGTAACTCCCGGGTGGAAAGCCGGGTGCGCGCTGTTCTTGCGAAAGGGAACTCCCGGCGACCGACGAGTGCTCGTATCGTGGCAGTCGCACTGGTGGGCGCATCCGGTTTGTTGTTTCCACTGGCGAGTCTGCGTAGCGCTGCTCCCGAAGGACGTAAAGAGGTCACGCCCAAAAAAGAGTCACCCACTGCAAACGAGACCCCCAGCAAAAACGTTAATCATTCCGTTTCGCTTCCCGGCGGTATTCGGGCCGAATTTTTGCCGGTAAAGGGGAACCTCTCGAACGGCACCCCAGCGTCCTGGAAGCCGGATGGTACGGGCGTCGAACCTATCACAACTCGCGTGGTAAAGATGGGAAACAAGCCTGACGGCACCCCGGTGACAATGACGACTACCTCAATCACCGTTCCCCCCTTCGTCCCACCTCCTTATGTAGAGGGTGAGCGCATCCTTGCGGCGCGGGTTTCTTACCCGACAGAGGCTCTGAAAAGGGGCGCGTTTGTGGAGTTCGGAGTCAAGAGAACGCCTTCAGGAAGCCCTACGAATGGTTCACCTCAATGGTTTAACTTCGAAACCGCCAGTCTGTTTGACAGTAGAAAACCAAAGCTGCAACAGAGTGTCTACTCCATCCGACAAAAGTTCCCCGCCGAACAAAAACAGGTCACCCTGGTGCTGCGCGTGGCGTCCGGACCCAGGAAAACAATCATCGCAGGACCGCCGACACGCGGGGCGACACGCCGATTATCCACTGGCGAAGTTGCCCGAATATCGGCTGCGTATCAATCGCCGAACACACAGCCGGCGAATGGCAAGCGTGTCGCAGTGACGATCGTGAAGGTAACCGTGCCGACCCGGCTTGCTGGAAACGACAGTGATTACGAACTTCTGCCGGTTGGTGTTGATGGACGGACGTTTTATCCTTCCCACTGGGGTTCGGACATTCCGGACCTGAGCAAACCGGAAGCCACCATCCAGTACCGGTTCCGCACCGCCGAAGTGCCCCTTTCCAGAGTGAAAGAGTTTCAGTTCGCTGCACGCCCGATCAAAACCGTTGAGTTTCCTAACATCAAACTGCAGCCCGGCAGCGCAGCGTCACGACCTGCTTCGATGGCTAAATAGAATGACAACTCTGACGTGACTTCGGATGCGGCCTCTCGTCGGATCGGCGACATAACGTTTTACAACGGCGCTCTCCCACTGGCGCGTCAAATGGCGAAAGTAAAACCACCTCGCTGTTGAAAATGTTCTTCAGGTACAAAGTACAGAATATAATGCCGGTGTAACTTAAGAGAATCTTGGCCAGTTGCTTGCTTGATACAGGTTGTGGCAAACTGATTTATGGTACATGGTACGGCGTACGACGATTTATTGTGGCACTGGTGTTAAGCTGGTCCTAAGCATCCTTGGTACGGGAGCGCCAACATTGGGGAATATAGTACTACGGGGAATATAGTACTACGGGGAATATAGTACTACGGGGAATATAGTACTACAGTGGTCGCTTCGGGAGCGCTGGGACGGAGTTCCCAACTGGCGGCTGAAAGCAGTTGAGGTCGCGGGGCCGAAACAGAACAGTAAGGCTCGACACTCTAAGCACTCTGAGCACTCTGAGCACTCTGAGCACTCTGAGCACTCTGAGCACTCTGGAATAGCGGAGTCATTACCCTGATGTCACAGTACGACAAAGACCGAAGGCACGAGGGCGAGGGAGCGAGTCATCAGCTTCCGGTCCATCCGACTCGGCGGCATCTACGTTCAAAGGCGCGGCGGCAGGAGCAGGAGGCCGGGGCCACCCTGCCCGCGGCGTGCTCCATTGTCGGATCAGGGTATCTGGACGGGCGACACTACACAACGTATGTAGAGGAGATAGAGCGGATGCTGGAGGACAAGCATTACTACCAAGCGCTCGCCCTTCTGCGTCGGCTTCAAGCAGCGGTCAGCTCTTACGTCGCGACGGCGGGCAGGCAGCCCACTGCCTGGTGCGAGGAGCAGATCCACGCCACCGAGCAGGCGATTGCCAGAGCCCGTGCTCGTTCCAGCAGCACCCCGCCGGAAGGGGATAAGATGCCGATTTCGGAGCGATTCTATAGCCTCAGGTGATTCTATAGCCTCAGGTGATTCTATAGCCTCAGGTGATTCTATAGCCTCAGGTGATTCTATAGCCTCAGGTCATGAGTATCATGATATTCATGAGTACGATGTCACGATCTTCAAGGCTGTCTGCAAGCCTATACATCTGGAGCGAACTTATTGGGTACGATTTACGCACGAGCTAACGGCTCTTTAGAAATATGGTCAGCTCCAAAGCGTGCGTTTGCCGCGCGACGCTCCAAAGACCCCTTCTCATCTGCTGCGAAACTGGTGTGAGGAGGTCTCGTCTTTGACGACGGCGAGATTGCAGCAGGGGGGCGGATGAGTTGTCAAACGGGTTTAGTCGAAAGCCCTGCTCCACCGATTGGATCTATTGGCTCTGCAGCACTATCTGTAGTATCTGTAGTATCTGTAGTATCTGTAGTATCTGTAGTATCTGTAGTATCTGTAGTATCTGTAGATCGGCTTTACAATACTCTACAATACTCTACAGCACTCTACAGCACTCCCAAATCGGTAAGATGTTTGATGCGGCGCAGCAGCCAGTCCGGCGCTTTGGGGTCGATCTGTACCCGGCGGCGGTAGTCGGACAGGGCTTGCCCAAGCTGGTTCAGCCTATCGTAGGACTTGCCGCGATCCTCGTACGCGACCACAAAGTCCGGTTTCAGGCGGATCGCCTCGGTGCAGTCGGCGACCGCCTTCTCGAACTCCTTCAGAAAGTAGTGGGTCTGGCCCCGGTTGCCCCAGGCATAGAACAGTTTGCGGTTCAGCCGGATTGCCTCCGTATACTCGGCGACGGCTTTTTCCAGCTTCCCCTGCTTCTGGTAGACTAGGCCACGGTCGTTGAAGGCAAGGGCATAGTCCGGTTTGAGACGGAGGGCCTCATTTAAGTCCGGGAGCGCTTTGTCGTACTGCGCCAGGCAGTAATACGACAGCCCGCGGCCCTTGAATGCGTAGGCGTCGCGGGGATTCCGGCGGATCTCCTCGGTATAATCGGCGATCGATTTGTCGTACTCGTTTGTCTTCTGGTAGGCCTCCGCGCGGTGGAAGTAGGCAAGCCCGAAGTCGGGCTTCAAGCGGATCGCTTCCCCGTAATCAGACAGGGAACGGGCGTCCTGACCCAGTGAGGCATAGGCCAGACCGCGCGTCGCGTACGCCAGAAAGTTATCGGGCTTGAGGCGGATCGCTTCGGTGCAGTCGGCGACCGCTTTGTCGAACTGCTGCGATAAGAGATAGGCATCCCCCCGGCTTTGATAGGCGAACGAGGCATTGGGGAGAAGCTCGATACATTTTGTGTAGTCGGCGATCGCCTTATCGAACTGCTGGAGCCAGCTGTAGGCCTGTCCCCGGCCATAGTAGGCATCGACATCGCGGCTGTCAGCGATCAGGGCGCGCGTAAAGGCAACGAGGGCATCGGTGGTCTGGCGGGTGGCGAGAAAGGCGCGTCCCCTTTGCGTGTCGGTCAGCTTCGGAGCAGAGGGGGCAGAGGGAGAAGGCGTCTGGGCCTGCGCCGCCGCTGATACAGACAGGGGCAAGGACAGCGCCGCGACAGCGAGAGTGCGCCGCAGCCGGGCGGGAAGGGGAGAGAGGCGAGAGAATAGCGGGGCAGGCATGTCGTGAAGTATCTCCTGAACGTTTTCTGTCCATTCGCGGATCGTGGGGTTGTTTCCTTTTTCTCCGACAAGGAGACGCAGCGTCCTCTGCCGAGTTCTGCCGAATCTACCTTCCACGCGGCCCCCAGCGGGATCGCGGTCGAGCAGTTGCAAACGCTCAAAGCCAGATGTCCAAACGCAGCTATCATACTCTGAGTGCGTAACATCAGTACATTAGTACATCAGTAGAGAACGTAATTCAGGAGCGAAAGTCACTTGGCCAACAGCGTCTCAGAAACGTTAGTTTTTGGGACACCAACAATCGGAGACAAGCGTCTTTAAGCGACTGTTACGTCTTTCGTGTGAACAGTACGCAGCCCGCTGCCGATCAACCCATTGGTCCAAAAGGGGTCATAGTTGGAAAGGGCGTTCACCAAGCCACCAGGTCGATGGGGCCGCTCACGAGGGAAGTTGCGGTAAAATGTGCCCACTTGCCGTACTCGGCCGCAACGGTGCGGCTGGATGCCTGTTCGGCTGCCGAAGGCATGCTGTGAGAGATACCTATGACAACGGATGCGTATCGCTTCGAATGGATTCGCCCCATCACCCGTCGCGGAGAATCCTACCCTCCGCCGGAGACGGAGGCGGAACTCGATGTTGCCCAAGGGCTGCTCGGCTCGTCCCTCCCGGCGAGCTACCGTGCGTTCGCACGGCGGTTCGGCCTCGGCGGCAGACTCCACACCCTACCGGAACTGTTCCGCCTGATGCCGATCTCGGGCAAACGCGAGCCGCATTGGTCCGATTCGGTCGTCGACGCCGCCCGGTTCTGGCGGTCACCCACCGCAATCGAAGATAACCTTCCGGCGGAGTTCCTCCGGCAGGCGATCGTCTTCGCGGTCGACGAGGGAGCACTGACATTCCTGTTCCACACCGGCGAGGTGACAGACCCCGCGGCACCGGAGTACCGCATCTACCAGATCCCCCGCCACCAGGGGCCGGAGCCGATCTGCGCGTCGTTCGAGGAGTGGCTGCGCTGGGTCCATAAGGGGTACGACCCGGCCTCGTGGGGGGACGAGGACGACGAGGACGACGCTCAAGACCCGCCGGCTGACCGGACAATGCCGTACGCTCGTTTCCCGCTCTGAAACCCTCGTGGGGCGGTCGCGGCCGTCCTCGTGCGGGCATTGGCGCGCGGCGTTGGAGTGACCGTTACTAACCTTTATTAACCATGAACTGGCAATGACCAACGTGCAGAACCGTCATGTTATTTACCAGCACCATAGTTCTCAGCATAGTTCTCAGCATAGTTCTCCAACTTCTGAAAAAGATCGCCGAAGATGGAGTCACGATTCAGCGAAAGCACTTCGCGAATGAAGTGACGACGCGGGTCATGGCTCCATGTGCGAACATCTGAAAGGATGGGACTAGGCACCAGGGCACTTTGCATCCAATCGGGATTGATTAGCCAGGCGAGGGGAGCCAGATCCCAAATTTCTTTCGAGCGGGCAAAGTGGTCTGGGAAATAATCAGAGTAGATTTCAAAAAGATAATTGCCGATGGCCCCACGCCCGTTCACAAAGCGTTCCATTTCGGCCTGCGTCGTTTTGATATGCCCGGCCACATTCAGACAGGGCAACAGAACGAGGGGAACGCTGCTGTTAAACAAAAGCCGCGATGCTACCATATCCTGATTCAGGTTGAACTCGGCCGCCGAGTGCCATTTTAATGGTTGGCCACCCAACCAGACAACGGCGATGCGGTCGATAATTTCCGGTGCCGCCGCAATCGCAGAGGCGACATTAGTTGGTGCACCGATAGCCACGACATAAAGCGGGCCCTTGCGGTCGGCTTTGGCTCGCGCGATCAGGTCGTCTACAACTTCACTGCGCACGGGCTGATCGGGCGCGACCATCCACTGACGTGATCCCTTAAAGACAAACCCCTCATGCGGATGATTCATCCTTTCGAGCACACGCAAGATTTCCTCGTAACTTTTCTCCATCCCTTCTTCGGGGCCAGAAGATCGCGCGTTGTGAAACGGCGCCGCATAAACGGCTTCCAGTTTCAAGCGTTCTTTTGAAAGCAACGCATACACCAGGGCGAATTGGTCATCAATTTCGTTATAGGCGTCCGTGTCCAAAACCATATCGACCATACCGGCGACAGGTTCGAGAAGTTCAATACGACGAGTAGGGGAAAGTGTTGGGAATTGCATAAAAGTTGTGCGCGTTGAGCCGGCGTTTCCTTGTTTGAGTGAGTAGCGTAACATCTTGCCTGTAAAAGTGTGAACTTGGGCTTGTAGGAACAGCAAGCCATCTCTCGAATCTTTCGTTTGTCCAGAAAGAAGAAACCGAGAAATGGCTCACCAAAACGAGGATAACCCACTGCCTGCCTTGCTGCCACTCCTGACTAACGGAAGCAACAACCCGCTTGCGGATGCCTTAGCGGTTCTGCTCAACGGCGCGATGTAGTACGAGCGTGAAAAGCATATTGGTGCTTCTCCCTATGAGCGCAAAGAAGACCGCTGAGCGCAAAGAAGACCGCGATGGACAAGCAAATGGCTATAAAGCCAGGATGTGTTTGACGGGTGCGAAATCACGGCGATCCTGCGCTGGTTTTTAGCCGGTTGGCTCGGTCACCCAGTACAGATCGACAGATTGCCGGTCTATATCGAGTAAAAGTTCTCATTATACCCATCTAAAAATCAACCTGGTGATTTGTGTAACGGCACCATCTATGTTTGTTACCATAGCAAAAGTTCACGTTGCATACTTGACACGCAAAACGCTTTGCGATAAACTGACGCCAATGCAAAACGCTTTGCGTACTCGGGAAACGAAGCCCGGGAGCCCATCACCGAAGATGTCAACCATACACGATGTTGCCCGCCGCAGCGGGGTTTCGATCACCACAGTATCCATGGTGCTCAGCAAAGGATCGCGGCCCGTGAGCGCCGAGTCCCGCCGCCGCGTGATGGAAGCCGCCAAGGCCCTCAGTTACACACCGAACGCCAATGCCCGCGCCCTTGTTTCGCGGCGCGTTCGCGCACTCGGGGTTGTGTTCGGCTTCAATGCGCAGAGCTTGGTGCTGACCAACCCTTACACATCCGCGGTACTTCAAGGCGTCCTCGACGTCGCCACGGAACTGGACTACAACGTCAACATTTACACGCGCCCCTGGCGGGATGCCGAGCAGGACGCATCGGCATTCCGCGATGGGCGGGCTGATGGTGTTCTCGTCCTCGCGCCCTTAATGGACTCGGACATGGTTCCCTCTCTCTCCGCTCTCGGGATACCGCTGGTAGTAGCGTCCGGGTCGCACACAAGCGAGGGGGTTCCAACCCTTGACATTGATAATCTGCGGGGGGCAAGGCTGGTCGCGGAGCACTTCCTGTCGCTGGGCCATACCCGCATCGCGCACCTGATGGGCAACCTGAACCAGGCCAATGTCATCGAGCGTCGGGATGCCTTCTGCGCTGCCCTCACCGAGGCAGGAGTCACGGTCCGCCCAGAGTATCTGATCGCCGGGCAGTATAACCGCGAGTCTGGCCAGGAGAATGCGCATTGCCTTCTGGCGCTGCCGGAACCCCCGACCGCCATCTTTGCCGGGAACGACGTGCTGGCGCTGGCTGCTCTGGATGCTGCACGCGAGCGAGGACTCAGCATTCCCGACGATGTGTCTATCGTCGGCTTCGACGACATACCGGCGGCATCTATGGTGACGCCGCAGCTAACCACGATCCGCCAGCCGCTGACGGAGATCGGTGCACGCGCGACGCGCCTCCTGATCGATATTATCGAGGGCCGACCCTCCGAGCCTGCCGTGCACCTGCTGGAGCCGAAACTCATTGTTCGAGGGACAACGGCTCCGATTGTCCCTACCTGACAATAGCCTCGCCTGTCCTTCTGTATTTAGATTTGCAACTATTGTTCTACGTTCGACCTGACAAAAGGAGTCAGAAAATGCTGAAAAATATCCGGAATGCTGCCAAGTCGCAGCGTACGCTCTCCACTAAAACCCCTAAAACCGCCGGTTTTACTTTGATCGAGCTGCTTGTCGTGATAGCCATTATTGCCATACTAGCAGCTATACTCTTTCCTGTCTTCGCCCAGGCGCGGGAGAAGGCGCGGCAGACGGCCTGTCTGTCCAACGAGAAACAGCTTGGGCTTGCCTTTATGCAATATGT
This sequence comes from Armatimonadota bacterium, assembly GCA_040387315.1. Classification (GTDB taxonomy): domain Bacteria; phylum Armatimonadota; class Armatimonadia; order Armatimonadales; family Armatimonadaceae; genus JACMJB01. Next base: position 3,369 of record JAZKEA010000214.1, on the reverse strand, counting down.
CGCCGACTATGACGGCATGTTTCCGGCCGGAACCGCAGATCCTGGAAACGGTCCCATCGGCTGGGGCGGGCAGATCTTTTCCTATGTCAAGTCTGTCGATGTCTACAAGTGCCCCAGTGATGCCAGCCTGACCGGGACCGGCATCTCTTATGCGATGAACTCCAACATGGAGATCGACAATTTCAACACTAACCCGTTTACCAAGGTGGGCGTTACGGAATCAGAACTCGTCGATTCCGCCAAGACCATTACGCTCTTTGAGATTTTCAGTGGCACGGGTGTCAACCCGTCCGGCGTAAACGAAAAAGGGACGATGACCGGTAATGGTTCCACCGGCAGCGGTCAGGCCTGGCACCAACTGGGCTACACGAGTGCCCAGTACGATACCGGCGTGTTTGGTAACCTCCCGCCGCAAACGCAGTTCGGCGTCACCTGGATTAATAACGGTCGGAGTGCTTCGGGTACGCGAAACTTCCGCGCGAAGGACGGACGTCACCAGACAGGGGCGAACTATATCTTCTCTGATGGTCCTGCGAAGTGGCACAAGCCCGGTGCCGTTGCCGCCGGATCTACCAACCGAAAAGTCGGCGATCCGGGAACAGTTGCCAACGCTCCTGTTGCTGCCAATACGGCGTACAGCGGCTTTGCGGCTACCTTCAGCCTGCAGTAAAGTGGGCGCATAAGCGCATCCCGCCTCCTTGCGAGCGGCAGTATCAGTGTCGCTGCCGCTCGCGTTCCCTTTCCGGTAACTCCAACCCCCATCAACCCCAACCCCCATGCTTAACCTCAACCGCAAACCAACATCGGCTCTTTCGCTGTCGGCTCTTCTGGCAGCCGCCCTGGCTTTGTCGCCTGTTCCCGCGCTTGCCGCACCCCAGGCAGCACCGGCATCAGCGGCAGCATCGGGACCCGCGACACCTTCGCTTATTGCCAACGGCAGCTTCGAGACCGATGCCGATAAGAACCAGTGGCCGGACGGCTGGTCCAAACCCGCTGACAGCGTTCAGTGGGCCGAGGAGAGTGGCGGGAACCGCTTCCTGCGGCTCATCTCCGTCCGCCCCGGACAGACTGTCCTGCTGTATCGCGCCGTGAGCCTTCCGCCTGCGGCAAAAGCGCTCAAGCTGAGCTGGCGCTGGCGTGCCACGGACCTGAAGCCCGGCAAGGAAGCGTGGTTCGATGCCCGCATCCTCCTGAGCTTCAAGGACGCAGCGGGAAAAAAGATGGGGAAGGACCCGGCTGCTCCCTACCTTCGCGCAAGTACGGAGGGATGGCGCGAGGGCACAGCCCGCATTGCAGTACCAGAAGGGGCACGTTCACTCGAACTCATGCCGTCGCTGTTTCAGGTAGAGAAAGGCACTCTTGACCTCGACAACCTTTCCGTTGAAGTGATCGGGGCCACGGATCTTGCATCTGCCGCGGCTCCCGGCCAGGGTAAACCCCCGGCGACGAAGGCAGCGGTCAAAGCTGAGGCAATGGTTCCCGAGGCTCCGCAGCCGGCAAAGTGGCCGAAGGAACTGCGTGTCGTGGGCAACCAGGTACAGACCGGCGACGGCAAACCCATCTGGCTTCAGGGCCTGAATGTCGTGAGTCTCGAATGGAGCGTGAAGGGGGAGAGTGTGCTCCGGTCCACGCAGGTCGCAATCGATGACTGGAAGAGCGGCATCATTCGCCTGCCGGTAAAGGAGGAATACTGGTTCGGCAAAAGCGCGGGTCAGAAAGACGGCGGCACGGCCTATCGCGCCCTGGTCGATGATGTTGTCACTATCGCCGCGAACCGGGGCGCGTATATCCTGCTCGACCTGCACCGATTCCGCGCGCCGCGCGAGGAGCATGTCGCGTTCTGGAAGGATGCCGCGACCCACTACAAGAACCATCCCGCCGTCCTGTTCGATCTGTTCAACGAACCGCACGGGGTCTCCTGGAAGGTGTGGCGCGACGGCGGCTTCGTCCCCGACAAAGAGACCCCGGCCGATGAGGACGCGTTCCTGTCTGCGCAGGACAAAACGAAGTCCTCGCAGGGCTTCCAGTCGCCGGGGATGCAGCGGATGGTGGACACGGTCCGAGAGACTGGCGCGCGCAATATCGTGGTCGCGGGCGGTCTGGACTGGTCCTATGACCTCACCGGTATCGCAAATGGGTTCGCCTTGAAGGACGCGACGGGCAACGGCATCATCTATGCAACCCACATCTACCCGTGGAAGAGCGGCTGGAAGGACAAGGTCCTGATCATTGCCGAAAAGCACCCGATCCTGGTCGGCGAAGTGGGCGCGGATATCAAGAAGCTGTCGTTTGTCCCGCTTGACCGGCAGGAGGACCCTTATACGTGGTCTCCAGACCTCCTCGGCTTTATCCAGAAGCACCGGCTCCACTGGACCGCTTTTTCCTTCCACCCCAGCGCATCGCCGGTTATGATATCCGGCTGGGATTACTCCCCGACACCCTTCTGGGGGAGCTTTGTCAAAGCCGCCCTGCGCGGCAGCCAGTTTGGCATGAACCGGATGCGATAGGGAAGAAGTAAAAAAGAAGATCGTACGGTTACTGCTGACTATTGCCGATTACTGCAGACCATTGTCAAACTCCGGAGACCACATCTCCCGACGCTCGGCTCCATTCGCGCTTGATTATCCGGATTATCCGGATCAATAATACGTTTGTTTGGGGAGAAGGCGTCTTGACTGCCGCCGCTGCCCTGGTAAAAAGCGGTGATCGCGGTGATCGCGGTAATGCCACTTGCCCTGTAATCATCCAGCTGAGCAATCAGGTTGTCCGTTGCCGCGGCATTGAAGATGCCGCTGGCAACACGGATGCCCCACAGCTTCAGAGGCTTGCCCTCCTGACAGAACTGGCTCTCGCGGGTCATCAGCGTCATTGCCATAGTGCCAGCGTCACTGGCTTATCGCCCTGAAAAACAAAAAAGCGACGCTGCCAGTTGAAGCAGTGTCGCCGTGTGTCGTCTTGTCGTCCGTCCCACCTGGTGGTCTTTCCAACTCGACTATGAATACAGTATACCACCAAAACGACGCCGACTGCCACAGTAAAATCAGAAAGAGGAATGGGGCTCATAGGGTGATTATTCCGCTGATGTGGTGCTTGATATCGCAAAACAGAAGCGGCACTCTGGAACTAAATTCCACTTATGAGTAAAGTCAGTCTCTTAATTATCTCATATGAATTCCAGCGAATCGCGAAATTAAGAACTATGCAGGAACGTAGATCAACCGGATGACATCTTCGCCAATCCGGTCATGACTCACCAGGCGGAGTGGCGGCCGGGGTCCGGCGAAATAGGGCTTTCCCCCACCAAGCACCACGGGATGTAGGTAGATGCGATACTCATCAATCAGGCCAAGTTCGGTGAGGCTTTGCGCC
>JAZKEA010000213.1:1895-5307 GCA_040387315.1 Armatimonadota bacterium | reverse complement strand
ATGGCTGAAGTAATTATGCCCCGAATGGGCGACGCGATGGACGAAGGAAAGATTGTCCAGTGGCTCAAGCAGGTCGGTGATACGGTCAAGGCTGACGATCCGATTGCCGAGATCGAGACCGATAAGTCCAACGTCGAAGTTCCCGCCGACGCCGATGGTGTCATCCAGAGCCTGGCGTTTCAAGTTGGCGACTCCGTGCCGGTCGGTGTGGTGATCGCGGTAATCGGAGATGGCTCCGCGACCGTCACCCCTGACGCCAAGCCCGCTCCGAAGGCGGAACCGGCGGAGGAAGCGCCCGCGCCGACTCCGGTTTCTGTTCCCACGCCTGCCGCCAACAACAATGGCAGCGCGCCTGCTGCCGCGGTTCCTTCTGCCGCTCCCAAAGCCGCGCCGGCAGCGGTCGGCACCGCGAAGGATTTCAAGCCCTACGACTCGTTTGTGGGCCTGTTCCCGGAGAACCTGGGCGGATCTGCCTCTCTGATCGGTGCGCCGATTGTGGTGGAAGGTCAGAGCCAGGCAAGTAATGAGCGGGTCAAGGCGACTCCCGTGGCTCGAGCCATGGCGCAGGCAAACAATGTCGATCTCGCCGCCCTCCGAGGCACCGGCCCGGATGGCGCGGTCGGCAAAGCCGATGTCGAGGCGGCTCTTGCGGGAGGATCCCCTGCGTCTCCTGCACCCGCTGCCGTTCCTGCGCCGTCTGCCACTCCGGCTGCGCCCAGCGCAACGGCCCCCGCCATCGCCGAAGGCGACGAGGTGCAGGAGTACAACGCGATGCGTCGTACTATCGCAAAGCGGCTTACCGAGAGCAAGCAGAACATCCCGCACTTCTATGTGACCGCCGAGATCGATATCGAGGCGATGTTTGCGCTGCGCGAACAGGTCAACTCTTCGGCGGGCGAGACGGCGACGAAGATCTCGGTCAACGACTTCCTGGTCAAGGCGGTCGCGGTCGCCCTCGGGGAGAACCCTGTTGTCAATTCGCAGTTCCTGGACAACAAGCGCATCATCAAGAAAGCAATCAATATCGGGATCGCGGTCTCCATCGACGATGGTTTGATCGTTCCGGTGGTTAAGGGCTGCGAGTCCAAGAGCATCCGCGCTATTGCAAAAGAGGCGCGTCCGCTGATCGAGAAGGCGCGTGCCGGGAAGCTGAAGCCGGAAGACTATACCGGGGGAACGTTCACCATCTCCAACATGGGCTCGCTGACGCCGGATGTCGAAAACTTCGCGGCTATCATCAACCCCGGCGAGGCGGCTATCCTCGCAGTCTCCTCGATTCGGACGGTTCCCGCTGTGGTGGGTGACGCCATCGTGCCGCGCAAGCGCATGAAGGTGACGCTCTGTGCAGACCACCGGGTTATGGATGGCGCGGCAGGGGCGCTCTTCCTCCAGTCCCTGAAGCGGGCGATTGAGAATCCGCTCCATATCCTGGCTTAAGGGGACAGGAACTCGAAATGCACAAGGCACTTCATCACCTCCCCGAACTGGATGCGAAGGCGCTGAACGCGAAGGCGGCTTCCTGGCAGCCTCTCCTCTCGTCGGGACCGGGTTTGAACCGGGTCGTTGTTGAGTGGAGTGTTGGGAAGGGGCCAAGCTGTTATGTCTACCCGGCGGCGGATCGCTCTCAGGGCGTGAACCTGGCTGCGGGCATCGTCGGTACTCAGAGCGACGAGCGCTACGCGGACTTCCTGGAGTACGACTTCGTACCAAAGGTGGTCTCGGTTCTGGAGCAGGCCGAAGTTCCGGTACAGGTCCGGTGCGTCGATCTGCGCCCCGTGCAGACGCAGCGCGCCCGTCGCCGCGTGATCGAGGCGGCATCAAAAGCAAAACTCGGCGACTCGGCTGTTTCGCACACTCATTAGCGTCAGGCAAAAGTAAAAAGGCCCGGGGCATAGACATATGCCCCGGGCCTTTTTGTCTCGGTTCAGAACGTCAGAATCTAATCTGTGTGCCATCCATCGCCATCTGATTCACTCCTAGCGTTTTCGTAGGGGCATTCATCAAAGGAAGAAATACAAGATCGAACGACTTCGGCGCAGGTCCCTGCCCACCCCCGGATTGATTCTGCGATACGCCACCTGACAGTTCGATGTATCCAAGTGCTTGTCTTAGGAGGTCTTGATTCAGTCCTGAGACCGGCACCGTGACTTCTTGTCCGCTATCTACTTTTCTGCGCTGCTCCACAGACAGCGTCTTCAGTAGAGCTAGCCGAAGTTTCTTTGACATAACTTCTCTCCTCGTCAAATTGCTTGAAGCACCTCGCGTCACTGCGTCGTACCGCTGTAATGGTGCATCGCTGTAGATGATAGCTCTGCTTCGCACCGCATCGGCACCTGGCAAATCTACTGTTTCAGCAGGACGAATTACTACTTGCTGCACTACTGCGAGGCCGCGTAACCGCTCACATCATAGGTAATAGTTAAGTATGTGATACCCCGCCGTGGGTACCCAAAATTGGTCATGCTTCTGACCACGATAGGGGACATACGGGACGTAATATAGGGGTTTTCCGCTGCCTTGTCTGTTTGGGTAATGGTGTAGATCACTATGTCTTTTGACCTGACCGTTTTTGGTTCGTCGGCAATCCCGGTCATAGAAGGAATGTCGTTGGTGATCATGCCTGCTAAGGGTGGATTTACAGAACTTAAAGCGGATGCGCTAATCAGTGCATTAAAGAGACAAAGGCCAAGTACCGAAAAATTCTTCAATCGAGACCACCCTTTCCCATATCCGACGAGTACCCGTTTTTTACCCGAATATCTTCCCATTCGCCGTCCCGAAGATCACCGTCTCTCCGGCGTCACTGACCGCAGAATCTCCCGTGCGATGGGGGCGGCTACCTGAGCGCCATACCCGCCGTTCTCAACAACCACGGCAAAAGCCACTCTGGGACTATCAGCGGGCGCAAAGCCGATAAACCAGGAGTGCGCTACCCGGTCGTAGCGATCATTCTGCGCGGTCCCTGTTTTGCCCGCTACCGTGAACGGCAGACCGTCGAAGCGGCCCGCCGCGGTTCCGGTGCGGGTCACTCTGCCCATCATCTCCGCAAGCCGGGAAGCGTCGTTCGGCGACAAAAGTGTCACCGGTTCCGCTGTCTTTCCTTGTTTGAGGAACAGAGGGGCGAGACGGGTTCCGCCGTTCGCGACCGTCTGGGCGACACTCGCCATTTCGACCGGGGTTGCGAGCATCGGTCCTTGACCATAACCGATATCGGGCAGTTCCGAGTCGAATCGGGCCTTCGAGGGAAGCCGCGAAAATTCAAAACGGGCAAGCTGATCATGGAGGGTCTGTGGGCCCTCTGCCAGAGCCGCGTGGGCGAAGTAGATGTTGCAGGAGGCCGTGATCGCCTCGGTCAGGTTGGTCAGGCCGTGGGGCAGGTCTCCTTCATCATCCACGATGCGGCGGCGCGCGT
>JAZKEA010000213.1:575-1885 GCA_040387315.1 Armatimonadota bacterium | reverse complement strand
GATAGTAACCCCGAGTCGCCCGGTTGATCAGCGGAAACTCATTGTTCAGGTTCGTGTTCAGCGCCTTCAGAATCTTCGGGGTCAGGGTCGAGGGATTGTAGGTTGGGAGGGTAGCCGCCGCCAGCACCTGACCGGTTGCGACATCAAGGACCACCGCCGCCCCGCGATGCTTCCCACGCCCCGTACGCCGGTCTCGGAGCCCCTGCGTCCCCTGCTTCAGCGCCGCGAGCGCCGCCTGCTGAAGATTTGCATCAATTGATGTCACCACATCCTCGCCACGTGGCAGACGGAAGCCTGGCAGATCCTTCATCCGCCAGAGCGGTAGAAGTGAGGCCGTATCCGTATATCCCTGCAGCTGTGGACCGAACTGCGATTCGAAACCGACTGGGCCGCCAACCGCCGGGTCCAAATAACCCACTATGTGCCCGGTTGCCGCGCCGAAGGGATAGACACGCTCTCCCCGATCCCCGGTCCTGGCAAGAACCTGCCCGGCGCGGTCCAGAATCCGCCCGCGGGGAATCTGCCGCGCAATCTGGAGAAGCCGGGGGTTGGTGTGCGGACGTGCGATGCCGTCGGCGTCCGGAACGCGCACCTGCCGGGAGGCGATGAGGTTCGCGCCAAAAGCCTGCACCCAGAGAAGACGAAGCGGCACCGCAACTCCCAGAAAGACGAAGAAGAAGACACCGGCTCGTGCGGTCGCCGCCCGGTAATGCGGCGGCGGAGGGATCACTACCGCGGTCGTGCTGCCTGCCGCCGTGGCGCGGCTGGAAAGGGCGAGCAGCACGCCGATAATAAAGAACGATGCCAGAAGCGACGATTTCCCATAGGAAAGGAAGGGCAGGGTGACACCCGAGAGCGGAAGAAGACCGAGGGTGCCGCTAATGATCAGTATTGCCTGAAGGCCAAGCAGGCCAGAAAGCCCGGCAGCAAGGTAACGGTCGAACTCGGTGTTGGAGCGCCGCGAGATCCCGAGCCCCCGCAGAGCGAGAGCGAGAAAACAGGCGGCGACCAGGAGTGTAGCGGGAAGACCTAGCTCTTCACCCAGGGACGCATAGGCGAGATCGGAGCCGCCTCGGGGGATGAATCGCGTTCCTCCGAGCCCAAAACCGCTTCCGAGTGGTCCCCCGGACGCCAGTCCCCAGAGGCCGAGGGCCAGATGATCTCCGCGAGGACGGGGATTATTCCAGGGCGAAAGCCACATATCGACACGTGTCTGAAAAACCCCGAAGTGCAGGGCATAGCCTATGAAACCACCTGCCAGAAGAATGATAAGGCCAAAGACAACATAGCCGCCCCGACCGGTCGCCAGG
>JAZKEA010000213.1:0-565 GCA_040387315.1 Armatimonadota bacterium | reverse complement strand
AGCAGAAACGCGCCGAACAGAAGCAGGACCGGTCCCAGATCGCGGACAAGGCCGAAGAGAAGGAGCGGCAGCGAGTACAGCACCAGCAGCGGCGCGGCATCGCGCGGACGGGGAACCGAGAACGGACCAAGGCGGCGAAGCGGGTCGTTGAGGAGCGCACCACGCTCTGCAAGATAGGCGGCGAGGAAGAAGACAAGAAGTATCTTGATGCCCTCGACCGGCTGAACGCCCGCGATGGAAAGCTTTACCCCGCCCGGCCCTCCGCCGAAGATGCCTAAAAGAACCGTCAGGATGACGGCGGCAAGAGCGAAGGCGTAGCTATAGCGATGCAGCGGCAGTCGATGCAGGCGCGGCCAGAGCCCCAGGGCCAGGGCCAGCACCCCGCCGAAGATGACCCCCTGCGCCTGCGCGAGGTAGGAGGGCATGTCCCGCACCGGGTCCTTCAGCGCGAAGAGAAGCAGCACCCCGAAGATCGCTACCAGGGCCGCTATCGGAAGCAGGATCGGGTCCGCCCGCGGCTGAAGCCGCCGCACCAGAAGGTGAGCGGCAAAAAGGAAGACCAGCA
>JAZKEA010000212.1:7006-7543 GCA_040387315.1 Armatimonadota bacterium | reverse complement strand
AAAACCTACGTTTTCGCGGTCGGCATGCGCAATGCAGCGACAAGAGGGACATTCACCCTGCGTGGTATGCGAAAAACAGCGACCGCCGAAGTTCTCGGAGAAAACCGTACCGTGAAAATTATCGATGGTCGGTTCGAGGACTCGTTCGCACCGTATGATGTCCATCTCTACAGGATAGGATAAAGCGCGAAAGAGAAATCCGCCGCGTCTCGCCGGAAAAGCCGTCTCGGGCTTATGGTCGGGGCGGTTTTTGCGTTCCCGTGCGAATCGAGCGGGTTGTTCCATCACGGGATGGGTAAAGAGACTGCAGCAGGGGTTTGCCCTCGGCGCAATTCGTACAAGGTAGGGGACAGGCGGAGATCATGGCTGAATTTACGGTGCGTTACTGGTTCGGTGACGATAGCGGCGGGAATTCCACCGCCTATATCAGCGAGGGTCTGACGGCGGAATCGATAGATGCGGCGACGCTGCACGTACAGTCTCGCCTCGATGAGCCCTATTTCGCTGTTGATTCTGACGGCTATGGTAGGGCGATTA
>JAZKEA010000212.1:0-6996 GCA_040387315.1 Armatimonadota bacterium | reverse complement strand
ATCAACCGGGCTAACATCCGCTTCTGCTCGATCCTGCCCGCCCTCGGGGCCGATGAGTCCGCGGTTCAGACCCAGGCGGAAGCCCTAGCGAGTCCTTCCAACGACTTGATGGCGAGGGCCGCCGCAGTAGTAGATGCCGACATTCGGCGATACTGACGATACTGACGAAACAGGAAGTGACAACGACAACGAACAAAGCAACGAGACATTGGAAAAAATATAGCTCGCTGATGGGGTCTCCCGCCCTGTCGCCCCGCCGCATGCGGATCGCCCGTGCGCCGCGCGTCGAGAAGATCGACCGGGCACTCATCATCGCGCGAGATGACAGCACATGCTATCTCTGCGGCAGGCGAGTGGAGAAGAAGACACTACAGATAGACCATGTTCATCCCCTGGCAAAGGGCGGGTCACACACCTACGATAACCTGCGCGTCGCCTGCGCATCCTGTAACTCCCGCAAGGATGACCTAATGCTGGAGGAGTTTCGGCAGCGATACGGGTAGCCGCTTAAGTGCACATTCAGCCTATGCCGAATGTGCTAGGGCAATCCACAAACCAGGTCCCTAAAAAGCACAAAAGCCTTCTCCCAAATGACTTGAGAGAAGGCATGGATTTCATGAAATGGGCAGTACAGGATTTGAACCTGTGACCTCTTCCGTGTCAAGGAAGCGCTCTACCCCTGAGCCAACCGCCCGCGGTGCGCCCTCTTCCGAAAGCGACGAACCACATGATACGGTGTATTCTCGGGCGCGTCAAGCGAAAATAAAAGGCGATTAACGCGGCGAAAACACAAGGTACGGGTAAAAGAGGCAGGAGGTTACACTTTTACCATGCAGGACTGGATTACGAACCTGATGAACTCGTGGGGCTACCTAGGTATTGCCCTGCTGATGTTCCTGGAAAATATCGTTCCGCCAATTCCCTCGGAACTTATCATGCCCCTGGCGGGGTTTACCGCGACCGGGCAGGGAAAGCTGTCACTGCCACTGGTTATCGCTGCGGGAACGATCGGCTCCCTGATTGGACAGATACCCCTTTACTACATAGGCAAACTTGTGGGTGAGGAGCGTCTTAAGGCCTGGGCGGATAAGCATGGCGCGTGGCTAACCGTCTCCGGGGAAGAGGTCGCTCACGCCAAGAAGTGGTTCGATGACCATGGGCATAAAAGCGTGGTCTTTGGGCGTCTGGTCCCCGGCGTCCGCTCCTTGATCTCGATCCCCGCTGGAATGGCGAACATGAATCTCGCAAAGTTTCTCCTGTATTCGCTCATTGGAACAGCGGCGTGGACAGCTCTTCTCGCGTATCTTGGGAGCCTGTTGGGCAGAAACTACGAAGCGGTTTCGCGGTATATCGGCCCGATTACCTATGTTGTTCTCGGAGGAATCGCGCTGTACATGGTGTTTTCGGTAATCAAGCGCAAGCGGGCGCAAAAGAATGGTTCCGGGACTGCCCGCACCGCGTAGTGGGTTTGCTTTAATTCCCGCGCGTTTGTATAATGCGGCAGGTGTGATAGGGAACCGCTCTGATAGCAGGGCGGTTTGCTTTTCAATTATTTACCGCGACAAAAGAGAATTTGGTGGACGTTCAGGAGATCAGCAGCTTTGAGGCGCTGGCCGGGCAGCATGCGCCGGACTGGACGAGAATCGCTGGCCTTTCTAACGCGGCCACGGTCTTCCAGACCTGGGAATGGACCCGTGCCTGGTGGCAATACCAGGGCTCTGGGAAAAAGCTCTGGGCACTCATTTTCCGGGAGAATGGGAACGTGGTCGGTTTTGCCGCCCTGTTTCTGCCCCTCATGCCTACACCGCTCCGAACCCTTCGCTTTGTCGGAAACGGCGGTTCCGATTATCTGGATATTCTTGCCTCTCCCGGTTTTGAGGAGCCTGTCGCCGCCGCTTTTCGTCACTACCTTTGGGAACAGCGCCGCCGCTGGGACTGGATAGATCTCCAGCAGGTCAAGCCGGGGGCGGTTGTGCTCCAGGGAGTCGGAGGCGACGATAAGGGGATTCTGAAGCAAGTCAGAGCAACTCTATGGACAGGGGAAACGTGCCCTTATCTTCCGCTCGCGGAGACCTGGGATGCGTTTCGGGCATCTCTAGGGAAGAAACTGCGTCAGAACATCGGCTACTATGCTCGCGCTCTGGAAAAGCAGTACATCGTCGAGTATCGACTCGCGGACGCTCAGACGCTTGACGCGGATTTAGATGAATTTTTCGAGCTTCACCAGCGGCGGTGGAACCAGCGCTGGCTGCCCGGCGCTTTCGCTTCGCGTCGTGCCCGCGCCTTTCACACGGAAGCGGCTCGTTCTCTTCTCCAGAGCGGAAATCTGCGCCTTCACACGCTGACTCTGGACGGAGAAGTTCGAGCGGCGCTGTACTGCTTCCATAAGGGAAAGACATGCTACTATTACCTTGGTGGGTTCGAGCCGAGCATGGCGCGCCTTTCGCTGGGAACCGTGCTGACTGCCCATGCCATGCGCCACAGTATCGAAAAGGATAACGCTGCCGAGTTCGATTTCCTGCGCGGCAATGAGGGCTATAAATATCGCTGGGGCGCACTGGATCGTTACAATGCGCGGCTTTCTCTGACACGCTTTGGCGTTCGTCCGTTGCTGCTGAGCGGCGGAGGCAGAGTATCGCTGGCAATAGAACAAGGTTTGAAGACCTGGATGCACCGTCGCCATGGCGGTGCCGGAAAGGCTGCCGTGAAAAATGGGTAAATTGTTCGGCGCGTTTATGCGCTTTCTGGTTTTGTTGGGGCTTCTCGGACTCGTGGGGTACAACACCTGGGAGACGGTACAGCTTCGGCGTGAGGTCGAAGCGCTGCGTCAGCAGGCTGGCGGCGTCACCGTGAAAGAGAAGTCGGGGACTGCTGCCAAAGCGGACGCCGAGGGGCGCAGCGATCCTGCATCGCTGCTGGCTTCCGCCCGGCGCCACTATGATGCAGCCCAGGAACATCTTGCCCGCAAGGAGTTCGCGGACGCAAGCCGGGAGATGATGCTTGCTTCCCAGGCGGCAAAAAAAGCCAGCCAGAATGCAGGCGCTCTCAGCGGCAGCAAGTTACGGGAGTTTCAGCAGGCGGTACAATCTCTTAGCAAGCGCGCGACTGAATTGATAGATCAGGATGAGACGGGTGGGGAGCGAAAGCCGGAAAATGACCCCTCAAAATGATCGCTATTGGTCTGCGGGGCGGGAAATTGAGTCATGATCAAGCGTTTAGGTAGGAAATTAACTGCCCTTCTGGTAATAGGCGGAACCATCACAGGTGGTGTCTCTACAGGGGGATGCAGCGGCGGGCGTTTCGGAAACACGCTGTCCAAGTCGGATCAGGTACGGATCGGACAGCAGGCGGCACGCGATGTGGAGCGGCAGTACAAGATCATTACCTCAGGCCCGCAGTATGATCAGCTTGAGCGGGTCTCTGCCAAAATTATCCCCCAGGCCCAGAAAGATTTTGACGTTCCTTATACGGTAAAACTGATCGACAGCAAGGATGTCAATGCCTTTGCTCTGCCGGGAGGGCCGATCTATTTTTATAAGGGCCTGCTCGACATGACTACATCCGATGACGAACTGGCGTCTGTTGTGGGGCATGAGGCGTCCCATGTCGTCAAGCAGCACTCGGCAAAGCAGATCAGCGATGCCCAGACAAAAAATATTATCGCTCAGATCGCACTTGGTCGCGCGAGTCAGCTGGCCCAGATTGCGGCAGGATTGGCGCTCCAGATTCAGCAGTTGAAATATTCCCGCAGTGATGAGGCGCAGGCCGACGAGGCGGGGTTCCGGTATCTGGTATCGGGAGGCTATGATCCTGATTCTATGGCATCCATGTTTCGTAAACTAAAGGAAAAAGGCGGCGGGGGCGGGCCGGAGTTCCTGCAAAGTCACCCACTTCCTGACAGCCGGATAAAATCTGCGGAGGAGCGTGCCGCCGCCTACAAGCAGGGGCGCAGCACACCGTAGTGGGTAACTCTTTTAACCCGCCTGGCCGGGGATTCCTGGGGACTATCGACGCGTGAAGGTTTGTGCGGTCGTTCCCGCTTACAATGAGGGCGAGCGAATTCTGCCGGTGCTGGACACACTGGCGTCGTCGCCCTGCGTCCACGAAATTTTTGTTGTCGATGATGGCTCTCTCGATAACACCTATGAAGTGATAAAGGGGCACCCCGCCTGCAAATCCGGCAGGGTACAGGTGCTCCAGCACAATCCGAATCGGGGCAAAGGCGCGGCGATGCGGACCGGGGCTGAGGCGACGAACGCCGATGTGCTCGTCTTCTTTGATGCTGACTTGATCGGACTTACCCCGCCCCAGGTGGAGAGTGTTGTCGGCCCCGTAGTGAGCGGTAAAGCGGCAATGTCGCTCGGGGTATTTCGCGGCGGGCGCGGATGGACCACGTTAGCGCAAATCCTGGTGCCCAACATCTCAGGGCAGCGTGCGATCCGCCGGGATGTGTTTCAGGCGATCCCCTGCCTGACAAAAGCTGGCTACGGCGTCGAGCTTGCGATTACAAACTACGTGATCGGCGAAGGTCTTCCTATGGCGCGCGTCGTTCTGCAGGATGTTACGCACCCCATGAAGGAGGAAAAACTCGGTTTCCTGCGAGGGGCGAGGGCGCGTTTTCGGATGTACTGGCAGATGCTGCCCTATATGATTCGCAGCCTTTCCCGCCGACGCAAAAATCGGTTAAGATAGACCTATGGCTGCAGAACCTACTTCTAAGACCCTCCGTGATGATCTTCTGGCACTGCTTGCGGTGCAGGTAATCGATACCAAGATAGACCGCGCAAAGGCCGCGATTGCCGCTCTGGATACCGGCTCTAAAACCGCTGCGGCGTTCAATGCCCAGAAAGCGACATCGGAAGCCCTGAGAACCGCCGCGAATAAGGCGCAGACGGATCAAAAAGACGCTGAGATGCGTCTCGCAACGGTTGAGACGAAGTCGGCTCAGGTTAATAAGTCGATGTTCAGTGGAACGGTCACCGGCTCGCGTGAGCTGGAGAATCTGCAGCGCGAACTGGAAATGCTCGGTCGCCAAAAAGACGATGCCGAAATGAAGGTCCTGGAAGCGATGGAGGCATCCGGTGAGGCTGTCACTTCGGCCGACAGCGCCGAACAGACGCTGGCATCTCTCGCCGATCAGTACCGCCGTACGCGAGCCGCCTACAAAGAGCGCCATGCCGAACTTACCGCGGAGATTGCGGCAGAGGAAACCCTCCGAGCCGCCGCGGCAAAGGCAGTTTCTGCTCCGCTCCTTGCCCGTTACGAGGCGATCCGTCCCAAGAAGAATGGTGTTGGAGCCACACCTCTGGAAGCCGATGGTGTTTCCTGTGGTGGGTGCCATACCCAGCTGAACACAACTCTTGTCGCCGATGTGCGCGCCGCGCAATCCATGCAGACCTGCGAGTACTGCGGACGGATCTTGATTCCTGAACCCATCCCTCATTAATTGCAATACGGTTGCAATTAATTGCGTGTTATGCTACAATCCGTTCATAGTTAGCCGGTACCTGTTCCAATTTACAGGGTTTTTGAATCCGGCAACGCATTTTCGGGAGGCCGTTGTTGCCATGCAGAGGTTCAAGAAAATCCGCGCATCGTTCGCATTTACCTTGATAGAATTGCTTGTTGTCATCGCCATCATTGCTATACTGGCTGCTATCCTGTTCCCCGTTTTCGCGCAGGCACGAGACAAAGCACGGCAGGCCTCCTGCATGAGTAATCTCAAACAGATCGGCACGGCGGGAATGATGTATATGCAGGACTACGACGACACAATGTTTCAGACCTACTACAATGACACTCCCCTGACCTATCAGGCATGGTGGTACTCGTATGTAGATTACACCCAGGACCCGGCGGGGAGAACGGTACCGGAAAAAGCGCTCCTATATCCCTACACAAAGAACAACGGAATTAAGGATTGTCCCTCTGCTGCAGACATTCCCGGTAATGGGGCGACTATTGCCGATATGGCGTTCCCCGTCAATACCAGGTACCTTATCCCCGCGGCGGCCGCGGCAGCGCCGTTGGCGGCAATCGAAGCGCCCGCCGAAACCATCTTGATGGGGGATGGCGCATTTATCAGTAATCCGGATGGTGCTGTAAAGCGGTTCTCAACATTGAACTCCCCGTCGGGAACGCTCTATCCGACGGTGCATGGAAGACATGCCGGGATGGCAAATATTCTCTGGATTGACGGTCACGTAAAGGCGCTGAAGCCGACGCCGCGAACAGTCGGGTGGAACGCCGTTGTCACAGTGGAACTTCTGAAGAAGAACAATTTAGGGGATATTTTGCCAGGTGGCGTCCGAACGGGTGATGCCGTCAAGGATGACTATTATTTTGCATTGGTGAAGACAAGATAACCATGATTGTTAAACGAGATAAATCTTCTGTCCTCACATTGCCGGTTTTTCTTTGCACAACATTCTTGTGGGGATGTGTGTCCGAAGCAAGAGCTTATACGCAAGAGGTAGCCCGTGCGCCCATAGCTCAATCGCAATCGACGGACTCTGTCCGGATCCCACGAGAAGCCTGCTTTCCGCTGGAAAAACTGCCGTCTCCGCTGCGTATCGAGGCCGAAAAACTGCTCCTTAGCCTGCTGGATTCCGAGGCGCTGTACACGATCATCGGCGGCATGAAGCCGATGAGCAGCGGTTTCACCAGCTACCGGATCAACACAAAAATGCCGAAGACGGGCACACTGGACGAGGCGCGTCGCATCATGGCGACGTTTCGCTGCGGCGACAGTTATTATGCCGATGTGCTTCCCTTTCATCAGGTTCAGAAGGATGTCCGGTATTTTGAGGGCGCTGTCTTTTATCGCCCCGCCGTACAGGCGATGGTAACAAAGTACGCGGGCTTCTACTCGCCGTACGGGATCACCCCGACAACGGAACCGATTGCCATTGCGATTACGATGGAAAATGATCCGACATCAGCGAGAAATCGAGGATTAGGGTACCTCTACGGTTACCCTAAACGCGCCGTAGATTT
>JAZKEA010000211.1:14817-25202 GCA_040387315.1 Armatimonadota bacterium | reverse complement strand
GAGAAAGGCCCGGTGACATCAGTCACCGGGCATTCTTTCCCTCACGGAATGACTATGTTCATTCTCGCCGTCGTCTCTCTCTATTTCTCTCTGCTTTATTAGACAAGAGCGTAAGAGGCGAGTTCACCGGGTAAAGCCCGTCCGTTCTTAAGTTTCGCTAAAGATTGCGCAGTGGCACTCTAGTTGGCTAGTTGCGCGGCGTCCGCTCCAGTACGACGCCGGCCACCACATAAAGGCCGCATGGGATGAACCGCATTTGCTGTCCATAAGCGTGACGTTGGAAGAACGTCCACGTCAATACCAGCAAGGAGTTCAATGATGGTTGAGAAGACTGAGAAGACGGACGAAGAGGTGTGCGAAGAATGGCGGCAGCAGTGGATAAGCCAGTTCCCTGCCCACCGGCGTAAAGCGGCTGAGGATGGTGCGCGTATTTTGACTTCCCTTCCAGTTCGAATGTTCTTCTCCGCTTTTGCTTCTTCTCACGTTGAAGCGTTATGGCTCGATACTAACGAGCCCTTTACGATGGAATCCATTCAAAGGCGAAAAGATGAGAGGCAGCGGAGTCATCCGAAAGATGCAGTTGCCGAAGTCGCCGAGCCTGTTGATTCTTTCGAACCTGCCATCTGAGCCCGTGGAAACAATGACACCATCCTTTCACGTGCATGCACGTGAAAGGATGGTGAAAAGTTGGTGAAAGGTCAGTGCATTATTGTGAAAGGTTAGTGCAGGACTATGCCTTTGGGGTCCGGTGGGTCACGACACCGGCGATGCTGTACTTGCCCTTCTCGGCGCCTCCGCCCTGGTTATCCCAGAGATCCCCGTCTGCGTTCATCTTAGCGCAGCGGTAGCTTCCCGCGATGAGTGCTACGACAGCATCACCGGGAACCGGCTCGATGTTGGTCGCGACGGTCAGAAGGTCGCCATCCAGGTAGTCAGGTGCGAGGGCGTCCCCCGAAAGTATGAGAGCAAAGGAAGGGAGCCGCTGTGCGTCGGCGATAGTTGTGGCGATGAGGTTCTGCATTGTCCGGTCTTTCTGTCTTGTTAAGGCGTCCGAAGCGCTCCTTTGTCACAAGGCAGTAAAGCCGAAACCCATCTCCAACTGCTCGGCAGAATCTTCTCGCGATGTGTCTCACTTCGGTATTCGGTCTTTCTTGCGCGTGAACTTGCTTTGCAAGTCTCTGAGATGCGCGCCCCCTTGTCCTCTATCCCGTTATCCCGCGATGGCGGTGGTATATGCCTCTTTCCAGACATCCTCATACACGGAGTTGATTAGCTCCAAAGCCTTCTCCAGTCGGTGCCACTGACCCGGCGTGTACTCGTAGTCCTTGCGGATCTTGGCAGGTGTCCGGCCTTCGTGGAGAGCCTGCATAACATTGCAGAACTCATCGATGGGGTCGAACTTGGCTTCTTGCTCCGGGTTCCCCTGGCGGGAGGCAGCACACCGAACGAATACCTGCACCCGCTGAAACTCGCGGTCGCTGAGTTCGCGGATGCTTCGGAACAGGTCCATCTGCGCGACATGATCGGCTTTGTCTTCCATCCGATCCAGAGCGATGGCGAGTTGTTGCTCGCTCATCTGGTCGTTCGTCTCGACCGGCGCGGCGCCTGCGGCAATGGTCGCCACCAGGGGCGCGGTGACGGGCAGAGAGCGCCGATTCTCTAGGGTTTCGGCAACTTTTGCCGGGTTCTGTGTGTCTGTTAACTTGGTACGCATTTCGTTTCCTTTGTGGGTTACGGTCGTGCGGCCTCGGGCCGCTATTGATGCAGTGCATCTGAGGTGGTCAGAGACCGGGGGAGGGTGATCAGACCCTCTCCCGGTCAAACTACGATTACTCGCCGTCAAGATCGGCGGTCGTGATAATTCCTCCCTTCTTCTTTCGCGGCAGGCTTAGGCCGAACACCTCGGCATCGTCCGTTTTTGCGATACCGGGCAGAAGCTCGCCGGTCTCAAGGAGCTTCGCCTCTGCTGCCTGCAAATACGCTTCGACCGTTATCTCTACCTTGACGCAGCCGAGCGCCTGAGCATGAGGCAGGGCCGCGTCTCGATCTGTCACGGCATAGCGGCCCGGCTGAGTACGAAAGCCGAAGGAGCCAAAGAAGGTATCGACCGACTTCCTCCTGTTGCCACCAGCGGCGAGCAGGGCTGCTGTCGTTGCCTTTGCCTCCTCCTCATACAGATGCTTTAGCCCGGTCTCGTCAGCATCGAGAGCGGCAACCATCTTCGCGGCCTGGGCCTTGATGCTCTCGCGCTCTGCTCTGATGTTTGCCAGCTTCCGGCTGTACCACTCCAGCCCGTTCCTGTCGGTGATGTGGAAGCGGTCGCGCTCCGGTGCTTCTGGTGCTTCGGTCGGTGCGTCCTGCACACTTGCAGGGGCATCTGCATCTGTCAAAGTGGCGAGAAGGTTCACGGCTTCTGTTGGGGCGATAATAGCGCGGTTCTTTGCGGTGGTCATGTTGTCGGCTGTCAGGGTCATCGGTTTTCCTTGTTCTGAGAGATAGCGAGGGAGGGGGCCGGGGTTAGTCACTCCCCCCTGCGGGTCACATGTCGTAGCGGTCGCGCTCTGCGGCTTCGGCCTCAAGGCGGTTCACCCAGTCGATTTCCCCTTCGAGCCAGAGAATGTGTTCGCAGGTGTTGTTTGTCCAGAAGAACTCGCAGGTGCAGGACTTCGCGGCGGCGGATACGTAGTAAGGGACTTCCTGCCCCGGCTTCGTCACGGAATAGGTTTCGCCACTGAATGGCTGGCAGGAATGAATACCGCTCTCGTGCATGGCAAGCGCCCCTGCCTCCGCAATCCGTACCGCCTCTGCTGTCTGAATCATCGTCTCGTCTCCTCGCTTTGTTGTATCTATTATATATCCAACGTTTGATAAAATCAAGAAGAACGGGCAAAATAATGGGCAAAATAGTTGGATATTTTTAAGTGTTATCTTCCAAAAAAGGAACGTTGGTTATATAATAGGGAACATGACAGACAATGACCCAATTTCAACAAGTCCGGCAAGCAAATCAGCGACGGCGGAAGAGCGCCGGAGGGCTGCTGCTGCTATGGGCTCGGCACGGTCTGAAGCGAAAGCGGCTGCAGCACGACGAAACGGCCTGAAAAACTCTTCAGATAAATCAGGTCGTCCGTTGAAACCGCTGTCAGAACTCAAATGCATCTGCGGCCTGGCTCCCGATGTTCTGAATGGGCACCAGTGGAACTGTCCGCGGGGACAGGCCATCAAACGACGGCGGAAGGCGGGGAAGCTGTGAGCGCAACCGAGAGTACCGAGAATGTAGAGCCGGGGATGCTTCAGCGCTTGGCTCGCCTGATGTACAAAGCGCACGAGCAGATCAGCCTGTCGGGTATCGCGTTGTTCGAGAAGAAAACGATCGAGGCGCACGAACACCGGATCACGGCCCAGAATGCTGCTCGGAACGCGCTAAGTGTGCTGTCCGAACTCGGCGTTCGCGCTACTCCTCTGCCACCACCGGCGCCGATTGGACTGGACCAGCTCGACACTCCGGACACTCGGGAACTGCTCGCGCTGCTGGAGTCGGCCCAGGCGGTCGCGGAACGTGTAGACGCTGCCCGTGGTCGGAGCCTACCAGGTATTGCTTTGACGCCGGGAGAGTCACGCGGAACGGATCTAGCGGAGTCGATCAGCTATCTTGCCCTGCGTGTTCGTAGCGAGGTGTGCGGGCCACTGGGCCGGGACTGAAAAATGAGCGAGATTGAGGCGGAATCCGACAACATCACGACCCTGGAGCAAGGCATCTGGGCGCTGCTGAACCGTGCACAGATTCTTGCCGATGCTGTTCAGTCGAACCAAGGGCCGGAGCTGCTTGCGCCACTGGCAATGAGACTACGTTCTCTCTTTGATACGACCGTGAGCCTTGGAAAGCCGGTACGGGAAACACTGCCTACGGGGATGTTGCTTGCCATTCATCAGGCAAATGAGTATTTGGAGGAAGCCATCCGCCTCATAAAGCGTGGGGAGAAGCGAGAACAAGTCGCCATACAGACGCAGGCACTGGTGGACACTCTGAAAGGGTTGATCTGAAAGGGTTGATCTCTAATGCACGTACCTATGTATGCGGACCACAGGGGCAAGACGGAGACAGAGGACCAAAGCAATGATTTATGGACAGGAACTTGTTTCCAGTAGGGAGGTCACGGAAAACGCGGCACCAGTGGTGTCTGATGAGGAGATGGCGGGAATCGTCAAGGCCGCTTCTACACGCAGGGTAGAAGCGCACACTGCGGACCTAGCGGACCTAGCGGACTCGGTAGATACGGCGGAATCGATCAGCTACCCTGCTCCGCGTGTCCGTGATGAGGTACGCGAACCGAAGGGGAGGGATTGAACAACTTTGACCTGGATATCCGTCACAAAAGCACTCCCAGAGCCAGAGCCCGGATCTACCATGAGCCGGCTGGTTCTCATCTATACGCCTGGTCCGGCGGCCCGTCTCAGGTCCGAAGCGGTTCAGTTTGCCCGGTGCAACACCTCAACGGCAACCGAGGAGTGGATACTGCCCAATGGCTCCTGGCCACCGCGCCACAGCGTAACGCACTGGGCAGAAATACCGGACCTGCCAGATACACCAAGCCAGCGCAGCGCGGGTTAGTCATGAATTAGTTGGGAATTTATTGGAGAAGAAGCGGCTCTACTTTGAAGCAAGTGTGCTAACAGATCGACTGACGAAACTCGCCTTAGCTGCCGCAGACCATTATCTTACAGCACGAAGCATCCACGATGAGGCACTGGCTAAACAGGTGCTCCGCCTCGCGCGTATCACCGTGCGGGCCTCAAAGCGTTCGAAGCGGCGTGGTCTGGCTTATGCACAGGAACAGTCGGCTCAGTGGCAGCGAATACGGCAATCAGAAGAAGAGCAAAGTAATGAAGAGGGAGTGAGCGACGAGGCTCTACAACTATGGACGATTTAGTACAGACGATACTGCGGCAACGAACTGTCATTGTGATCCTGCTGGCTTGTCTCTCTGTTAGCATCCTGGCTCTGATCTGGCAGCGAGCATCTATGGCCGAGAAGGACAGGAGCCATGCGGCAACGCTTCGAACTCTTGACACAACGGAAGCGGAGCTAAGGCGCCATCAGAAGATCGTTGAGCAGATAATCGTGAAACATATGCGAAGAGACCAGGCCACCCATGATCTGCAGCTCCGCCAGGACGTGAGCGGACCAAAAGGGAGAGACTAAATTACAATGAGGTATAAACATGTCGCGATTACTGGATACGGAACCAAGACCAGAACATCCCGTGGAACAGGAGAACTACCTGTACCCTGATCGGACGCCGCCGCTTGCACCGGATAAGCCTCTGATTCAGAGAACCTGGTTTATCGTGCTGATGCTCGTTGTGCTCCTGCCGCTTGGCCTGATCCTCTTCCTGCGATGGATGAAATAGCAGGATGTGGCGGTATGGGACTACACCGATGCTCACAGGCGAGCATGTGATGGGGGCTTTTGCAGGAAGGGGCTAAGGGGTTAAAGTGGTGTCGCTATGCAACAAAATAAGCCGTCAGTAAAGCAATGGTTGGTACATGCATGGTTGGGATGGTGGCATCGTATCACGACTGATCCGAATCCTGAACGAACCGAGTCTCTTCGTAGATCTGTTTGGTTGTTTACGCTAGGGGCCTTGGGTTTTAGTTATGTTGCCATGGCTTATCAGGGGGAGCGCCGCGCCTTGGTTTTTGCGATTATAGCCACTATTTATGGTGGTTTGGCCGCCTTGAGCTATGCAGTCCTGCAGGAACGGCGGCGTATTGCTCCGTAGCCGGGCGTCTGGGGCTTCCCCAGTCGCAGAACGTAAATCGGGGCGGATAAGACGCGCAAGCGTGTCTGTGACCACTGCCCCATACGCAAGCGTGTACTCGACCAGCTTCTGAGTAGTCTGAGCAGTTAGTGCGTAGCATCGAGGGCCAAAGGAAGGGGTGTGACGGCATGAGATCATGAACTACGCGGAAGGTATGGCGGTTGCTGCTGCTCTCGCGAAGAACATCAAGCCGTTCATCGTTCGTGGCGCCGTTGCCGGGTCGCTGAGGCGCGGCAAACAGGAAGGCGTTAAAGACATTGAGCTTTGCCTGATTCCCAAGTGGGAAGATCGTGTGGACCCATCGGACATGTTCGGTGAGCGAACCATTCCCGCGAATCTTCTGCATGAGTGGGCGATGCACGCTGATTGCCCGGTACAGTGGATCAAGACAGGAACGCCTGACGTCGTCCCCTGGCAGCCGAAAGCGGATGGCAAGTACTGGCGCGGTATCCTCAAAGACTCTGGCGCAAAGCTCGATGTTTTCATCGCGTCGCCGGACAACTGGGGAGCAATCTACCTGATCCGAACGGGGAGCGCAGAGTTTACAACAGCCGTCATGTCCAGGGCGCTCCGAGTCGGCTGCAAGTTCCGTGACGGGCATCTGTGGGCAGGAGATCGGCTGATACCCGTTCCCTGCGAGGAAGACGTCTTTCGCCACCTGGGGATACGCTGGGTCGATCCTGCAGAGCGCAGTGATAAGTCAGCAGTTGTAACAGGAACATGACACCCAATCAACGGAGCACGATCAGATCAGCGGCCACCAGGATGCAAGAGGTATTTCGGGATAGTCTCCAGACACTAGAGATTGCCGGTCAGAAGATGGATATGGTTTCCGCGCTGCGTCCTGACCCGGATCATAGACATGTTGAAACGCGATGGCAGCAAGCAAGTCTTTGGGAAGCGCTGAACGACCTGAGAAAAGCCTTTGCCGTTCTGGATGAGGCTGACTGTCCGGGGGAGAACCAACCCGATTTCGCCAGCATCGAGTCCTCGATCCGAATCAATGAAGAGCACCTGAAGATGATCGTGGCTGCCTGGGAAAGGGAAGACCGCCTGCGGCAAGCAGTATTATCGTTGCGCGAAAAGAAAGAGCGGCTGCGTGTCTTGCAGCTGCGCCTAGAAGAGATACGCCGTCAAAAATAAGTGCATCCCTACCGACTCAACGGAAACGCCGTGTCCGTCTCGAAGTCCGCGGCCCTGCTGGCCGGGAATGAAAGGTTCGCCAAATGATACTGACGCTTGATATTCCAGAACACCTGGCTGAGCAGCTCCGGGCCGCAGCAGCAGCCGAAGGGGAAGACGTCAACAACTACGCTGTTGCAAAGCTCCAGCAGGGGCTCGCCGCCGGCAGTGAAGCGGAAGACCCTGAAGTAGTTGCGGCGTTGCAGGATGTGATCGAGGACTATAATAAGGGCGAGCGTGGTCGACCCGTCGAGGAGTTCATGGCGGAGCTGGATGCCAAGTACGGCCCGGTTCCCACGAGCAGCAAGACCAAGTGAGCGACACAGAAAAACGATATGCGCTTCGTCTGATGCCTCGGGCTGAGCGAGACATCGACGCGGCCATCGTTCATTTTGTAGACACAGCCGGCTTTGAAATCGCCCAGCTATGGCGCGGCAGGCTCTTCGAGGAGATCGCAAGCCTCGCTGTCAATCCGACCCGCTTCCCGGTGATTCCAGAGATGCAGCGCCTCCGAGGATTCCCTCACGAGTTTCGGCACCTAGTCTGGCGGCGCACCGTCTCCAGTGTTGCCTATCGCATCATCTTCTGGATCGAAGAAGGAGACGACGGGCCGACGGTGAGCATCGGTTACGTGCGACATGCAGCAGCCAGGCCGATCACGCGCAAAGATGTTCAAGACATCTAGCCGAAGGTTTTTGCTACCGTATGGTAGTTGTTCAAGAACCTTTCACGGCGGTCCTGTACATAGTGCGATGCATCCAGGTTTGTTCCAGCCTTTGTTGCTTCAACATGCCGGGTTGTCACCAGATGTAACCGTTCGCCAAAGCCTCTTGCACTGAGGTACTCAATGATCTTGGGACCTCCGAAAACGACCCACCGCAGCTCTCTGGACATACTTTCGATATAGCTCAAAGCGTCTGCGATATCACCGAACTGGTTCTGCCGGATCGTCTGGCAGTTGATTGCAACGTAACGCAGCGATGGGTGCAGGTTAAGCCATTCGGCAATCCGTTCCAAATCCACCTTCAGGTTCCAGCCTAAACTGGGGACACATGGAATTCCATGATCACAAGCCCGGACGAAGAAGTCGATGCTCCGCCACAAGTTGTACAGCTGGTGATGGCGGCACATAGACCCATTGTCATAGACGGAGTAGCCTGGTGAGACCATCAGGCAGTTGGAGACCGCGCCGACCGTCGGGAAGAAGTTCGGCAAAAACGTTCTTTTGAAGAGCCGCTCCAGATCCTTATCGCGCGTTTCTTGGTGGAAGAGAACAAGCTTTTCTGTCGACAGCTTCTGATTTCGCATCCACTCGCTCAACCGCGTTGTGCTTTTAAGGGTTCCTGCGAGCGCTCGCGAGTAACGCATTGCCCAAACCATGCCTTCCAATGCTCCGATATACGGGATATGAGACATGTCTCCTTTGAAGGAGTGGATAACATTGGGCAGATCGGGAACATCAGCTATCGTGCCAGCTCTAGGCAATGTGTAGCCAAGCGTCCGTTCGAGCACAACCGGCCAGTCGGTTCTGCGGCCACAGCAGTTTTGCACGTT
The DNA here is from genome assembly GCA_040387315.1 of Armatimonadota bacterium. Classification (GTDB taxonomy): domain Bacteria; phylum Armatimonadota; class Armatimonadia; order Armatimonadales; family Armatimonadaceae; genus JACMJB01. Next base: position 16,644 of record JAZKEA010000211.1, on the reverse strand, counting down.
CGCACAAAGAAGATCAGGCTCTACACCGAAATTACGGGCATCAATTCCTCTAAACGTTTCTGAGCAACAACCACCATCTGACATTGGCAAAGGGAGTTGTCTCGGCTTTTCTAGCGGCATCAAACTACCTCAACAAGGCATTGTGGAGCTGTCAAATCAAGTTTAGCTACGAATCCCTGGGACGATTCTCTCTGCCTAACCTGTTCCGCATCCTCTGATTTGACATCGCCAAGACGGGAGCCCATTGACGTTGTTACCGTGATAGGTTGTTCATTCCAGCGAATTGTCACCCCTTCACGTTCGACAACATCCTCCAGAGCAAGCAGGTCTAGGTTAACTAGCTCAATGATTAAAATAGGGATTGGAGCATCTGGTGGCTTTGGAGGTCTCGGCGGCAGTTCAGGTGATGGAATTGGATCCCTGGGATTTTTTGGCATTGGATTTACCTCAGCTATCGAAAAATTGAAGAAGATAACCCAGGGCAGGGTGTAATACCTTGCCCTGGAGCATTGGAAGCGGCGCGTCTGACGTTGGAGCGAGATACAAGGAGTTTCCTACTTACCTTTGCCCGCACCGTTATCCGTAGGATCGGCGATCTTATACGTAGATCCTGGCTTCGGTGTCGGCGGCATTGGTTCTCCCTTGGTGACTGTTCGCTCCGGTCCGTTACCACCTCGTGGACCGACGATTGTGTACTGTCCGCTTTTGGGAGCGGTTTGCCCCGGCTTGAGACCGCTGGTTTTGTTTCCTGCCATTGTTTTCACCTCCTTTCCCTCTAAAATTGAGCCCATGACATCTCTATGCTCAAGTGCTCTCACTCATACCGTTGCGGACTGAAGACAAAAAGAGCCTGTTTAACAGAAAAAAATAAAAAGATTTTCTGATTCGGAGGCTCTTTCTGGCTTTGGTATGCAACAAACTTAAGTATGACAATTGTTCGCAGCCGGCTATCAAGGCGGCGAATTTGATGACGGCGCCTTATTTCTAAATTAATTAATGTCGAGCAGGCTCTTTTTGGTTTTGGTATGCAACCCTATGGTAGCTATGGACAAAACCAAGGTAGATCACTGTGCGCGACTGTTGCTAAGCGAAGAAAGACTGAGTAGTAGTTGCCTCCGAGAATTCATTGATTGTGCTAGGGAGGCTATCCGTGGACAGTTCAAATATCGCTTGTCTGAAGAAGACAGATGTGACTTAGCGATAAAGGCGGTCGGCAGAGCATGGGAGAAGCGGAGAGAGTGTAAGGACACTACAACATTCCGTCCTTGGCTCCAAGGCATCGCAATAAATATGGCGCTGACATATTGGCGTGACACGCGCAATAACCGAAACTGCTTATCTATCGAAAATGGATTGGGAAACGAGGATGACAGTGCATTCCAAATAGATCCTGCAGCACTCTACGATCTGGAGGGCGAGGTCATAACAAAATTGCTCGAGCAGCAATTGAACGGAATGCTCAGAGAAAAAATGACGAAAGAACATGCAGAGATTTGCCGCATGCGACAGGAAGGTTTCACTCACCCGGAGATTGCTGCTTACCTGAACATTAGCGAAAACGCTTCAAAGCAAAGAATGGAAAGTATCCAAAAGAAAGCCTTGAAAATTTTTGATTTGCTGCCTCGGAATGAACTTTGATGGGTGATGATATGAGTTATGTGGAAGATTTTCACCACAGCGGGGACCAGCCAACCAGCAGGGATACAGCAAGGCAGTTGCTTGAGAGATTCTTCGATGCGGATGAACCGATCTCGATCACGACTCTCTTCGCCGAGTGTCCTCCAGACCAGCGCGATCATCTCAAAACGACGCTCATCGCGCTAAACG
>JAZKEA010000211.1:11630-14807 GCA_040387315.1 Armatimonadota bacterium | reverse complement strand
CTAAACGCACTCCTGCATTACGATGAGGAATTACCAGCACTTCCCGAATCTAAGCTGGTTGAAGCTAAACAACATCTCTCTCAATTGCGCCGCCGTGAAATCACTCGTTCTTTGTGGTCTTCACCTCAAACAGTCGAGGCAATGTGGCGAGTAAGTGAGGCTCAACAACAAATCAATAAGCAGGGGTCAGGCGTCCTATTTCAAAACCCAGCGTTGCTAATGGCGGAGGCACTAGGAATTTCTAGTAGAGCTTTGCAGATGAACCGTGATGCTGTCGTGCCTGCTTCGTCCAATCCAAGTGGCGAGTCAATGCGAGAAAAAGACCACTGGATAGGAGAAGAGGCTGAAGATTTACTGAGAGCAGCCGACGCGCTGTATAGCCCGCTCCGCAGAGAAATCGGAAAGCTTGAAAGATTCCTCGGCCTTGTTACCTGGAATGTCGAACTGGAAAACCAGGGACTAGAAGGCTGCCTTGTGACGGATGGCACGGTCGGTGGCATTGTCGTGAACATGGCGATTCGGTACGTCCCGCGGCGTACCTTTACATACGCTCATGAGATCGGGCACTACATCCTTCATCGCAATCTTGCAGAGAACTATTTCCGAGACGGAAAAAAGAACCTGAACAACTTCGAATCAGGTATCGAAGCAGAGGCCAATCTGTTCGCTGCCGCATTGCTGATTCCGCCATCTGTCCTTAGCAAGCACTGCAGACCAGATGTGGCTCCACGTCTTGCTCAGGTAAACAGCCTGATGTCGTCGTGTGAAGTTTCTGTGCTTGCCGCGATGTGTCGTATTGTACGGACGACTGAGTACCCATGTGTGCTAGCCGTTTTCAAGAGTGGTCTCTTGGAATGGTCTCTTGGATCGGATGCTTTTGAAGGAAAGATGCTCTCAAAGGGGACAAGGGTTCCGCTAGGATCCACCGCGGAGCTTTACAGTAAAGGAACAGAAAACAGGCAGAACAAATACCACAATCCGGGAACTCCTGCCGAGTGGTGGCTCACGGAAGGTGACTACACAACAGCCGACGAAAGCACCGTGTGTTTCAACCGGCATTATATTTATTGCTTGTTAACATTCTGGGGATGATCGCCAGGAATGGGGTATGCCGTACAGTCAAACTCGTTCCCACTGTAGTAAAGACAAAGACATGGATATTGATATTAAAGTGGTCAACGCGGCGATCGTAGCGGGAACCCCCGCGCTCGTCATAGCCCTCGGCGCTTTCTTTACGGCGAAGCTTGTCACAGCGCGCCTGGAGACACAGAAGCAGCACCTTGAACTGTACAAGACGCTTTACCTAGAACGTATCGCAGCGGCGAAGAAGTTAACCGAAATGGCGGGCAAAGTCCACCTGGGCATCGCAGATCACATAACTCGGCTGGAACTAGGAATGGCGAGATCCGAAGAGAATACTAAGGAGACCAATCAGACTGCCTTAGAATTGGTCACTTTCAATCGAGCAAACCGATGGCTTTTGGGTGAGGAAGTGTATAACGCTTCTGAACAAGTTCTAGGATGTTACCGAGACTATAGTGGAGCTCATTCTGCAGGCCGAGGCGACGTAATGAGGCAGTGTGTAGATGTGACCTTGGAAAAGATCACCTTACTCAACGAAGCCGTTTACGCCGTGATGCTCAGTGATGACCTCGAAAGGTTTGTTGGGAAGAGGCGTCGCTAACAACATTCTCCCTAACAACCTTGCGACTGTTAACTGACAGGTTGAGTGTCAAAACATACTTTATGCCAGCAAAAAAAGAGAGCAGCCCGTTGAGGCCCTCGCTCACGAAACGAAAAAAATCGCGTACGTTAAGCCTTTCTCATAACCTGTAATGGAAGCTGTCTTCAGTCATAATAGACACAAGTCGGAGTACCTGACCGCTCTGGGGGAACCAAACCGCATGACACTGCTCCACCAATGGAAAAACGTGCTGTCACTTGGCTGTTCGCCCCTGTTCTCGCCGTCAGGGCACGCCCTTGCCGTCCAATCCCTGATGCGAGAGAACTTCATGGCGACGCTGGAGGTGCACTTCGATTATGGACGTGCGCCCCTCGTCTTGGAGAGCGACCGTTTAATCTCCCCCTGTGCCTGGGCATCGGACACGGAGTTCGTTTACCGGATGGCAGGAGAGTCGCTTGACGACCAGCCCATGCCATCGATGCCATCGATGCCATCGCTTCACGTGCTTTCTGTAGAGGATGGAACGTCACGCCTGCTTCTGGAGCAAGACCATCACAACCAGAGCATGAGTATCGTTCCGTCCGGCAGACCAGGCTACGTGTCGGTATTGACAGAGCCGCAGGGGAAACCCGGCCTTTTCGACCTGGACGTGCGAACCGGGCAGATGGTGCGCCGGAGCGAGTTCGACACGGCGCTTGAGGGGATGGAAGTCTACCCGCTGTTCGACCATGCCTGGAGTGAAGCACACGGAGAAGTAGCTTTTATCGCCTGGCGGCAGGGCGATTATCTTGAGGAGGGCATAGAACCCACTCCGCAGAACAGCCAGTGGTCACCGGTGCTGGATACGCCCGGTATTCAGGACACTGTAATAACCCGGCCCGATGGCACAACGATCACTCAGCGAGACCTAACGGCAGAGTCCAAGCAAAGAACACCGCCGCGCCTGTTTATCCTCCAAGGAGCAGGAGAGATGAGCAGTTTGCGGGCGGTTCCCGGAACAGAATGGGCGCATCATCCGCTGTGGTCACCGGACGGCACTCTTGTCTCCTTTGAGCGGTTCATGTTCAGCGGTGACTCTGGCGTGTGGCTGGCACGACGTGACGATCTGTCCCTGCTTCGCATAGGGGATTGTTCACCCGCGCCCTCCTCCCTGATGCACCCCTCGGGCGTTCTTCTTGCCAACCTCGAAGATTCATCCCTTCCCAGTGCGAAGTCACCGCGCTATATTCGTGCGGGAATCGTCCCCTCTGCATGGCGGACGTTCCGGTTAAAGGGTGGTGAAGTCTATCCATAAAGTCAGGAATAATAGAACAGCTAGCCGCCCCTCTCTAGACGCATTCACGATGGCGTGCAGGCAGGTCAAATTTTCGTTTCGTGAGCGGGGGCCGTTAACTGCGACACTCGTAGGGTTGCTCGCCGAACGCTACCCCATGCAAGCAACGCTACCCCATGCAAGCAACGCTACCCCATGCAAGCAACGCTACCCCATGCAA
>JAZKEA010000211.1:6343-11530 GCA_040387315.1 Armatimonadota bacterium | reverse complement strand
GCAAAAGGTCGGATCTGATCATACTGGGGTCGCCTCACGAAACGGATTACAGAGCACGTTAAGCTTTAGGAAAGGGCCTCAACGGTCATATTGGCCTTTTGAATCGGATGCTTGGCCGGATGCTTGGAGCGAGGAGGAACAATATTCATGGTGAACGATTGGCAGCTATTACTAGACAGATGGCAAGTAATACTAAATGGGGCCGGACCTTATCTTGATTATTTTTGGGGAATAGATTCTTCTGACCGTCGGGAGCGTAATCCACCGCGCATTGTGCGACGTAAAGGCGCAAGTGATTCCGATATTAAGGCACTGGAACAGCGGTTAGGTTTGCCTTTACCGCCTTCCTACCGAACCTTTCTTCAAGTTACGGATGGTTGTGAGGCGCTCGGGTTTCCCGTGGAAACACTGTTCAAATGCTCACGCGTAGATTGGTTTCGCGTACTCAATCCTGATTGGCTGGCCGAAGATTTGACAGCAGGCGTAGAGGCGTACCCGCCGATCCCGGACGAGATGTACTTCGTCTATGGTAACAGACAGAATGTGGAAGACATTCGTATCGAATACGAAGCCGCGGCGTTGCAGGTAAGCGATATTTCTGTCCCCTTTGGGCATGAGGTCTACTTACTGAATCCGATGGTAGTTACCCCTGATGGAGAATGGGAAGCGTGGGAGCGTTCCGTACAAGCCCTTGGAGCATTCCGGTATCGATCCTTCTACGAAATGATGGAGGCTCGTATCGAGACATTTGATTACGGAATGAAAAACTACTAAGCGAGGATACCTTCGTCGGGGTGCAACATTAGCAGAATGAAGGGCGAAATCTCAGCAGAGATATTTTTTGCCCCTCAAAAATCGCCTTAACGTACAGTTCACCCGCAGAAATAACCTTGCCCCAACTGGCAAAGAAACTGCTTTCTCAAAGGGTTACGCCCCGAGAAGTCGCCACTAACCTTGGTATCTCCGTGCCAACGCTTTACCGATGGATTCCAGCCTCCGCTCAGGATTAACCAGCCTTAACGTGCTCTGTAAGGATGAACCGCAATTTCGGTGAAAGCAATCGTGCCTTCCCTATCCGCGATTCCGATGTGATTTTTTCAAGCGATTAGAGGAAGCACTCTTCGCTTCAAGAGGTCGAAACTGGCGCTTCCATATCCCTGACGCTTGATAAACTTCAACCGATTCACGTGTCCTTCCACTGGGCCATTACTCCATTCCAGAGAAAATGCTGCCTTTACAGCAGCATAGTCGGCGCGGATACCACGAACGAAAGTCACGAAGGCGGGCAGCTCGCTGGCTTTCGCTCGGTCGAGCCAATCGTCTAATTCGTCTTTGGCACGGCGGCGCAGGATGTCTTGAAACGAGAGAACCAGGTCACGGCATTGGGGCAAAACGGGAAGAGCAGCACAGAGTTTATCCACCAACTCCTTCTGCTTTGGAGAGTTTCTGTCAGGAAGCACCAGGAGCCAGGCCAGTGAACTCGGTGCTGGAATAGAGCGCTTAGCATGCAGGACAGCTGGGGGCAGATTCGGATCACGGAAAGGGCGAACGAAGTCGCGAACAGCCGTCGCGCCGCCGGGAAAGCCTTGCGCCTTAATCTCACGAAAGAGTTCCAGGGCGTTATGACAGTCCTCTTCCCATCGTTTAACAAGGTAGTCTTTGAACGGATCAAGTGGTCCGCTGACGGGCGCATACCGCTGCCGCTCCGGAAACGTCGCCGACCGCAGATACCCCCGAACCGTCCGAACATTGAGGCCCGTTTGACGCGCGACTTCCTTCTTTGCATGGCCCTGAGCGAACAACTCATGAGCTTTTTGCCAGAGGTCAAAACGTTTCTGGCGAGTGACTTCTTTCCTTTCCTGCTGAAACCGGGATAAAGGAGCGAGACCAGCATCTTCCCAGGACGCCTCTTTGGGCAAAAGCGCCTCAGCAATGGCTTTGGATTCTTTGCTCACCTGCTTCTCCAGAACTTCCATCAAGTTCTTCAAGAGATGAAAACGGTCGGCAACGTGAACTGCTTCTGGCGCTCCTGCTCGAATCGCCTCCGCGAAGGTGGCAGACCGATCCCGGCTGACAACTTTAGCTCCTGGGTGTTCCTTGAGCCATTTTTCGACTGTCGTTTTCTCCCGATCCGGCAGTAAATCGACGGGGGTACTTGTTCGCAAGTCAATGAGAATCGTGCCGTAGGTATGCCCCTTGCGAAAAGCAAAATCGTCGATTCCAAGTACCTCTGGCGATTCTTTGAGGGTGTTTTGAGCGGATTTCTTAATCCGGTAAAGTGCTGCGTCAGGACTGAGCAGCAGTCCAACCAGGCGAGCGATGGCAGCGGCGGATTCCCCGCCGACTTTCCAGACGAGCTGCAAAAGCAGATCGTCAAGCCTGCTTGTCTTGCGCCGATACCGGCGTGCGACACTGACCGGTTCTTCCGCAAATATCTTCCTTTTACAGGCAGCATTGCCGCAGAAGAATCGTCGAACTGTCAAAAGGAAGCGGACCGCGTTTCCCTGCCAAGGTAAATCCTGAAGCGTTCGCCGATAACGGCCATGCACTCGTTCTGAGCAAAAACCACACTCAGGGCAGGATGCTATTGTTGCCGTCGTGCGAATATGGAACGTGATTATGCCTTCCTGAACAGTGATGTTGTCCAGTGCCAGCGTCTTGGGATCGGGAAGTAAAGCGTGTGCCATGTTTCTGCATACCGATTTCCGATCGTCTCCTGTGGCAAAATCGTCAAATCACCGAAATTGCGGTTCATCCCTCTGTAATCCGTTTCGTGAGGCGACCCCATACTGAGAAATATCCCGAGTTCAGGGCAGAAACGGTACCCATGTAAGCGACGTTACCCATATAAGCAAAGCAGCAGCCTGGTCCTCTAATAGCTGTGTGGTCCCGTTTACGACACCCCATGCATCTCCGACACTCCATGCCATCTCCTGCTTTAGTTGGTCGGAGATAGAACCTGTGACTCCGCGGCAACCTTCACAGGATAAAGTCGCCGTGCTGACTGCTGAAGCTCCGCCAGTTCCATATCAGCCCGATTCCGGTACCGGATAAAGACATCCGGCGCTGCTGCCAGCTCGCGCAGATACGCTTCATTGTGCGCCGCTATCCGCTTCTGCACCATTTCCGTGGAGGGACTGCGCCCATACGGATTCCGGTAGCCCTTGACCATGCTCAAACGGCGTGGGTCTTTAATCGAATAGACGGTCTGCCGGCTGCTGTTTGTTCTGAGCAGCGTTCCCGTCGCGTTCGCGATGATCTTGGCATCTTCAATATCCACGCCCAGACGCGCGCGGTCGTCGGCATCATTGGTTCTTAGCCTGAGCCCCAGGTCCTGACGCTCCGCCTCATCCCGTTCCTGCTGCTGCTGTTTTCTTAGCTCTCGCTCCACTTTTTTAGCCGCGGCCCGCTCCTTGCGGCGCTTATCGCGGCCACTTGTCGCGTACGGGTTGTCAGTATCGGTGCAGGCGGAATAGACCACGGCAGAATCTCCATTAAGAACCAGGATGTGTCATAATTCTACATCACGGGCGAACTTATTGTTTGTGTACGTAAACTATCATTATCGAACACAAAATCAGGCGAAATGTTTGTCATTTAGATCCGTTTTCACGGGGGCTGAACGCAGTTTGAGTTTGCGATAGTTTGCGACATATCCATGGGGTCTGAGTTCGTAGAGGTTCGTACTAAAAAGGACAGTTAGAAGAAGTTCGTACCGTTTCACGGGGTCTGAGTTTGCAGAAGTTTGCACAAAAAGGAAAATCATGGGCATATCAAAACCACCAAAACATATCCTCGACATACTCAAAGGTGTCCCAGGTCTGCGAATACCAGGGACGTGCGCGGCTCGAACCCGAAAAGGAACGCTTTGCCTCTGTAAGCCGGTCGACGGGAAGAACCGCTGCAAATTCCATGGTGGGAAGTCCACCGGGCCGAAGACACTGGAAGGCCGGGCACGAATCGCGGAGAGCAATCGGCTGAGGGCAGAAGCGAGGCGACAGGAGAGAGCTAAAACCAGAGTCTGATTTTTTTCATTTAATTCATGCTTTGCGCGCGCATCATGGGCTCTGGTTTGAATTTCTGGAGTTTTCCGATGCTTCGCGGGCGTGTTATAGGGTCTGGAAAAAGGAGAACCACACGGACCTGGTGAACTGTGGCGCGTGACACCAGAGACCAGCGGCCCAAGCGAGCAGACGACAAACGATAGTTTTACGGACGACATGTCGCCGGACACGACAGAGCCTGTGTCCAAGTTTGCGACACGTGGCGCGACATCGGACACGACAGCGACAGATACTTTCCTCAGTGTCGCGGAGGTGTCGCAGCGTCTGGGGCTAAACAAGCGGACTGCCCAAAGGTACGCGGCCCGGCTCGCTTCCTCAGACATCCGGGAGGCGAACGGCGGTTTTCCCCGGCTCGTCAGTCTCCAGGCGATGCAGCGGCTCCAGCAGTACGCCGGACCTGTCGCACGACACGACAACGACACGACAGATCAGACAGACAGCGTCGCGACAGGTGCTGCGACATCGGACACGACACCGAACGACACCGACACGACAAGCGGACCTGTCGCGCCTGGTGTCGCAGAGCTTATAGAGGAGCTGCGGTCAGCGCTATACCACGAACGGGAAGAGACAGGCCGACTTCACAAGGCATTGGAGCAGGCCCAGACATTGCACCTTGGCACGATGGGTGAGCTTCAGAGGTGGCAGCACCGAGCAGCAGAACTGGAAGCACAAAACGCCAAGCTGATCGAGGCTCTTCCCGTGCAATCGGCGTCGACAGGGCCAGAACAGAATACCCCCGTCAGCCTCGCTGGTGACACGGAGAGCGATTCCAGACCTGTTTCGAGTGTAGACACACCCTTCGCGCCTCTTTCAGTCGACAATAAGTCATCGCAAGAGCCCGAAGTGCCGTTGCGGCGTGGTTTCTTGGATTGGTTACTCAGACGGTAATTGGAGATTTCATGACAGTACCGGCAACGTCCGCCGCCGCCCCAACAACTCCAGTGGAACAAAAGCTACTGGAAGATCAAAAAGTGGCAAATCCATGTCCGCCTGTGACGGCTCCCTGGTTCGAAAGCTGGCCGGCAAAGCGGGGAGCGGACGCGAGGCGCAGATCGAAATCCGTGTCCTGCGCGTTGAGGGGCCAATTCAGGCAAATGCCCTTTTCGCGCGAGGTCTCGGA
>JAZKEA010000211.1:2546-6333 GCA_040387315.1 Armatimonadota bacterium | reverse complement strand
GCAGGCATCGTTTATCTGTCGGGGGCGCTCGTTTGGTCTTACAACGCCTGGATCAACAATCTGGGATTGCTCCCCGCTGTCCAGTTCCAGTATGTCGCCGCGGGGCTTCCTACTGCTGCGATCTTCTTGCTCTACATAGCGTTTATCTTGTTAATCGCACCAGTAGATCTATTGGCGGCATATTTGGTTCGGAGATTTCCATATACACCTGAATCTGGAAAAGTCTCGGGAGTTTTCAGAAACGAGTTTAGCCTTAATTTGGCTGCCATCCTGCCGTTTTTTGTTGTAGCACGTGTTCTCGCTTGGTATATCGTTTGGTCTTATCCAGATGCACTGAAGTTCTCACAGTTAGCTATGAGCGTTCTAAGTCAGGTTCTTGTGTTCTATGCAGCAACAAGCGCGGGTCGGATAAGCAACAACTTCGATGGATCGGAAAAGACCGTTAGTGAAATTATTCAAAAGCGACGTAGAGATAAGGGCAGATGGATAGGAATAATTTTCGCAGGAATTGTAAACCTCTTTTTGTTCGGTAGGATGGTTGGTTTTTTTGTCACGCAAATCTATCCAGTGATTCCTCAGGAGTTTGGTGGACCAAAGCCCAGGCGCGCCTATATGGACATCAAATGGGCCGACATCGCTTATGAATCCCGAAAGACATTGCTTCCAAAGGACATACTGCCGACTGCGGTGGATGCGAGGAAGGATAAGTTGCCTTCGTCCTTACGTACCGTGGAGCTCGACGTCTACTTTACCGGGGCAGACTTTTACCTTGTGCGAAAAAAGGGAGACCCTGTGGAGTCGCCCGTGATCCAGGTAAACAAGTCTACGGTCCAGGGCATAGAGTGGCGGAACGGAAACGGTAACGCCAGTGTAAACGCTGCCGCAGAGCGTTGACTTGTAAAACTCAAAGCATGGTGTAAGCAAATATTTGTTTGCTTTTTTGACTACAAAAAGCAATCAGGAAGGTATAATACATATATGAGCAAGCAGTCATCTCAAATAGAGTCCAAACGTCCCCTCCGTGACACAGAGAACCCGTTTACACCAGAACAGAGGCGGCAGCTCGCAGCCTGGGTCGGTTCGCACACATCGCCACTGAAGGCTGCTACAGCGAGGGCAAACCTCTTGAAGTCAAATAATCCAGGGCGACCGCTTAAGTCACTGGACAAGATTGAGTGTTCTTGCCGAGCTGGGCAAGGCGCACCACTAGGGGAGCACCGGACGCGCTGCAATATCAGCATGGCTGTCAGCCGCAGGAAGAAGAAAGGTTTACCGCTCGATGTCTGACGGACTTGTTACGGTACAGAAAATTCAAGAATGGATAGATCTAGTCAAGTCCGGCTGTGGCGTAATTATGGAAGTCACTCTTGACACTCTTCAAGATCGCGATGCTTGGTCTGAACGGTTCAAAGGGGCATCTACCAACGCAGGTTTCTTTGATGGCTTGATGATTGAAGCTGCTATCGATACAGCAACGGCTGCTCATAACGCAGAAGTTAAAGTCTCTGCCATTGAAACGTATATCGAAGGCATGAAGGCTAAGTTTATGTCTTCTCAGGATGCTCCAGCAGAAGAAGGAAGCGGGTCGCTTCAACTATTTGAGGCGAACTTTACTGGTGCGAACTTCTGGGGAACACCGACCGGATTTATGTGGACTAGCTGCACTAATAAGGTGGTCCGACTTACTTTTGAGATTGAGAAAACAGACGAAGCTACTAAGGCGTGGCGGGCTCTTTGCATCGCACTGGATCATCGCAACACCCGGCACAAAATCACTCCTCCACGGGGCCTGCGCCAGTTGGAATTCGGAAAAGCCAAAAGCAATGCAAAACTGACACCTCACACGGGACCACGGCAAGAAGTTCCGTCCGTGCAAAACTTCCGCCTCACGACATCCGACGGGATGCGGAACACATATCTTGCGATGGCGGAACCCTGGAAGAACAACAAAGAGGGGAGCAAAGTCTATGCGGAAAAGAAGTCCTTGGGGACACAGGTCAGCATCGACTGCGATGATACGTCCGGATTTGGAGCGGATGCTGTAATTGCGTACCTGCTTAAAAATCAGCCGTCTCTGCTTCAGATGGCGATGACTCTTGCAGGCTACTGGTATGAGCAGGTCAAGGTCAAAAAGGTCGGACAGCCAGGAGGCAGCAACAAACCTCACGAGCAATACATTGACGTCACCGCACAGCAACTAATGCAATTCCAAAATCGAGCAGAAGCCGGAAAAAAGGGCGGATATCACAACGATGAGATTGTGGAAAGAGGAAAAGAAATTGCCATGCTTCAGCGCATGACAATTCCAAAAGTCACGGTCAAAAAATGGAATCCGACGACAAAGCGAACAGAGCCGCAAAAGATCAAAATATCAGCTCTGTTTGTCATTCAGACCATAGAACAGCGACTCGCTGATGATGGCTATGAGGGATCGGTCGCGATTCGATACCACATAGGCGAAGAGCTTTACGAATGGCTTTGTGGCGAGAATCCGATCTACGCAAGGTTATCAACGAAGATACTGCGCTACAACTCCCACACGCATCGGTACCACATTCTCCTCGGTGTTGCGCTTGCCAATTACGAGCGCACCAACCGGAAGCATCGAAAGAGCGGCATCCCAATTACACTACCCGCCTTATTGGAATACGCTGGAATTGAGATACCAGAAAGAAACATTGATCGTTTCCTCGAACGGATCGAGAAGGCTATCAATGATCTTCATGAAGATGATGTGTGGCCCGGTGTCAAGATAGAAATTCCGAGGGACACATCAGAACCGGCCCGTATATGGTTGTCGAAAGGCAAAGTCATAGTGCCACCATCTCGTTTTATTGATGAAGATCAACAAGAATTACAGCTTCTGCCAAGCTAATACCCTGCCTCATCGGTGCAAATACCCTGCCTCATCGGTGCAAATACCCTGCCTCATCGGTGCAGTTTTCTGATAGAAAATCGGCTTAATAACCTAATAACGTTAAGACGGAAAGGGGTCGGCTTGAAGCCTCCCCTTTCGCGGCGGAAAATGTAAACGTAGCCTGCGACTTTAAAGCGGCCCAGAGGAGTTTCTATTGCCTAACGCTCTTATTGCAAGTCAGAACGGAAACGGACATCAATCCTACGCGGAGGCTGACGCTGGTCGCCGCGCCAAAGAAGAGGATCTTCCGAAGGCTGTTCTGCTGAATGTGGCGGAGGGCCTACTATTCGATGATTTGGCTAAAGACGCTGCGCTGCGACACGAGGCGCACCTGACAAAGAAACCGTTGGGACCGCTGACATCGTTTCCCGGCCTTGATCGGTGTCTCGGCGGCGCACTGATGCCCGGCCTTCACATCGTCCATGGCTCGCCCGGTGTCGGAAAGACGGCGTTCGCTCTCCAGGTCGCCGCCGACTGCCAGTGTCCCGCGATGTTTGTCACCTGTGAAATGCCGCCGATAGAGCTTCTGCGGCGCATCATCGCGCGTACCACCCGCACGTATCTGGGCAGCCTCAAAGACGGTTCACGGACGCCGACGAACGTTCTCCATCTTGCCCGGAAAGCAGCGGCTCAGGTCCAGATGCTGACCATCCTCGATGCAACACAGGCACCAGCGAGCGTGGAAGATTTATATACTGCTCTCGACACAACTCGCGCGAAGTCGCCGGGCAATCCTCACGCTTTGATTATCGTGGACAGCCTTCATTCCTGGGCCGAAGGGCTGGGCGGCACGGGCGAAGAGTACGATCGGATCAACGAAGCCTGCGCCGCGTTGCGGAAGGTCGCCGCAAAGCTGGTGATTCCGATACT
>JAZKEA010000211.1:0-2536 GCA_040387315.1 Armatimonadota bacterium | reverse complement strand
ATCTCTGAGCGGAACCGGGCCAGCATGAAAAAGAGCGGTCAGAACAGCGGCGCGGGCAGCCGGAAGCTGGAGTACTCCGCAGAAACAGTGATCGGACTGAACGCGGTCAATGTCGATGCCGACGAGCTGCCGATCTGGGATGTGGACGGGGAAACTGAGGTTATGACGACCATTGGCAAGAATCGCCACGGCTCGACCTCCGAAGCGCCCCGGCTGATGTTCAGTGGTCGTCTGCAGTCCTACGAGGAGAAACAATAATGCTCGCTCATGCTACCAACTCCCGCGGTGAATCCGTTCAGACGCTGACGCTTTCGGACTTCGAGTCTGGTGATCCGACGTCGCCAGCGACCGGCTACAATCGCCGGTTTCTTTGTCCTCTTCCTGGCTGCGCGGCCCATCAGCGAGCACCTGGCCATCGGTCAATTAGTTTCGATACCCGAACCGGCCTCTGGAACTGCAAGCGCTGTCAGACTCGTGGACAAGATCCTGCGAACTGGTCGACACCTCCAGATTTGCCACGAGAGCGAATATCGAGTCGCGACCGGCAGCGAGCGAAGATGAAGCAACAGTTCGCGGTTCCTGATGTTGTGGCGCCGGTGGTCCCTACTGATGCGCCTGGCCTGGAAGGATGGTCTGAGGAGCGCCGGTATAGAGCCGGTTCCGTCGGTCCGATCAACGAAACGGCTGCTGAATATCTGTCGAGCCGTGGTTTGCCTTTTGGCCTGTACGAAAGTGCGGGCCTTTCTTTTGCTCCTGACTTTTACCGTAATACAGAACCGAAGCGCAGCGGCTGGGCCTGCGTACTCTTCCCAGCCACCTTACCCGGTGGCCGCATTGTTGCTCTTCAAGGGCGCCGGACCTTCCCACATGACAAGATACCGAAAGACCTTGTTCACAAGCGGGAGGACGGCCCGAAGCATGGAGGCGCGTTCATTGTTCCCAGCTCTCTTGATGGGGATGTGATCGTACTCACTGAGGCGCCTATCGATGCTCTGACGCTAACTCTTTGCGGAGTCCCAGCAGTCGCCACCTTTGGCACGGAGAACCGCCCTGAGTGGCTGAAGCGGGCCTGTTCCTTTAAGACTGTTCTGCTCGCTCAGGATGCCGATGAGGGAGGCGATAAAGCCGCCGCCGCCTGGCAGTCGGAACTTGCTTTGTTTGCTCCGAAACGGGTTATTCGTCTGCGACCGGAGCAGGGCAAAGACTGGAACGAGCTTCTGACTTCAAAAGGCAGTTCATGGCTCCGTAGCTGGCTTTTGCCCCGTGTGTGTCCCTTTCCTGTTGTCGAGGCCAACAATCTGCCGGCGGTGGGAGACGTTCTTGAGTTCGGTCGAGCGGCGTGGTGGATGCATGATCTTTGCTCGGATGAGACATACCGGGAAGCTGTTGAAAGGACTGCGCATGCCGCGCTCGACTTTCGCCTTCCTGTTCAGATGTTGGCTATTCCTGCTCCGGAGGAAGGGAGAGCTTGGTACGCCATAAATCCGAATATTACGATGATAGTCGCGATGCAGCGCGCGCGATACTTGAAAAAGATGCACGGCAATGGATGGGATTTGACTATTGAGGGTCGTATTCTTTCAGACATCATCGTCTATATGTCGTATTGGTGGTATAGCCACCCAGATCGTATTTCAAGAGATTTCCCGATAAAATAATAGTGTCCAAATATACCCTGGTGGAGTATACGGACACTTCTTTTTTGCCTGAAATAGCAAACTTAAATTTGAGCGGAAAGAGCAGATATGGCAGTTGCCAGCAGAATCATCAATGCCGTTCGGGAGATCGTGGCGGAGTACAGTTCCGGATTCCGTGGACGATAAAGGTAAAAACAATGAACCCAATGCTCATCTCAACCGGTGTTTCCGCGCTCGGTTCTCTCATTGGCGGCATGTCTGGTGGTGGCGCACGCAAGAAGGCTGCTCAGTACGGTCAGACCGCACAAAAATACACCAATAACACGGCGGCGCTTCTGCCTCGCTACAACAATCTCGCCCAAACGGGTGAGGCAAACTTCAACCAGTTCGCGCCTCAGGCAAGAGATGCCACACAGGGATATGCGGATTATCTGAAGCAGGACCCGTACACCGATACGGTAGACACGGGTTATATCAACGACGCGACCAGAGGCGCGACCTTCGATTATAAAGCAGCCGCAGCCCGGTCCGCGACGACCCTCGCGCGTCGGGGAATTACGGGCAGCAATGTCTCCGCTGGTGCTGCTCTCTACAACGATAACCAGCTTGCTGGGAACATGGCGGCGGCTCGCAACAATCTTGCCATGCAGAAGATGAGAGAGAGATTGCAGCGCAAAGCAAGTCTGACTCAGCTTTTGACCGGCGCGGCAGGTAATGCTGAGAACAGTGTTCAGGAGAATCTGGGTGAGATCGGAAACACGAACCAGTCTCTCGCCGCCTATTATCAGCAGCTCGCGCAGCAGCAGGCGTCTCAGGCAGATCGAGAATCGGCGGGTGTTAGTTCTATGTTTGGCGGGTTTGGCGACCTTGCCGCGCTGCTCAGCATGCCAGGCAAGAAA
>JAZKEA010000210.1:0-3775 GCA_040387315.1 Armatimonadota bacterium | reverse complement strand
CCGTCGCGTGCAAGACTGTCGATCTGCGGCGTTTCGTAAAACGTGCTTCCGTAGCAGCCGAGATCACGCTGCCCCAGGTCATCGCACACGATAAAGATAATGTTCGGTGGCTGCTCGGGGGCAACCTGGGGTTGCGGCATCGCTCCCAGTATGCTCAGTCCGGCTAGTCCTGTCAGCAAAGCGGCAGTGGTTAAAATCACGAAAATCCTCCAAAATTGGCAGTCAACGGCCCTTGAGTTTCGGCGTACGCCGTTTTTTTCATTTGTCCAATCTTCTCCCTGATGTAGAAGAGACTAATTGTGCGAGCAACGATGTGCTTTGGGCCAGTGTCAGGTGAGTAAGATCAATGACATAGCCATTCCGTTCAGGGACGGCTTGTTCGACACCGGAGTGGATTTTCGCAGATAGAACCGCCGCAGACTTCCTCCGGGTGGCTGCAGCTCCTCGCAGAGATAAGTCACCGGGGTATACGGGAATATCCATTAGTGGAAGCTGCGACTTCCGGTCAACGGCGGAAGCGGGAAGAGTAGGGTCTGGAAAAACTTCCCATCGCAGTAGACCAACGCTGGCAATACTGGACCACTGCCCCTGTGTGCTCGCGATATTGACGTAGTTACGGACGAACACGGGAGAATCAGGCAGGACTGCATGGACTGCCGCGACAATCTCCTGAACTGCCTGTCCATTCACTTTGTGGCGGTAGCCATCCCAATCCGAAGCACCAAAAGGAATCGCATCCGTTGTGCGGAAATGCCCTAGTTCAAGGTTTAGCCGTTCATAGGAACTCGTCGGGTCGGAAGGATAATCGTGCGGGATGTCGATAGGATCAATGGAACGGGTACGCACGAACCCAAGACGCATCGCCGCCCCGTAACCGAGGGCGAGGTTGCTGAGGTTAAGGGAATCGCCTCTTCCCATTATCAAATCTTTAAGGCTGTTCTTCTGGTAGCCTGGCGGTACCGTGTCCGATAATACGATGCCGCTCACACCGGGCAACTTCGCCAGTCTTGCGGCTTCGCTTGCGGCACGTGCACGGAAAACCTCATCAGGGACGAGATAAGCCAACGGCGCCATTGCCCCTCGTTTCCACCCCACGCGATTTGAGTAAGCGGACAAGGTCTCTCCCATGATGTTCACGTCCTCCCCGCGGCTTGCGTCATCAGCGGTACTAGAAGAAGAAAAGACGGAAAGACCGAACCGAACAACGAGGCCAGCCCTTGTGGCTGCAGTAATGGTTCGCCGCAGTACTGCCTCCGGGACACTGGCTGCATCAGGTACTGCAATCCACATTTCTGTCAGTTGCAGCAGGGAAGCCTGTGCAATGATTGGATCGAGGTTGGCCGCTTCCAAATTTACCAGCACGATTTTTTGGTTTAGACTGCTGGGTAGGGAAGTATCGTTGGAGACGGGCGATCCTTCCTCGCCCTGCGACGCACTTGCGAAATTTGCAGGACCGTTTAGATAGCTCTGGAGACCTCCAAGGTTCCCGAAAGGATCTCGAACACTGCCAACTCCCGGCACGTCGTATGCGAGAGCGAGTTCTAATCCAAGCCAGACGTGATCTTTATCTATAGCGGCGCTGTTACTCTCGTCTCGCCGTTTCGCTTCCTGATCAACAACCGACCTCAGGGCAGGGGTAAGTGCGGTGTAATCAACCAGGGGATCCGTAAGATCGCCAGACTGCCATCCCTTCTTGAGCGAACGAAGCATCTCGGGACCAGGGCGAAGCGGATCATCGGCAGCGATATCTACAGATTCCAGCGGGGTTCTCGACCGAAAGGCAGCCTCGGCGGAAGCAAGGAGCGATGCTTTGTCACGGTCCGCTTGTGACAACCATTCGTAAATCTTTGCTCTCTTTGAACCGAGTCCCTCTAAATCATCAGTTAAAATGTAGGCGCTGCCAACGGCGCGGAAAGCAGCACCAAGAGTGAGGCAAGTTGCCCTCAACAAGTCTCCGGCGGCGGCTTTGCCGCCGGTTGTCACAAGCGAGGTTTTCGCCAGCCGTGGATCTGCATAAAGCTCCAGGCCAGAAGTTTCACCGATATGTCTCACCAGCGCTCCCACAGTGACCGCGCCAGAAACCGGTATTTGCGAGGATAAAACAGAAGAGGAAAAATCCAAGTCGCTCTTCTTCAATGAATTCGGTATTTTCTCTTTAATAGGCTCCCCGTAAGCGCTAAGCGTTCCATCCCGCCGAGGCAGAACCAGAGTGGCAACATTTGCAACATCTCCAGATATGTCTATCGTACTTGGCGTGCTTTGGATTTGCGCGTTGTCCTTTTGTGCAAACCGCAACGTTGTTGATAATTGCAGCCGCAGGTGAATCTGCGACCGTTCAACTTCTGTAAGCACCTTGTGTTCGGCGGTTCCACGGCGACGGATGGTGAACGGATCGGGTAGCAGGGAAAGGAAAATAGGCCGTTGGATCGCAGTAAGATCCGCTTGCCCTAGACCTGCTGGACTGCTTAGTTTTGCCCATTGTTCTGGAGTTAAGGTACTCGCCAGGTACTTGGTCTGTTCCGGAGTCGTCATCCCTGCTGCGAGGTTCGGAACTTTTGCGGGCGTACGCAGCCTCATTATCTGGGGTGGCGCAAGGGCTGCGACCGATCCAAGAGAAACGGCGGAGAGTCCGTAATGGGCCGCGAGGGCACTGACAAACTCGGGGCTTGTTTCTGGAGGTACTGTAGCGTTCCCCGTAACAGGAACTGTGTCGACAGCCAGCAGGACCTGTCCATTTGGTAATCTCTGTACTTGCAAAAATAACTGTCTCAGGCTTGTTTTACCTGCAACCATCGGCGGAGCACCAACCGCGGCTGGTACTGCAAGCAGAATTTGCAAAGCAAAAGCGGCAATCGAAATTGAAAGTGTCACGATGCTTAATCTGCTCCTAATCATTGGTTCAATTTAGTGTTCCACTCTTGCGAATTCTTGCTTGCACTCGTTACATGAATTACCGGTCTTACGAACTCAGCTATCCTGGACGGAATTTCTGGAACAGTATGCTCCTGACGGGGTAAACCCGTCAAATAAAGCTCTTTGGGAATATCATTGACACTCCGTTTACAGCAGGGTAGACTTTAAGAGCAATTTAATACTGTACGTCTGCTGGGGGGACCGTTCCGCGATTTGCGTTCAGGCGCATTTCACGGATACGGCTGAGAGGGCTAAGGGCCGACCCCAAGACCTGATCCGGTTTGTACCGGCGTAGGAAAGCGGATGGCCTCGGGAACTTCATCGGTTCTCGTCGACCACCCCCACGCTGGAGGGTGGTTTTATTTTTGTATAACCACCCTCTGTTGGGGGACAAGGGCAGGGCTGTTTCTTTTTCGCGCGTTCGGTAGTGCGCCGGAAGTGGAAAAGGAAAAAACCGTTATGTCCCGTCGCGCTTTTACGCTTATCGAGCTTCTCGTTGTGATCGCCATAATAGCGATTCTCGCCGCGATACTATTCCCCGTTTTTGCCAATGCACGAGAAAAGGCGCGTGAAACAGCCTGTATCTCGAACCTTCGCCAGATTGGTACCGCTGTTCGAATGTATGTGCAGGACTATGATGAGTCTTTCCCCATCTTCCACGCCTACAATACGATAGCCTCCGGGGCCGCTCCGGGAACTCCCGGTCATAAAGGCGTGGAAGATGAGATCATGCCGTACGCCAAAAACAAAGGCATCTTTCAGTGCCCGGATGATATTGGGAGTAAGTTCCAGCAAACGGTAGACGCGCCGGGTACGGAAAACTACCATGCGGCGTATGGCTCGTCTTATCGATTTACCGCTG
>JAZKEA010000209.1:0-3965 GCA_040387315.1 Armatimonadota bacterium | reverse complement strand
ACGACGAGATGCGAAAGTGGTGGCAGTTCCTGGATGCGAACTCTATAAGCTGGTGTAATTGGTCGGTGGCGGACAAGGACGAGGCATCGGCGGCGCTGAAGCCCGGCGCGAATGAGCGAGGTGGCTGGCCGGACAGCGCCATCAGCGCGTCCGGAAAGTTTGTGCGGGAAGAACTGCGAAAAAAGAACCCGCGTCCCGTCGGCAAGCGCACGGCAACGTCCGCCGTTCGGCCCTCGCCCGTTATCAAGAAAAAGTAGAAGTGGCAGGCCACCAGGGACTCAGACACCTGATCTTACGCTCACTGAATGTGTGTGAATTTAAGTGCCGGTAAACGTACCGGTTTATCTGGCATTTAGGGGGCAAGCAGGCGGGCAAATCTCTTTCCCGTGTTACTATTGTATCCACCGGACGAACAGGAAGGTTTGGAGTTCGCGGGTGACGGTACAGGAGAGTCATGCGCCTCAGGTGTCTACCCACTTGTTTGGTTACCTCCCCGCAGCCTTTGCGGTATGAGGTTTGTTCGCACGAGGCCATGCGAAACAGTCCGGAAAAGGACCCGTCCACAACAACCGTTTTCTCTCCTGCCCGTTCTCTACAGCGGCTTGTCATGCATCCTCGACTCAGGTGCATCCGCATCGGGTCCGTTCTTACAGGAGCCTGTCTTGTAGGACTGTTGGTCGCTGCCACCGGATGCTCTGAGTTTGACAGACGGGAAAGGCTGCGGCATGCGGTAACGAAAGCGGACTCTTTTGACCTTATCCGTTTCCACTCCGCGTCCGACTTGCGTGAACTTTCCTCGGGGCATATTCCGGATCAATCCAAAGGCAAAACGATTCAGATTGCCGATTTTGAGAAGATAAGCAGCCCCGCGTTCCGTACCAACGACCCTCCTGACTCCAGCAGTGACTGCTATGTGATAAAGATCATGGTCTACAAGGACCCGGGAAACTCCTCGTATCGCTACGTCTATTTCCCCAAGACCGGTGATGTAGGACGCAAAGGGGCATGGTGTACCGTCACTCCCACGGCGCGGGCGGTCCTGAACCGGCTTATCCAGGAGGATGCGCTTTGAACCGCAAGATTGTCAAGGCGGTGGCGTTACTGCCCTTAATCTATGGCGGGGTCCAATTGGGCTTGTTTCTGGAACAAAGGAAGCGAGACGCCCCGATACTGTCCTCGTTTAGTTCCGTTCGCCCCAACCTGTTACACGAAAGCGGCCGAGCAACGGCGCACGCTGTCGTTACCTCTGCCCTCGCTTCTCGGCTGGCGCCGGCAACTCACCCGGAATTTGTGGATACGAGAAACGGTGGAATGAAGCAGCGGGACTTATCTGCCAATCTCTCTACAAAGACAGAGCCGTCTCCAATACCGGTCGCGACCTTCGACCTGGAGGGGATCGCCGCTGTCAGGTTAAAGAGCGATCCGGATAAGCCAGTCTGGGTTATCTGGTCAACAGAGCAGGAGGGGAACGTGAAAAAGCAAATCTGGCGTGTGCGGACACTGGAGATATCGAATCTTGAAAGTGGGGACGGTGGCAAAGGTCGGCGTATCCTGCGGTTGGAGTACCCACGCTGACCTGCCGCAGTATGCCAGGACCTGTGGTCGCGGAGGCGGACTTGTGTGGGCAAGGGCTGTTATGACAGTTAGTAGAAGCATCATGCAGGGGCTAATGACGCGGGGCCTCAAGCTATTTGAAGTGGTGCTGGTTCTGTCGGGTCTTGGGTTCTTGACTATCTGGTGGTTCGCACAATTCACCCATCCGGCAAAGATCCCTCTCCGCTATGTCATTGGGCAGGTACAAACACTTGACGGGACCTGTTTCGTCCCTGCCCGCGAAAACCTTACGTTCGATAAGATAAACGATCGTGAGGGGTTACCAGCGGGAGCAAATCAGGAGATTCTGCAACAGATGCAAACGTTCCGGAACTTCCAGGAGGGCAAACCACCCCAGGTGAAGTACGATTTTCATTTCAGAACGGACTGCAAAACATTTTCTTTTCGTCTTGGCCGAAGGCCTATCTTCTGGTACAGCTCTGAAACAGGTGTCTTTAGAAGCACCAAATTCAGCCGCCAATGGTGTGTCGCTCCCCCGGACTTTCAGATTCGGATGCGTGCTCTCCGCAAAACGATTCTGGAAACACGCCACCAGCGATTTGTGGAGGAGCGGGAAGCGACTACCGCTGCCGAGCGTGACGCGCGACGCGACGAGTTTTTATTCCAGGCTCCTGTATCCCCGATGCGGGATCGCGATGGCTTGCCATTGGCTGCCATAAAAGAGGTAAAACCCATAAAGCCATTTTAACGGCACGGCTCCCGTCCAAGGTGACGGGACTATCCGCTTGAAGCAGCCTTACTAACGGCGGCGCTTGGAGAAACTTCGGGTCTTCATGGCATTCAGGGTGGCGGCATTCGACCGTGCTTCATGCGCGGCTTCGGCGGGAGTGCGTGTTGGCGTTTCCTGCTTCAGGGCGATCTGCGCGCTCTGGATGCTGGACTTGGGAATGACCGTGGCACGGTTGCTGGTCGTCTCCAGGGTGACGTAGCCGGGGGATGAGGTCAGGTACTCGCCGACGGCGGCGGTGGCGGCGGCCATGTCTTCGGCCTCTATGGTGACCTTGAACTGCTTGGGCGTGGAACCGCCGCTGAACATCGCGGCTGTCTTTTCGGCCCCGCCTGTCTGCAGCAGGTGGTAGGTAACGACAAACTCAGGCATATTGTATTCTTTCTTCTGATCCGCCGCGGGCTTCGCAGCGTCCGGCATCGCAGACGCTGCGGCGAGCCTCTTCACTTTATCAGCAAGCGGAGGTCAATGTGGCCCTCCGGTCAGCCAGAGTGTGGCGTTGATGGCGACGAGCGCCAGCAGCGCGGCGGCTCCTGCAAGCAGAAGGGAGAGCGCAAGATTCCCCCAGCGGGTTTTCCACAGGGCGGCAATACTTTGCTGCCGGGGCCATCTTCCTGCTTCCCACTGTTCGAGCAGCCACCCCAGGGTGATAAAGCAACCGGCCCATACAAGACCCTCGCGGGCCTCATGCATTCGAAACTGCCGTACTGTCAGACGAACGACGGGGACGAGGAAAAAGAGACTGATAAACTGCAGCGGTAGCCCCAGTGCTATCTTGCTGCCTGCCTGCTTCTCAAAGACGGTGGACGCTGCCATAGCGTTTTCTCCTAACATACTCTCTATTTGAATAAAGGGCTTCGATGCCCTGCATCACGCATTATCGGTTATCGGAAAGCCATCGTCAAGGGCTTTTCCAAACGCGAGATCCGAGTCCCGGTGAAAGTACCTGGACTCGGACGGGAACCGGTTCTATTTAGCGCGGGCGCGCAGCGAAGCATCGACGAGTCCGGCGAACAGCGGATGCGCCCGGTTCGGGCGTGACCGGAACTCCGGGTGGAACTGAGTGGCGATAAAGTAAGGATGAATCGCCGCGGGCAGCTCGATGATCTCGGCCAGGCGGGCATCGGGCGAGATACCGGAGAAAACCAGACCGTGCTCGCTCAGCTGGTCGCGGTACGCATTATTGACCTCAAATCGGTGACGGTGGCGCTCCTCCACGACCGGGCCGCTATAGACGCGGGAAGCGAGTGAGTCTTCGGCCAGACGGCAGGGCCAGAGGCCAAGGCGCATGGTCGCCCCTTTGTCCGTAACCCCGTACTGGCTCGGCATGAGCGCGATAACCGGGTGCTCGGTTTCGGGATCGACTTCGGTAGTGTGCGCCCCGTCGAGACCGCAGACGTTTCGCGCGTACTCGACGACCGCCATCTGCATACCGTAGCAGATTCCGAGAAACGGAATCTTGTTTTCGCGGGCATAGCGGACGGCCCCGATCTTTCCCTCGACCCCGCGGGAGCCGAAACCGGGGCAGACGACAATGGCATCATGGGGCGAGAGAAGAGCGTCGATGTCGCCGTTCTCCACTTCCTCGGAGTCCAGCCAGTGAAGATCAACGCGGGTATCGTGC
>JAZKEA010000208.1:6610-12179 GCA_040387315.1 Armatimonadota bacterium | reverse complement strand
TTTGTGCACCAGATCTATCATACCGAGGTGGAAACAACGAATTCGGCAAGTGATGGTTACGTGCCGAACTATTATGTTAATGTAAACCAGACCGACGAGCGACACTGGAACAACTTCGGAATAGAAGTTGTGCCCGCCATGCCTTAACGATACTTGCTTGAATCATGGCCCTGACGTGACATCACTCAGAGGAATCCGCCCCATCGCGCACCAGTGCGATGGGGCGGATTCTTTTTGTTATTGCTGCTCCCCGCATACTCAGATACCCTCTATCTTTGTTATAATCGAACTGGCACTCGATGATAGCGAAATTTACACCTGCCTATTAGTTGATCAGGCCAGTTCAAACCAGTGTGGCAATGGATGTAGTATGACTTTATGAAGCGCTTTGCATTTGTTCTAGATCAGCAGGTAGGTCTGCGAACGCAGGCGCTCAATCTGCAACGTGTGGTGAGCGAGGACTCGGAGATTGAGGCGACGTTTGTGCCAGTACGGTATGAACTGCCGCTAAAAGGGGCTATCGGGATGCTGTCTCGGATTCCTCGCGCTTTTCCGGATACTGTAGCGAGCACTCTACGCGGCGTTCAGGAGATTCGCGCAGGACTGGGTAAGGCTAAGCGGTTCGACGCAATCCTATGGTCTACATGGGCAGCAAAGAGCGTTCCCGATCTTGTGGCCGCTGCACCGTCGTTTCTGGTGATGGATATGACGCCGTCGCAGATGGAGGAAATGGGCGCGCAGTACGGGTATACACGTTCGCGCGCCCGATTCATGGGTGGATGGAAGCGCCGGGCGACCGAGCGTATCTATGGTGAGGCCACTCATCTCTTTCCATGGAATGACTGGGTAGGACGAAGCTTGCAGCAGGATTGGAGTGTTCCCCCGAGGAAAGTCACCAGCATCTCCCCTGGAGTCGATACCCGGCTTTTTCATCCGGACCCTTCCATAAAACCTAAGGATGGCACGGTTCGTGCTCTATTTGTCGGCGGGGATTTTGCGCGCAAGGGCGGCGACCTGCTATTGCGCTGGGCATCCGAGCGAACAAACACACGGAGCGTCGAACTGCACTTAGTGACGCGCGATACACTTCCCGGCGATGCGGAAAACCTACCAGGGGTGTTCGTCCATCGGGGCCTCACCAATAACAGCCCGCAACTGGTGCGTCTATATCAGCAATGCGACCTGTTTGTGTTGCCGACTCGAGCGGACTGCTATTCACTGGTCGCGCTGGAGGCGATGGCTTGCGGGTTGCCTGTCGTGGTCTCGAACCTGGGCGGCATCCCCGATATCGTGGTAGAAGGCGAAACAGGTTTTTTAACGGCTCCTGATGATTACGCGGTGCTTTCTACGCGGTTGGCTTCTTTGGTTGAAGATGCCACGCTCCGTCAAAGAATGGGAGAAGCGGCGAGAGCGCGGGCATGTACCCACTTCGACTGCTTTACAGGAATCCGGACAATTTTGGCGGCAATGAAATCCGTCGGCCACACGAAAGTATTTTAGATTCATCCGGTAACTCCGGGCGAGCCACGCACTCGTACTGGGTGCGTTTCGGAGGGAAGATTCTGACGCGCTCACTCTGTCTCGCGGAAACAACTTAATGCTCTCTTGAGACTCGACACCGATGCGCTGATCATTGGCCCTCATACGGAAGAGGAAGCATTTCGATTGTTCCTAAAGAATCCTGCCGTCGCGGTTGCCGAGCAGTATCCCCTGACGTATTCCGGCATTCCTATCGATTTCTCCGGGGAGCGCAACCAAATATCAAAGTATGTTTCCAGTCTGCGCAGCTTCGCTCGCCGTCCTGACCTTGTTTGGAGACTTCGCCAGATGTACCGCGCTGCGGTGCGGCAGGGATATAGTATGGGGAAAACGTCTTCGGCGGCTCTTATTTCATGAGCGAAGAGTTTCTGCGGCGACTGCAGCCCGCACGCTTACTTCCGGATTATATTCTTAGCGGTATTTATCTCCAGGCGGACCATATTTTCGAGCTGCTCACGAAATTGGTCGAGATGGAGTACGGTGACCTAGGGAATGGTTCTCTGCCCTTTGCGTGTATCTGGGGTGGAATGCCCGACTCGCCGCAGAATCTGCAAAGTGCCGGCTAAAAGATCATTCACTCGACGCGATCGAGGGGGAAATGAAAGAGGGGGAAATAAGAGCCTACTTACGCACGCATCGCCCCCGACTCCAAACCGCCGTGCCCGACTCGGTGTCAGCGCAGTACTGACGTCGTGGACTGGCGAATTATTCCATACGATAGACAGTCAATTCTTCGTTCGGATGGACTTTATGGTGCGGCCTGTTCTTGAGTGCCAAATCGACCGCCACTTCACATTCCAGACCATGCAGTTCCATGACGATGTTCCGGGTGCGTGGCAGCCAAAGCTCGTAGTTTTGGCTAAAGACGATTTTCTCCGAGCCTTCTATATCGATCTTTAAGATGTCAATGTCATCCGTGCCAGCACGATTGAACACTTCGGTCAGGCCGATCGCGCGAATGTCCGGGTGTTCGTTCGGTCCAGACTCTTCGACGCTTATACTCCACTCGTTCCCCTCGCCGGTTCTTCGCAGCGATAGGTCAGTATCATGGGACCAAACTCCTGCATGAATCATGTGAACTCGGTCGCCATACGACGCAAGGTTCTTCTGCAAGAGTGCGAAGTTGTCCATATCCGGTTCAATGGCAATCACACTAGCATCTGGGTGTCGGCTAAGGAAGTAAGCGGAGGCATATCCAACGTTTGCGCCACAGTCAATTATCCGGCGCACGTCCTTAATGTCGTCTATGCATTCATACTCACGTTCAGTGAATATCTGTCGGTAGACCTCGATGTCGCTGCTTCCGATACGCGCGTACAGGGGAAATCGCGCGTTGCGCGGCGTCAACGTGACGGTTTCATACCCGTTGCCGTTGCCAAGGTTCGGGTTTGGACGTCGCCGTCGGGCAAGCCAGTATTGAACGGCAGACGCGATGCCGACATTCTGGATGGCCTTTAAGCGGCGGACAACGGGTTGGATTCGGTGGTTCATAAGGGTAAATTAAAACAAGGTTAAGGCGGATACGTTATACAGCGATTTTTACAGAACCAAATTTGTCGTACAGCCACGGCCGATGCCTTTCTGCCGTCATGTATTGGCGCAACCGCCCGCAGTCCCAAATTTGCCAATATTCTTTCTCTGTAATCCCCTCTTCCTTCTGGACGGTCGATTTGTTCCTCCGCCTCCACAGACTCAGCAGGAGCTGTTTTCGAAGAAGTTTGACCTGTGCCATAGGAATTGCTTGATGTCGCCAGTGGTAGTCGATATACATTGTACTACTGCCGACCTTCCGGGCCGTATCGACGAGACTCACTCGGCTCAGCCGTGACGGATCGAAATGGTGATCTACGGCGGCAGGGGGATGGTATGCGATCTTGTACCCTGCCTTTTCTAGCTGCAGACTGAAAAGAGTATCATCGCAAAACCCCAAGCGACCCGGGCCAAGTTCAACGTCAAAGCCTGGCACGACTTTTAGGACCTCGCGCAGGAATGCCATATTGGCTCCGGTAAGACAGCGGCCTTCCATTTCCATGGAGGCATTATTGCCAGCATAAAGCGACCAGTGCCAGGGCGTCATCCAGTCACGCCGCAAGTGCTCTGCGATAGTGATACCTCCAACTACCGCCTGGGAATCGGAGCGGAGTGGGCGGATCAGTTCCTCCAGCCAATCAGGGGCAAACCTCAAGTCGTCATCCGTAAAGGCGATGATTTCTCCTCGCGCCGCCGAAAGTCCCGCGTTGCGGGCCGCACTCTGACCCGGCACAGCCTCATACTCGTAGCGCAACCGCTGATTGATGCGGCGCGCGTCATCAACGACCTGCTTTGTATCGTCAGTTGAACGATTATCAACAACGATAATTTCCAGTTCACACCCAGATGGTACGTGGATTCTCGCCAGAGACTGAAGGGTAAGTTCAAGACTGCTCGACCGATTATATGTACATATTATAACAGTTACACTATCCACCGGCGTGCTCACCTCTTCTGAAAACGGTCACTCTTCCACGGCGCATTCTAAGAGATATACATCGGTCTGTCGCCAGCAAGATAGCTTCTGGTATTATAACGTGGAACCACCTCGAAAGGAAATGGGCTCTTCCCTTCGGAGGAATTAATTCCATCAGTCGCTATCTGACCTATTATGCTGGTAAAATTCAAGACGCTATGCACCCTGGGGCTCGGATATCTACACGCGCGGCGAAACCATGGGACAACATCAACAGAGAAGGCATGGAAAAGAATTTGGCCTCAGTCGCTAATAAGAGGATTTGTATCTGTGTTTTAACCAACTCTGTTTCCGGAACGGAGCGAGTCGCGGCAGATCTCTGTCTGCATCTGATAAGTGTCGGCGCAAAGGTAAGCTTAGTCATTCCTGAGGGAGATAGCTTGGATTTGTATGCCGAACATCTAAGTTCAATCGGAGCCGCGGTCACACGTATAGCACCCATTGCCGGTGATAAAATCTCCTCTTTAAACCCTGCCAACTTTCTCCAGGCTCTGAGGCACTTTCAGCGCTACAATCCAGACGTAATACATTTTCATTGCCCTTCCTTTAAATGGGGACTGGAAGTCATCTGTGCCGCTGCCTTGCGCCGCCATCGCATCGTAAGAACCGAGCACAATCCTCTGATGTCGAGGCCATCGTTCCCATATTTACAGGCGATCCGAACGATCGATCGATCCATCACTCGATTCACTTATGTGAGTGAGGGTAATCAGGCACGCTGGGAAAGTTACTTACCAAAGCGACGCAATCGCGGCACGGTTGTCCACAATTCCGTTGCCGTCGGTAGTTTCGGACGCGCCGATGAGTCCGCGCGGGCAGCCTTTCGTGCGGAGTACAGCCTACCCGCCAGCACGAAATTAGCTATTGGGGTCGTCTCCGGGCGGTACGGTCGTCGCCCAGTTAGCCCGCTGATTGAGGCATTATCAAAGCTGCGCCAGGATCCCTCTACGACGAATATAGCTAAACAGTGGGAACTTTTCCTTGTAGGTGACACCAAGGAAATATATGAAAAGGGTGCGGAGAAGCTGTCCTTTGTACATCCGCTGGGGTATCGAAACGACATACCTCGGCTATTTGGATTATGTGATTTATTCGTCGGTGCCAGTCACTTCGAAGGACTTTCTATATCTATGCTGGAAGCATGGGCCAGTGGGCTGCCGGTGCTGAGCACGAAAGTAGATGGTATCGAAGATGTCATCGGAACCAACCTGGCTCGGGTTGCAATGGCGGCGCACGGCGACGTAGGGGCATTTGCCGAAAAGTGGTACAATTTCATGTCTGATCGGCAGATTGGTGACCAGCAGGTCGTGCTGGCTTCCGCTGTAGTTTCTAAGGATTTTCTTTTAAGCGCTATGCTGGGCAAATATCTTAGTATTTACTGTGACTTAATTTCTGCCAAACAGTGAACCTGTTACGATGCTGGACGCTAGTATTGGACGGAAATGCCTGAGGTTGTTGCGCCTTACTGGAGTGTGCAGATTGGTGCTCATAGGCTAGTGTGGGACGGACGATGACGCAACCGCT
>JAZKEA010000208.1:0-6600 GCA_040387315.1 Armatimonadota bacterium | reverse complement strand
ATTCAAATCGCTAACGGTTTTTCGCCGGAGGCGCGTGTTTTTGCGAGTCTGCTGAACCAGGACTCACATGCTGTCTTTGACGGCGCGCCGCTGCAGTATCATGTGATTCACCACTCTTGGCCAGAAGATCGAGTTGGCATAGAGCAGTTTCGCCGAGCAGTGAGTCCCGATGTTGAACTTCACCCTGTTGATTTCGGATGGCGCCCTATGACCGCTCGTCGTTCCCTACCAACTAAAGTCAAGATGCGGCTGCACTTTCTAACTCAGCTTCCTCGGGTACTATACCAAGCGCGTCGGCTGCGACCCGACGTTATCTACTCGTGCCAACAGTATTGGGATTGCCAAGCGGCAACCTACCTTGCTCGGCGTCTCAAGCGGCCACAGATCATCCACCTGCATTACACTGTGGGACCATGGCTTCATAAACCGGTCCTGCAGCGCTTGCTGGACTGTGACAGGGTCTTAGCTATCAGCGAATTCATCCGGGGCGAGGCTTTGCGGCACGGGGTCCCTGTGGAACGGGTCATCACGGTTCGCAACTCCATTGCCGTTCCCGAAATGTCCACACAGATAAGGGTTGACGACATCCGGCGGGAACTCGGTATCTGCAATGAGAGTCCTCTTATAGGCATGATTGCTCGCCTCGACCCACAAAAAGGTCAGGATCATGCGATTCGGGCGTTTGCCGAAGTACGGGCGTCGTATCCGAATGCGTCTCTGCTGCTGGTTGGGAGCGAGACGTCTTGGCATGTGGGATATGAAGACTCGCTGAGGAGACTTTCGACGGACTTGGGTGTCTCTGAGGGCGTGCGCTTTCTCGGACATCGCCGTGATGTCCTGCAAATTCTGCGCAGACTTGACGTTTTTCTGCATCCGGCTGAGGATGAACCGTTTGGGCTCGCAGTAGCCGAAGCGTCGGCGGCCGGCCTGCCAGTCGTCGCCTATGCGGATGGCGCTATGCCGGAAGTTATTGAACATGGCATCACAGGCTTTTTGAGCCCGCGTCAGGATTCAACACAGGGCCTAGCAAAAAATGTTTGTGCACTCCTTGCCGAACCTCCAAAAGCGATCCGCATGGGAGAAGCAGGTAGACACCGGATGCAACGTCATTTTACGGAAGAGACTGCAGCGCGTCACTTCCATCACGTACTGCGCGATCTGTTGCGCCTGCCGGTCGCAGCGGATTGTATGCGCTGAGATGAAAACGCACCATAGTCGAAACCGGGCGAGCCGTTCACTTCATACTTCCTGCCCCTTTCGGACGAATTAAAAACGAGCCATGCGTATCTCTATTGACTCCAGCCTATTGCTCTACGCAAATTGGTCCGGTGTTCAGATCTATACATACCGCATCCTTGAGGCTATGACGAGGCTAGCGGATTCGGAGGACCGATTCACCCTTCGTTGCGATCGGGCCGTCCGCAACGAAGGCTTAGACCTCCTCGAAAGTCGGGCAAATGTTACTCGATGCAACCGTCTAGGACACCTACGTTTTCATGGGCTTCTTCCGATAGACATTTTGACGCGGCGCCACCAGATTTATTATTCGTTTAGCGGTCGCATCAAGACGCCTCTCTCCTGTCCAGTCGTACTGACGATTTACGATAACGGCAAATATGTGATTCCTGACTACTTTGGCTCTGCCCATAACTCTGGTGCGCGGCAGCATGAGGGGAAATTACTGAGAGCGCAGGCTGGATTGATCACGATCTCGGAAACGGTGAAGGAAGAGATCGTCAACCTGTTCGAGGTGTCCCCGGAAAAGGTAACGGTCATCCCTCCCGCGGCGGAAAGAGATGATCCCACATTGCCCGACCAATGCCCCCCGAACCTCAGGTGGCCGCATTATATTCTAATGGTAAATCCGGGGCGCGCATACAAAAACTGGTCGGACGCGCTCTCCGGTTTCGCAGAATACACCTTTCTGAATCCCTCAGACACGGAAACGTGCTTGGTGCTGGCGGGCGACTTGCGAGGCGAGACGGAACTGATTGAGCGCGGGCGTGCCGAGAAGGGCGACGGCATCGCGCGGCGCATCCTGCTCCTTGGTCATGTTTCTGATCAGGAATTAAGGTATCTTTACCGGCATGCTCGGGTCGTGGTACTACCATCTCTGTACGAGGGTTTTGGTATACCCGCCTTGGAAGCTATGAGCTATGATGTCCCGCTGATCGTCTCGGACATTCCCGTACTGCGTGAGGTGGCTGGAAACGCCGCCCTCCGGTTCACAACTGGACACACTGAAGAGCTTGCCCAGATGTTTTTACATTGTATTGAAGACGAAGCGTTGCGAACAGACTTAGTGGCGAGGGGACAGACAAGGCTTGCAGATTTTTCCTGGGAGAGAAGCGGTCAGGGTACTCTAGACACCCTCAAAACGATCGTAGCGGCGGGATAACAGGCTGTAAGTGCTTCGCAGCTGATGATAACAAACCTTGGATTCGCTCTGGAATACTCGCTGGGACACATCACGCATGCCCAGAACCTGAAGGCAGCCCTTGCGGAAAAAGGCCAGAATGGTGAGGGCATCTCCCCCACCTATGTTGATCTGCCGTATGCGGGGATGACCGGGGCTTGGACACGGCTGCCGGGGGTGCGCTCGAACTGGTCTTTGAGGGCTTCGCTCGGGGCGTATCTGGGATTGCGGCCCCACGCGGGGCGACTTGACGGGGCACTGTTTCACACTCAGGTTACCTCGCTTCTTTCGGCGGGGTTCATGCGACGCGTACCGTCGGTCGTGTCTCTGGATGCGACGCCGCTGCAATATGATGCCCTCGGCGCGTTCTATGGGCACACACCGAGCGGCAATGAGCGGGTTGAAGAGATCAAAAAGCGTCTCAATATACGGGCATTCAACGCCGCGCGGGCTCTGGTCACATGGTCTGAGTGGGCGAAGGCGTCGCTGGTACAGGATTATGGAATAACGCCGGACAGAATCACGGTCATCCCTCCTGGCATAGATCTTGCGGTATGGGATGACAGATCGGAACGGCTGAGAGACATGGATGCCGTCCGGCTGCTGTTTGTGGGCGGCGATTTCGAACGCAAAGGCGGGAGGACGCTGCTGGACGCCTGGACGCGGCTGCCCGACGCGGCGCGTCGGGTCTCGCGACTGGATGTCGTTACGCGGACGTGGTCTGAGGCGGAGGAGCAGCGGGTACGCGCCGAACGCGGAGAGGATATCGCGGGAGTCGTCGTGCATCGCGGCGTCGAGCCGAACTCCCCCGTTCTGCGGGAACTGTTCCGGCAGGCGGATCTGTTTGTCTTTCCGACACGCGGCGACTGTCTGCCGCTGGCGGTACTGGAAGCGATGGCGGCGGGTCTGCCGGTGATCACGACTCGGGTGGGAGCGCTTCCCGAAGCGGTACGGCATCAGGAGACGGGGTGGATAGTACCCGTGGACGACAGCGAGGCGCTGGCAGGTGCGATGATGACATTAATACAGGAGACAACACTGCGTCAGACCCTGGGCGCGCGGGCGAACGAGACCGCGCGGGAACGGTTCGATGCGGCGCGAAACTACCAGGCTTTGATCCAAGTGGTGGCGCGGGCAGGTTCGTCTCCGGCGAGCCGATAAACCGATAACACGATGAAGACCCTGCTGCTGATCCCCAGCGTTCTCAAACGCGATATCTCCGATGCTGTCGCCGGGGATGCCCACCCCCGGATGGACTATTTTGCCCTCGCGGACTCGCTTCGGCAGCGCGGCGCCGATGTCAGCTTTCTCGATTATGGCGCACTCGAGGAAAGCGGCGCATCGGTTCCGCCGCTCGTCCGCCTTGTGAAGCGGATTGCAGGGCGAGATGCCGCACTCGCGGTCTTTGGCGCGGTGCGGTCGCGCGGCGCGGACGCCCTCTTCACCAACGGCGAGAATGTGGGCATTCCGCTTGCCCTGCTGCTGCGGGCCCTCTACCCTTTCGGGCGTCGTCCGGGCCATGTGACTATTGGACACCGTCTTTCCACCGGCAAGAAGCGCTTTTTCTTTCGGACACTTGGCCTCCACCGCGAAATGGACACGATATTTGTCTACGCGACGACCCAGGAGACCCATAGTCGTGAGCATCTTGGTATTCCCTTTGGTAAAATCAAGAGGATCGCTTTTCACGCCGACGATACTTTCTATCGGCCCTCAGAAGAAGCAGACACGGAATCGGCCCCGACGAATCTGGTGAGCGCGGCAGGACTGGAATGGCGTGATTATCCGACGCTTTTGTCAGCCGCCGCGCGCATGCCGCAGGTGTCCTTCAAGCTGGCGGCGGCATCTCCCTGGTCCAAGCACTCCGATGAGACGCAGGATCGGACGCTGCCCGAAAACGTCGCGGTGCGCCGGTACGAGTACGGCGAGCTGCGCCAACTCTACGCTCAGTCTGCCGTTGTGGCTGTCCCGCTGTATGAAAACGATTTCCAGGCGGGAGTTACAACGATGATTGAGGCGATGGCGATGGGAAAACCGGTGATCGTTACCCAGACCACCGGGCAGACAGATGTCATAAAGCATGGCGAGAACGGGGTAGTTGTTCCGCCCAATGATCCCGATGCCTGGGAGCGCGAGATTCGCCGCCTTCTGGCGGATGGGAAGGAACGCCGACGGCTCGGAGAAAATGCGCGGGCCTGGGTGAACCAGAATGCGACGCTGGACCGCTGGACGGAAACCATCGCGGCGGCGATTTGCAGCAGCGGCAGCCGTTCCTGATTATTATATTAGTGTTATTGTTTGATTTGTATGCGGAGGAATCGTTGTGAAAAAAGTACTGGTAGCGCTCCTTGCGCTGGTTGCTATCGCATCGCTGGCGGGTAATGCCTTCCTTTATCAGCGTTATTCGACCAGCCGTCCCCTGTTGCGGATGGGTGATGAGTCCATCACCATCAAAGAATATCGAGACGCTCTGGAATATCAGGCGGGCAAACCCGTTTTGACGGAACTTGCGATCTCGAAAATGGTCACCGCGGCCGCTCGAAAAGCGGGCGTGACACCAACGGAAAAAGACGTGGATGCTCGGATCGCTTACATCCGGCGCACTCAGCCGACGGCACTGCAGGGAAGTGACAGCGACCCGGCAAAAAAGGCGGAATACCGGCAGAAGCTGACGACACAGATGGCTCTGGAAAACCTGACCATAAAGGATGTCAAGCTTTCGGACGGAGAAATCCGTGCGTTCTATAACAAGAACAGGGCGCAGTTTGCGGTGCCGATGCAGGCGGAATCCCTGGTTGTCATCGCCACGAACCCCGTGGATGCCGCAACGGCAAAAGCACTGCTGAACAAGACTGATCTGACCGGGCAGGCGATTGTGAGCAATACCCAACGCCTGGGAGTGCTTGGTATCAACGTCACAATGGAGGCCTTCGATAAAGGCGTATCCCCCGCCGCGCGGCAGAGAGTCTCGAATGCCGTTATGGATGCTCCTGTGGGTGTTCGCGGCATCAAAACGGTGCCCCTTGACAACGGGGCCTTTGCGGTTCTCCGAGTGAACAGACGGGACAGCGCGGGATTTACCCGGTATGAAAAAGCCAAGCCACTGGCGGAGCGGATGGCGCGAATAGAGAAGGCGAGCAAGAATGGTCCCGTTCTTGCGCGCCTCTACAAAGACGCGGACATTCAGTTTGAGATCCCGCGGTACGCAGCGTACTTCGCGGAGATTGAGCAGACGATTAAAGCTTCGAAAGTGGCATCAGCGAAGGGGAAGTAAACCTTCGCGTTCCCGACCGGACTAGCGAACGCCGCTGTCCTGGTAAAAGGACAGCGGCGAGAAACCTAAACGTCCGTCCCGTAGCAGTGCGCGTACTCCTGTCCCTCTGCTGGGAACCAGGGGCCGGTGGTCATGCGGAAGTAACGCGCGGCGCAGTGTCGGCACTGAAAATAGCGCGGCGACGGCTCGTTATACGAAGCGGGGACGACGTAACGGCAGATCATCCCCCGCTTTCCGCAGTCAGGACAGCGGGGACGCACCAGATGCAGCAGCGGGGCCAGACCGGAGAATCCCTCACCTGGTATCTCCCGCCCACGTCCGCCAATCCAGGGTTCGGAGTTGTGCGAAGCG
The DNA here is from genome assembly GCA_040387315.1 of Armatimonadota bacterium. GTDB lineage: Bacteria > Armatimonadota > Armatimonadia > Armatimonadales > Armatimonadaceae > JACMJB01. The sequence continues at coordinate 559 of JAZKEA010000208.1, read as the reverse complement.
GCCACGGATTTATTGTTGCTATCGTTGATTTGAACGCCCAAAGCTTGAGACCTCATTGCCCTGCCGGAAAAGGAGCTGATTTAATTATTGGCTCCTTCTTCTCTTATCTGCAGTACCCTTTTTCCCGATGGGTCGACGGTCGGTATCAGAGGCCGAAAGACCCGGTATAAAGGTCCGCAACGGGTACTTTCGACCCTGGTTAACCCCTCCTCCGTGCCGGATAGTGATAATGATCGTCCTGAAGCAGACGGACACCTGCCTCACGGGCTGCCATTTGGGAAGTTCGCAGGCCTCGTTGTAAGGCCAGGTATTATCGGCAAGCCGATCTTCCTGATCCTTGTGCCGAGGACAGAATACTCTGTCTTTCCGTGGAAAATTTCCGACTCATCCTTCGGGCGATTTTGCGCCTGGGAAACCGGAGACTTCCCGCGGATATGGCAGAGAGAGTGCGTTCTTCTGCTGACGAGTGTCGTGGTAACAACTTTGAAATCGTGGCCCAGAGATGGGTGCGGGCCTAGTCGTGGATAAAAGCTCCGCCACGATGTTACTGCATATTTTG
>JAZKEA010000207.1:2711-3386 GCA_040387315.1 Armatimonadota bacterium | reverse complement strand
CTCTACTTCTTTCTCTACTAAGGCCATTTCGTTCCTATAGTTGCTATCGTATTTCAGGCAATACTCACATAAAGCAGAGCGCGGTTTTGCTCGGCCACACCGAGGGTGTCTTTCCAGTCTTTGGCCCAGGTCTTCGCTCATCACAAATACTTCTCTAGAGGCTGAATGGTCGGAATCTTTTCCTTTTCCTTGTAAGCCTTAGACCTTTCATCTTCGTGGTCCCAAACCTTATCGGCCTGTTCTTTGTGTGTAGAGCACCAAGCAGAACCGGAAACCCGATCACCAGAACAAATCGTGTGATCCATGTGATTCCACAAGCATTGTTTCATGATTTCTCCTAAAGCCATTCGTAGGGCTTAACAGGTTCCGGCTGCATGTAGAATTTCCAATAGCCCTCTAGTTCTTCTTCTATGTCGTCATAGTAATCCCTATAAGGATTACAGATCTGACAATTCTCGTGTTCTTCTTCCATTAATCAACTCGATAACCAACCCGATTTTGAACTTCAATCAAGCACTGCCGAATTGTTTCTAGCTTGAATGTGGAAATGCTTCCCTTATATAGCTCATAGTTGTATTTGCTCAACAAATACTCATGACAGAGGTTCAATTAGTCCCTCGCAAACATGGCCACAACATAACAAACGGCCATAACCACAACGAGCGCAATCTGAAT
>JAZKEA010000207.1:0-2701 GCA_040387315.1 Armatimonadota bacterium | reverse complement strand
GCAGGAAGGTAGTCGCCTCTGCTTCTGTGTCAGCCATAAACACACCAAACATAAAGAACATTGAGAGGAAATAGAAACCTAAGCCTGTATAAAACCACGACATTCTAGTCATCTTGATCCCAAAATCCTTTCCGCGAAGTCTTCATTCCTCGAATAAAGAGTATCTGTCTCAATCATGAATTTGATATTCGGCTCTGCGTATAGGTAATACTCTACAAGACCACCTTGCCCGAAATCGTATAGCCAGATTGGGAACAGATTGTCATCGAATTCAATTACCATGATGGCTTCTTTACCTCTGGCTCCCTGAACCTATGCGAATGCACATAACCTGCACACGCAAACGACACAAAGAAAGCGTAGAAGATAAACAAAACCCAAACCCAGGCTTGACCGGACGGATTGTCTACCCCCCAGGCTCCCAAAAGAAGCGGAATCCAGAGACCAGCAAGAAATGCTGAAATCCAGATAATCACTACGCCGACATACTTCACTTCACTACTCATTCTTGGTTTCCTTTCGGGGTATCATCGAAGGTCAACTTAAAGACTTCTCGTGAAGCCTCATGGTAAATGATTAGGCCCTCAGGATTATCATACCCTGGAGCAGCCTTAGATCCTAATACGTCCAGGAGCCGAAGCTTGCTCTTGATGATCATCGTATCGAACTCACCACGGTACAATTCTGGTACCACAGCAAGCCCTGGAACCTTCTCTAACGGAGAATCTTTGTACCTGTCGATAGCGAACAGGCTGAATCTTTTCTCGCCCTTGGGGAGACCGTAGCCACGTTGGATGCCACTGCCCCACCACTCGCCGAAGTGGCGACCGGGCCCGAGCAGCGCCAACTGTTCTGCGTTGTCCTTCACCCAGCGGGCGAAGCCAAAATTGTCGTCTTCCGGGGTGATGAGTCGGCTGCGGCTACCCGCGTAAATCAAGAGTTTGCCCGCCACTGCCACGATGGGCGTGTGCGTCGGCATCACGGTGTCGTCGGGCAGTTCCTCGATATAGACCTGCGCATTGGTGCCGTCGATTTTCTCACTGATAACACAGTCGCGCGAGAGACGCGCCATCTTGGGGAACTCGGTGAACTCGGCGTTGAAGGTCCGAGGCGAAACTGGAATTTGCTCTAAGATCATAGGAGTAAAGTAATGCCCCGATCTGACTCGGCTCGGGGCCACACCGTTTTTGCGTAATCAACCCGCTAACAACACGCCGCTAATCAGACGGCGGATTCTTCTTCCTCAACCACCGTGAAATCCTCTTCAGGGTTGGCTGGGGCTTTGCCGAAGGGTTCGCCCTTGCGGAGGTACTGCACGTTGCGCAGCGAGAAGGAAATCCCCGGACCCGACTTCGGGTGCACGTAGGGATAAACCTCGACGGTCGCGTTCGCGTAGCAGCCAGCGTAAATGATGTTGTCCTCGGCCACGATGGGGGACAGGTCCCGATTCACCACACCGGGGCGGGTGGTGTTGCGGGCGGTGATAAACTTCACGCCCTCGCCGTAACCATCGTATTCTTTCTCCGCGCCATCGCGGACTGGATTCCGGGTGATTTTCTTACCCTTGAGAATCTCGCTCTGTTTCACTTGGGCAACCGCCGCGTTGAGGGCAGCGATGTCCTTCGCGTTCTTTTTGTCGTCCATCAAGAACGAACACGAATACTTCGCCTTGCCGCCCGGCTTCGGCTTGCCGTCGTCATCCGTGTCCACTTGGGGGACGAACAGGTTCTCGCAAAAGGACAACCGCACGTCGTTGAGTTTAACTTTCACATTGATGTTCTTATTCATACTAGTTTCGAGTTTTTCGTTTTATTGTTTTTCTGGTTTGCTCGGAGTGAGGATCACGTCCGAAAATTGCTTGGTGCTGATGGCTTCGAGTTGGTTGAGGGCGCTGACCCAGCGGGCGTAGTTCTCATCCCGCAGTTTGATGTTTTCCATGCACTGTTCCTCCCAACTTTTGGAGACTTCCCCCCACCGACGTGCTATAGCTTTCCAGTCAGCTGCGTCCTGCTTTGCTGCCTGACCACTGCGTATCTCCAGATACCAAAGCAGGGCCAATACAGCGAAAGGGATGAATATGCTCCACAGGCTCATATAACCCCCTCGTCGATGTCGGTCAGCCCCTCGGTGGGGTTGAACGAGAGTGCCGGGCGCTTGTCGCCGATGTCGGCCAAGGTGGGCTTGCCGTTCGGCTTCACAGCATGGGCCATGATGTCGTCCTTGGCGGGGTGCTTCTTCAGCGCCTTCTCCATCTGGGCAGGACTGAGCAGCGTCCGGGGCGCGATGACGTTCAGGTCCAAGTCCACGTACTGGGCCGCGGTCTCGAAGATAGGGGCGTCCACGTCCGGCCAGCGGCGATTGGACTTCCCCTCGACCAACTTGTAGGTGAGCGACTCCGCCCCGCCCATCAGGTCCGCCACTTCCTTCTCCTCGACGGCATCGAGCCACTTCCGCATTTGGTCGCTGGCGGCGATGATCTTGAGGCGCTGCTCGCGGGTCAGGACCGAGGGCTCAGGGAGCAGTTTCTCGATCTTCGTCACCACGACATCGACCGGCTCGTCGGAGAGGACCTCCAGGCCCTGGGCCGCGTACTTCGGGCAGATGGCGCGGGCGGGGCAGAAGGTCTTGTCGCAATGCGGCCCTGCGACCAGAGCGTGCCCCTTCGGACTCGCCTGAATCGCCTTGGCCTTGGCGTCGATCT
>JAZKEA010000206.1:5784-6798 GCA_040387315.1 Armatimonadota bacterium | reverse complement strand
ACCAGTTGCGAGTACGGCGTCCAGAACGATCCCATCAGGCGTACGTGTATCCCACAGGGGATGAACGACAGCGTATTGCTGACCACTTGGTAGGACGAAGCCTGGAAGCTGTCCCCAATCCATCGCTGTGTAGCCGAACGCAGTAATAAATTCGTCGCGTAGGCTCCTGGTGGTGGCATCCCAGCCAACAAGTTCCGGTTGCTGAAAGTTTCCGTCGAGGCCAGCACGGTAGGTGGAATCGAGGAGGATGCGGGTGTAGGCAACGCCGAGACGCCAGTCGAGGAGCCCATGATAGTGCATGTTCCGGAAGACTTTAAGGCAGTCGTAGCAGGCTAGGTCGCAGACGTTTTGGTGCTGAGGGCTAAGAATATTTCCTGCATAAGATTGCGGGTCATTGGGCAGGCAGGTGTCTCGCAGCAGGACATCGAACTTTCGTCCCATCTCGCTTACAAATCCTGCGCCATTGACCAGCGTATCGTTGAGGATGATCTCTGCGAAGCCTCTGACGCTGTTCAGCGGGCGACGGGCAATACGGGCGACCTCGATCTCGTCGGGGTCTATATCCAACTGGTCGCAGAACACGCGACGAAGGAGGAAGGCTGCAGAGATTATGGCCCCCCTTACGGCACTGTGCTTATTCTGCGGATCAAGATCCAAGCCTGTAGGAATAGAGTTAGGCGCAATGCGTAAAACTTCAGTCGTCTTGCCGGCTGTCAGAGCAAATGGCGCAGAAGGCTGAGCACCACGCATTGGGACATTCGGCGTCTGTGGGCCTGAATCGATCCATTGGTCGTCTAACCAGGGTTTCCAAGCGTCAGTATCTCCCGATTGTGTTCCAATTGTCGTTCCGCTCAACCCAGTGAACTTCTGCCCATTATTATCGTTGACACGCCAAACTCGACCGTCGATCGATAATGCCTGCTGGGCGTTTGTGCCGACGATGGATTGGAGCAGAAGTGGGCCTCCAGGGTCCGATTCAGCGTATGCGACGGATCGACCGAACATGACGCCAGT
>JAZKEA010000206.1:0-5774 GCA_040387315.1 Armatimonadota bacterium | reverse complement strand
CCCTGGCATCCTCCCCAGGTCCTAGATCCGTACGGAAGGCACGTGGCGTTACGACACGGAAGGCAGCGAATTCATCTGCGCGACCGCAATGGGGACATGCAACGTTTTGTGGATCCGTGACAAAGGTCGCGACGCGACCGCAGTACTCGCAACGCTGGAGCCACCGGTCAAGGCCCAACGGGCCTCCATCGGATGGTTGCCAGCGACCATGGTACCAGGCCAAGGGGGCAGTGAAGCCGACGGCAGAATAGATAGTCTTGTCCTTGGTTTTTTGTGCTCCCGGAGAAAACTCGGTAATAGCAAGATCCAAGTCACGGTCGATTGTTTGTGGTTCCCACCGACCTTGAACACGCCTAAAACCGTGGTAGAGGAGGCGGGTTCGGGAGGGCAACCCGAAGAGTGGCAGAACTGCCGCTTCGGCAAGACGCTCGGCCATGCCCTCACCGGATAGGCTGGTGTTAATCGCTGCCCCATCCATGAGTATTGGCAAGCTATTGCTCAGCCAGTCGCGTAGCGCTGGCTCGTCATGACCCAAGAGAGCGTTCAGGATTTCCTGCTGCTGGGCTGTCTCATTTTGCAGCCAGCTTACCACTCCTTTCCGCCATTGCTGCCAGCCTCTAATACCCTCTGGGTCGGTGGCGAGGCCAAACTCACCGGCACTATCAGGTGGACGAGGGCTGTGGAACCAGCGCGTTCCGGCGGCACGGAAAGCGCGACGCAGACATTCTTTAGTCAAAAGGCGCTTGACGATGCGTTCCTGCTCCATAGTGAGGAAGGGGATAGGTGGTCGGTCACAGAGCATACGCTCTGGGAAGGCGAAGTAGTGTTCATCGTGGCTGCGACCACGGCACAGTGTCAGGACCACCGAGAAAGCTTGTCGTCGTCGGCCTGCTCTACCGACGCGCTGCTGATAGTTGAAGCGTTGCGGTGGCATATTCGCTTGCATGACGGCCTGAAGGTTGCCGATATCCACACCGACCTCCATAGTGGTGGTAACACTCAGGACATCGATGGATTCCACGTTGCGATGGATGGTTGCAGCCTGTCCGGGCTGTCCCGGCATATTTACGAAGATGTCGCGGAAATACCTTTGGCGCTCTGGTTGGTTATCGGTCTGGGCAGTCAACTCTTCGCAATGCAGACGTATTGGCTCGCGGTTCGACGATGCCTGGGCGGCAAGGTGATTCCGACTCCATATCTGGCTGCATGTTGTTACAGGGTTAGTAGGAAGGGAGTGAGAACAGTTGGTACAAAAGCCTGCGGCGGGATGCAGGTGATTCTGACGACAATTCGTGCAGATCCAGACTGGGTCGTTCTCCGCGGCGATGCGCACGGCGAGGCGGCTGGTACGGAGTTTTCCGTTCGGATGACCACTCGCAGCCAGGCAATTGAACAGTATTGGCCCCAAAGTATTCAAAGCAATACCTTGCTGCTGTGCGACAACCTTAACATACCCGCGGCACCGCGCTTCGAGATTTTTAAATTCCGCCGCATCTTGCTTCTCAAAGCGAGGACCTTCGTGTCGAAAGTTGTTGCCTAAAGCCCTCACGAAGCCATCTAGGAGTTGAACGAATGTGGTAATCGGAAGGTTCGCTTGGGTCGCATAGTTTTGAAGCATAGCCGTATCTGCATCCACCTTCAGGTAACCTAGCCCCATTGCCTCAAAGCTATAGAAGAGACGTCCAAAAAAGGCACTGGAGAATGCCCGTCTCAGGCGTTGACGGACCTCGTCCCGGGCTGTATTTGCAGACTGGTCAAGCCCTTGGGCCCAGGTGAACTGTTCCATATCGAACAGGTCTGACCAGCGGTGTTTTTGATTGTCCCAAGTGAAGTGCTGCACGTCACGGTCGACACCCGTCGGGTTGACACCCAGCTGAACCAACCGGGCCATAACTGGGCCGCACTGGGTTCCGTTGTCTGAGGGGGGCAGAAGAGCACTCATTGATACGATTTTGTCCTGCCCGCGCTGACGTATCTGGTCGAGTTCCCGTTTCGCCTTATTGATAGCTTCGAGTACCGGAGGCGGCATGTTTGTGGTCGGCAGCATTGCTGTGCTAAGCTGGTTTTCCAGATATGTTCGCTCGTTGGATGACTGTGCAAACAGTCTCTGCGCACCGGTGGTTAGAGGTGTGTTGTTTTCAAGGGAATCAAGCAGTTCTGGCTGCGCAGTTACACGAGTTCGGAGTTCGTCAATAAGCAGTTCGCGAACCAAATCGTCATACTGGGCACGCTCAACGCCGTTAGCTGTCTGAGCCGCATCTTCCCGGCTGTCGGAAAACACGACAAGTTTACGCCGGTCGGTCGAAGACAGCTGGTAGAACAACTCTTTTGTTAGTATCTGGGTTACCTTGCTGAAACCTGTGCGGAACCCACGGAGGGGGGACATTAGAGACTTGCGGACCACAGTGCCATTGATATTGATTGGTCGGTAGTCCGCTTCGCAGGCGGGACAGACGCAGGGAAGGGCACTGTGGGCGCCTTGTGCTTCATCAAGCTGATCTGCGGTTAGGCTCCCAAAATTGACGTCAAACAGCAACCCTTGAACCCAATCGGCAGCATTTTGACGTGCATGATGATGACCGTGCTCGACACGACCAGTCTGGGAATTAAAACATGCTGGGGTCCATCGTGCCGGGGGGCCGGCCTGGTTTTGGTAGGGAACGAAGGGTTGGCGCCAATTAATTGGGAGGCTGTAAGATGCGTGCTGCACCTGTCCGTTTTGGTCCTGCCAGCGTGGCAGGGGCCAGAAAACGACGAACTCACGGTAGGTTCGGCGCTCCAGCAAGCGGTTAACCTGCTTGTCGGGAATTCCTTCGATGTCGGGAGAGGTCGCGACGATTTCCAGGCCACCACCCGGCACGGGGAGCCGGTTGCCGCCGTAGAAGATAGTGCCGCATTGTTCACAGTACATCATCTCGAGGACTCGAGGCGTGCCTGACTCGTCGCTGCGAATCCGCGAGGTGGAGAAGAGTTTGCCAACGGGGCGACCGTCCGGTCGATTGGCGAGGTCGGGAGGTTGGGTCGAGCACCAGAGGCCGTCGAGGTTACGGAACAAGAAGTGCATACGAAAGGACGGAAGGGAGGTGCTGGTGAGCTTGGCCCGTTGCGGCGCGTCCTGCAGGAGTGTGCGAGTTATCAGCAAGCCGCGGGCGGCTTGGCGCAAGTCTTCTTCTTCGCCGGTTCCGAAGGCACCTTCAGCGAAGGTGGGAATGGGGGGCTGGGCGCCTTCGCGGCGTGCGAGGGGCCTTGGTCGCGGCTGACCGTCTGGGCTATGGCAGGCAAGGACGAGGGCCGACGCGATGTCGTATTGGGGTTCAGTGACAGCGGAGAGAAATGCGTCTTTTCCAACAAGTCCCGGGTCCGTCACGCCCAACAATTGGGCTGCCTGACCAAACACTGCATCCGGGATATTGTCCATGCCATGTGCTTCTGCGGCCTGCCCGATCTGCTGGAAGGGGAGCGGTGGCAACTTGGTGAGGGGAATCGTGGGCGGATCCTCAGAGGTGCCTGGTATAACATCGAACGCTCCCGTGCCAAAGAAGTCCTTGAGGAACTGCTGGCTTTCCTGATTGTCTTCAAGTGAGGCGCTGGAGGCAAGGATTCGCAACTGTGGGTGTTCGGGGTGGAGGCCGAGGCGTAGCAGAAGGAGTCGGAGAAGGTACGCTACCTCCGTTCCCGCAGTGCCACGATATAGGTGGAGTTCGTCTATGATCAAGTGGAAGATGCGGTCACCCTTTGCAACACCCCGCTGATCTTCTGGTAACTCTTCTGCGTGAAGCCAGCGCCGAGTTGTATTGAAGATGTCCTGGTCAGCTTCGCGCATCATCATCATGCCGAGCATGGAAAAGTTCGTGATCAGGATATCAGGCGGTGCATCCTGCATATCCCAGCGGGAACGCATTTCAGCTCCATCAAACTGCGGGAAAAAGAAGGGGGCATCCGTCTTTTCGGGATCGGGGTTGTCAGGGCTTGTGGCGTAGGCATAGGCAGCACGGGCTTGGTCTTGGTTCTGTTGTAGCTTGCTGATCAAATCATTGATCTTGTCTTCGTTAGGCTCTGTCTGCGCATCGTCTTGATATTCCTGACCAGGCACAGGTGTTTCGCCGTTGTAGCGCCCGATGTAAATCCGGTTGTCATGTGCGTACTGCGAACAGAATGTGCGGGTTGCAGGGGAATCGAGTGCGCGTCTAAGCCGCGTCATTTGGTCTTCGACCAGAGCGTTCATTGGATATACTACAAGGGCGCGTACGGCGGGCAGCCGGGTTTCGTGGGCGCGTTGCCCTATTCTAGGGGAGAGGTTATTGTCTTTGCAGGATTTTTGCCAGGCAGTGTCGGACCACCAAGCGGCACCATTTCTTGCCGGATCCGGGTCTGGTGCGGGCCAGTTCTGCATCTCACAGGCGAGCTGAGCAAACAGGGGAAGTAGGAAGGCTTCGGTCTTGCCTGACCCGGTACCGGCGGTGATGACACAGTTTTTTCCGGATAGGGCTTGGGACAGCATTTGGTACTGATGGGTATGCAGTTGTAGTTCAGTCCCGTCGTGCAAGGGCTTGAATAGCCCGCAACAAACCAAGTCCTTGAATAGCTGCGTTTGGGTAGCGCTGAGTCCAGGCAGATCCTGTTGAGTCAGGGTGCCAATAGTCTTGCCGCTAGGTTTGTATGAGGGCAAGGGTTCAATCCACGGTTCCCGGCAGAGGATACGTGGCGTCTCCAAAAGCTGCTGCCGTTCTTGTTCGATTGAATCGAAACGGGTCCCAAAAGCGGTTTGAATGTAGCGGATAAAATTAGCACGGATAGTGTCGAATACGCCTACCGGGTCATGCATTGTTTGAAATGGTTCCGTTTTCCGATGTGGTGAACTGATGAGGTTTTAATCTTTGACCGAGCTTTTGCGCCAGCATTTCAGCGATGACATGGGGCACGTTGCTGTAAACATCCCAGCGAAAGGCGGCTTTGGTTAGTAATTTGCTATCAAATCCCGGCAACTTTTGCTCAACCGACTGCGGCGCTTTGCCGGAGCAGAGGCTGGCGGCGCGTGCAAAGAGCCGCGGCATCGGTACAGTGCTTGGAGCCGAAAGTAAGTATCTTCGCTGGTCGTAGAAGAGGACGTTCTTTTGGGCACGGCTTAGTGCAAGGTATCGTCCCCACGACCGGTCAACAATGCGGTACAGGGAGTTGCCGTCGGGGTCATTAGTAATCCACCGGCACTGTGTCTGTTGGGTTATCGGGTTAGTATACTTCGCCAGTCGCGGAGAGCGTTTTGGGGCGTCCCCCGCAGCAAAATGCAGACTTCCCTCGTCAAAGGTGTCACAGGGCCAATCGAGAGTAGAATAGGGTAGGGTTGTGATGGCTGCTTCATATTCGTCGAGACTGCCAGTGAAGCAGGCTATGTCCCACGCGGCGGGTCGATCGAGTGCGGTTTCAATTCCCGCTTCTTTTGCACATTCCAAGATGACCTCAGGTGTCATGGCCTCCAGTGTTATGATGGACGGTAGAGGGACGTTATTTTGTGCCTGCGGAGAGATGTAATGTTGAAGATTACCTAGGTACTGCTTGGCGGCATTCTCGAGCCGTTGAAGAAGATCGGGGCTACGGGCACCGCAGAGGAGGGCGCGAGTGTAACCACTTCCTGGGAGCAAGGTGATAACGGGCCGGCAGGCGGTGATCCGCCGCGTGTCCATGTCGATATCACAATGCCCTAATGCCTCAAGGTTTAGGGCGAACGCCCGACCAATAAAGAGCCGTCTGGTCTTCTGGGAATCTCGCCCTGCTTC
>JAZKEA010000205.1:0-3550 GCA_040387315.1 Armatimonadota bacterium | reverse complement strand
CTGAACCGCATCTTTAATCTGCTGGACACAGAACCCTCCGTCATCAATGACCCGACCGCACCGCCGATCCCGAAAATCGAGGGACGGATCAAGTACGATCATGTCTGGTTCTCCTATGAGCCCGAGCAGTACGTCATCAAGGACGTTAATCTCGCGATTGAGCCAGGTCAGCTGATCGCCTTTGTCGGCGGTTCCGGGTCAGGCAAGACGACCATGATCAACCTCCTTTCGCGTCACTATGATGTAACGAAAGGTCAGCTTACGATCGACGGTTACGATCTCCGGACCATAAACTTAAAATCCCTTCGCGATCAGATCAGCGTCGTTCTTCAGGAAAGCATGCTGTTCCACACAACGATCGCGGAAAACCTGCGCTACGGCAAATTGAACGCGACCGATGAAGAGCTGGTGGAGGCCGCCCGCGCCGCGAACATCCATCACGTAATCGAGGCGCTTCCCTTCGGCTATGAAACACGTATCGGGGAGGAAGGCGTCAAGCTCTCCGTAGGCGAGAAGCAGCGCATGGCGATTGCCCGCGCGATTCTCGCGAACCCGCGTATTCTGGTTCTGGATGAGGCAACCAGTTCCCTTGATTCCGAGACCGAGTCGCTTATTCAGGATGCCCTGGACAACTTGATGCGCGGTCGTACCAGCTTCGTCATCGCCCACCGTCTGTCCACCATCGTAAAAGCGGATCAAATCGTCGTGATGGAAAAAGGCGTACTGAAAGAAGTCGGAACGCACTCGGAGCTTCTGGCACGGGGCGGCATCTACGCAGCCCTCTACGCGGAGCAGTTTCGCGCCGAGCTGACGGCAGCGGTCGGCTAAGGGGAATTATGAGCATCACCATTACACTGTCCGAGGAGACGGAGATCCGCTTAAAAGCGGAGGCTGAGGCACAAGGCACTGAACCTGCGGTGCTGCTGGCCGATTTGATAGAGGACCTCTATGGGCATGACAAGGGGTCAGAGAACCCGAACACCATTAAGGAAATAGGTCAGGCGCTGTCTGCGTTGGAAGCAGATGAAGCCGGGGGAGAGCAAGGTTTATCTGTTGACGAGGCATTCGCGGAGCTGGAGCGACGTGGTTCAGATAGGCAATCCCAGAAGATGCAGAAGGCCGCATAGTGGAAGATGGTGAAGCCATTCGCTATATGGTTAGGATTCTTCCGAGAGCGTTAGACGAACTTGCTGGAGCCGCCGAGCGCTTTGCAGAGCTAGCGGGGCCTGAGATCAAGGGTGAATGGCTTGCTGGTATTCGTGGTGAAATAATAAAGTTGGTTAATGACCCACGCAGGCATCCCCTCATACCCGAACAAAAGTATTTTGCACGTGAAGTTCGACACTTCGTATATAGGCGCAGACTATCTTCGGCAGCCTACCGCGTATTGTTTACCGTCACTGATGAAGGTCCTGACGGCCCGTTGGTACGAATCTTCCACATCCGTCACGCAGCAACGCGACCACTTGGACGAAAAGGGGCGCGTGAGATAGAAACCGACCAAGAGTGAGATGGTGAGACGCCAGGAGACAGCTGGTGATATGAGACGAGAACAAGAGCAAAATGGAAAATTATAAGCGGCTGCTGCTTTATCTCAAACCCTATCGGTTCCGGGTTGGGCTGAGCGTCATCCTGATGTTCGGCGTCACTCTTTCGGCGATCCCGATGCCCCTCTTTCAGAAGAAGGTCATTGACTCGGCGATCCCCAGCGGTGATGTCCGGATGCTTGTCTGGATATTCTGCGCCGTTCTTCTCCTGTATGCGGTCCGGGGTATCGTCTCCTTCACCCTGAACTACCTGGTGGGCTGGCTCGGGCAGCGCATTATTTTCGACCTGCGTTTCCAGTCCTACCGCCACCTGCAGCGCCTCAGCCTGGCCTACTACGACGGTCGCCAGCCCGGCAAGATCATGGCGCGTCTGACCGGAGACATCGATGTCATCCAGTACGCCCTGACCCAGGGTTTTGTCTATCTGATAACCGACGTTGCCACACTCCTGATCGTTGTCGCCTGGCTGTTTATGCTGCAGTGGAAGCTGGCGCTGATCACGATGTTCATCCTGCCGCTGTACGTCCTGAACTACAAGCTTCTTCTCAGCCGAATTCGTCTGGTCTCTGTGGAACTGCGGGAACGCTGGGAAAAGATGCTGTCCACCCTGACGGAAAAGGTAGGCAGTATCGCCGTCGTCAAGGCGTTCGCCCGTGAAGACCACGAGACCGAGAAATTCATGGAAACGGTCGCCGGTAACTTCAAGCTGAGCATGCAACAGAATAAGCTAAACCGTTTCCTCGGGGCCACGTCTCAGGTGATTCGTGCGTTGGGAACGGGCCTGGTACTGTGGATCGGCGGGTCGGTTGTGCAGCAGGGCGGAATGACACCTGGAGCCCTTTTCGCCTTCTACGGATATCTCGGCTACCTTTACGACCCCGCGGTCCGAATTGTCGATTTTAATGTGCAGCTTCAATGGGCGAATGCCGCCATCGAGCGCGTCTTTGAAACCCTGGATACCCGCCCCGAAATAGTCGATGCACCGAACGCCGTTCACCTCCCCACCGTTCGCGGCGAAGTCGAGTTCCAGAATGTCCGCTTCGGCTATGACGCCGAACATCCCGTGCTCCATGATGTCTCCTTCAAGGTAAATCCCGGCGAGATCATCGCCATCGTCGGACCGTCCGGTGCGGGTAAATCCACCATCGTTAATTTGCTGGCCCGGTTCTACGACGTCAACGAGGGGCGCGTACTTGTCGATGGGCACGATGTCCGCAATGTCCGCTTGGAGACGATGCGGCGGCATATCGGAATGGTCGCACAGGAGACGATACTCTTCTCCGTTTCTCTGAAAGAGAATATCCGCTATGGTAAGAAAGATGCGAACGAGGCGCAGGTAATCGCCGCCGCGAAATCTGCCGACCTGCACGAATTCATCCTCAGCCTGCCGGACGGCTACGAGACCAAGATCGGCGAGGACGGCATCAAGCTGTCGGGCGGGCAGAAGCAGCGCATGGCAATAGCCCGCGCCATTCTCGCTGACCCACGTATTCTGATCCTGGACGATGCGACTTCGGCGCTGGACTCGCATACCGAAGCCAATGTGCAGGCGGCCCTCGCCCACCTGATGCAGGGACGCACCAACTTCGTGATCGCGCACCGCCTGTCCACCATCTTGAACGCAGACCGCATTCTGGTGATGAGCGAAGGCCGCATCGTTGATTTTGGAACGCACGCGGTTCTGGTAAACCGCCCCGGTATCTACCAGGATCTGTATCGCGAGCAGTTCAAGACGGTAGGCGATCTGTCCGAGGACGACCGCGAGCGCCTTCTCACCTTCGCGACACACCATTCGTAAGCAGTTCAGGGGAAGTACGGGAATGATCACACAGTTATGTTTTCTGTTCTTCGTAACGCCTTAGCTCTGGCGCTTCTGCTGCCGATCCAGCCGATAACCCACAGCGCCGCCGCATATGCCCCGCCCTCAGCAGGGGGGAATACAGCCGCCCATCAGGAAAACAATCTGGGAGCCCCCTTGATCGTCGCACCGATGCGGCTCAATC
>JAZKEA010000204.1:37171-39954 GCA_040387315.1 Armatimonadota bacterium | reverse complement strand
GGTGATTCGTCACTGGTGCCGACGATTCGTCGTGCCCTCCTCAAAAATCGCGTCTCTCCCGCTCTGCTGGAGCGAATTGTCGATGCGCCTGAGATTTCCCGGCTCAACTACAACTCCCGGTCAAAACGGTTCGAGGAGACAAACCCCCTGGAGGCTCTCAGTCGATTTGCCATCCCGTACGTCTTCTCGCTGCTGCTGATCGTCGCGGTTCTTTTCTCGTCCTCGTATCTGCTGCACGGCATTGTCGAAGAGAAGGAGAACCGCGTCATGGAGGTCCTGTTATCTGCCGCCTCCCATGAGGATCTGCTCCTGGGAAAGCTGATTGGGCTCGGCGGGGCAGGAATCGCGCAATTTGGTTTGTGGATCGCGACGGGGAGCATCGGCGGATTCGTTGCCCTGCAGTTCATGCGGCAGCTCGCTCCATTCGCTGTCTCGCCCTCCGTCGCCGCCGTGGGCATGCTGATGTTCCTGCTTGGCTTTGCGCTCTATGCCGCGCTGATGGCGGGGATCGGGTCGTTCGGCACCTCGTGGCGGGAAAGCCAGCAGATTTCGGGAATGCTCGTTTTATTCCTGGTCATTCCACTGATGCTGCTGCCGGTTTTCCTGGAGTCGCCAAACGGCACGCTTCCACGGCTGCTTTCTCTCTTCCCGATGACCGCGCCTATAGCCCTGATGCTCCGTGTCGCCGCGGGGGGAGCGTCCGTTGGTGAGGTCGGCCTCACGATTGCCCTGCTTGCCGTCTCTGTTGTCTTTGTCGTTCGATTATCCGCAAAGCTATTCCACTTATCCCTTCTTATGTACGGGCAGCGTCCCTCGTTCGGTGAGATTATGCGCTGGCTGCGCGCGGCATAAATTAAAGTAACAATGTTTCTCGCTTGTCTGCTGGGGGTATCTTTTCGGTAGATATCTAACCGTGGAGGCGATGACATTATGAACATGCAGGTTTATGGAATCTTCGACAGTATCGAGAACGCGGAGCGGACCATCTCCGCTCTTAAAGATCATGGGGTAGAGGATGCCGAAGTCTCTGTCGTGAGGCGATCCGACGGTACCGGTATTCCTCAGCTGGAGCGCGAGGCCGATCACGGAATCACCGTTACAGGTCCTGCGGATGTGGCGGCAGGGGCAGCCAAAGGCGGCGCGGTGGGCCTTGCCCTCGGCGTTCTGGCGAGCGCGGTCGCACTGACGATACCGGGAATTGGACCGATACTTGCCGCGGGACCGCTCGCCGTGGCTCTGGGTTCAACGGCTATAGCGACCGCGGCGGGCATTGTTGGGGGAGGCGTGGTCGGTTATCTGGTGGATCAAGGTGTCCCTGAAGAGGCGGCGATCCGCTACAGTGACCATCTGGGCAAAGGGAATATCCTTCTAGCCGTCCGCTCCGTCCATATTTCCGACGTTGATGCGGAACTGTTGCTGCAGAAGTATGGCGCGGTGCATACCTCTCGTCATGCGGTCGGTATGCCGACTGTAGCCAGCGATCCGCCCATCGTAGACACCGCGGCGGATGCACAGACGATGCCTCCGACGCGAACGCTACGGGCTTAACGCGGCAGGGCAGAAGGCAGCGGGGCTGGCGGCGGCATAAACGTTCCGAAGTACCAATCCAGGATCTGCGGACCGTACAGCATCACGACAATAGCCCCGAAAGCCATAAATGGTCCGAACGGTAGCGCCAGTCGCAAGGTCCGACCATGGACTCGGGCTAGGGTAATACCGGTCGCCGCACCCGCAAACGTTGCCATAAAGAGGGAAAGCAGGGCCGGGCCAGGGCCGAGAATCGCGCCGATTGCGAGCGCGAGTTTAGCATCGCCCAGGCCCATCCCCCCTACGGTCCCTTTCTCTGCTTCCAGTGCAAATTCGTCAGCTTCGACACGAAGTTGAGCGGTCATTTCGGATGCCGTCATCTCACGGTGAGCTGAGGGTGTTGCGAGGGGGGCGTCTCCCATACTCAACCGTTCGTCGCCCGGCAGAAGCGGTAGGCTGTCGGATACTGAGACAGCTTCTGGCTCTGAAGGCACGGATATGCTCGGCTCAGGTGCGCCCTGATCATTGGAGCGGAAGAACCGGCCCGCAGCGGCGTTCAACGTCTCGCCCTCCCGCCGGGACATGAGTGTAAAAGCTGCCAGCGGAACGACAAAGAAGAGCAGCGCCCACGCCTTGATAACCGGCAGCAGCACAAGAGCCGACAGGAGTGCCAGAAACGCCGGGGAAAACCCCAGACGGATTGCTTCTCCCTCGGGTTCCTCCTCTTCCGTTTCCGTCTGGACGGGAGTGTCCGCGGCAGGGGTGACGACGGCCCCCCGCTCCGGTTCCTCGTAATCCTCCATGGTCAAAAAGCGGCGGGACACGCTCGCCATGCTTTCCCCCTCAGCACGGGCATAGTAGATCCAGCCGAGGAACGAAACGAGGTAGATGGCGCCGCCGTAGACGAGCGCGCCGACAAAGGAGCGGGGAAGCCAGGCGAGTCCGGCGAAACCGTAGCGCTCCACCGCATCGCGCAGAATTGCGCCTCCCACCGCATACCAGCCAAGAGCGAGACACACAATATCACGCAGAACCCCGAACGCGATGCCGAACCAGTTCAATTCATCGGGAATGATGAAGTGGTCAAGGTCGATGAAGATGACCGCGATCAGGACGGAGACAAAGAGCGCCTGGGCGAGGAAGTCAACCCAGCTGAGAATGCTTCGATCCGCCACCTGGAAGAAGAGAGCGACCCAGAGACAGGCGGTCAAAAGCTCAACGCCAAAGTAGCGCCAGGAAATGGGCACGCGGCAGTA
>JAZKEA010000204.1:0-37161 GCA_040387315.1 Armatimonadota bacterium | reverse complement strand
TCTGCCACCTAGCGATAGGAACGCGATCAAGGGGATGTTGTCCCAGAACCGCAGTAGGGTATTACAGTTCGGGCAGTGCGATGGGGGCTTGGAGACAGACATGCCGAGTGGCATTCGGTAGATAAGGACGTTGAGAAACGAGCCTACTACCGCTCCGTAACAGAAGACGATCAGATACCAGAAGTTTTCGAGAAACGTCCCCCAGAGGAAGACCAGCGATTCGGACACGGATTCGGCCTGCTCCTGACCCGATTAGAAAAATAGAACGAACGGTTCCTTAATGCTATCGGTAAAACGCAGCGGGCGCGACACGGGTGTTTTCGTGTCGCGCCCGCTCTGTTTTCAATCGGATGGTGTTGCGACGCCTACTCGCCGCCACCGCCATCGTCGTTGTTGCTCGACAGACCGTTGATAAGCTCAACGAGGGGGAGGAACATCGAGATAACAATAAACCCGACTGTGACACCAAGGAAGACGATCAAAATCGGCTCGATGGCGGCTGTCAGCGAGGTAATTGCCGCATCCACTTCCTGGTCGTAGAAGTCCGCGATCTTGCTGAGCATGGCATCCAGAGAACCGGATTCCTGCCCGATGGCGATCATCTGAACGACCATGGGGGGGAACATCTTCGACTTGCGAAGCGGCTCCGAAATCACGTCTCCCTCACGGACACGGGCACGGGCATCGAGGATCGCGTCGGAGATGATCTCGTTTGAGACAACACCTGCGACCGTTTCCATCGCGGAGAGAATCGGAACACCAGAGCTCAGCAGGGTCGAAAGAGTCCGCGAGAAGCGGGCGAGCGCAACCTTGTGCATTAGCTTGCCGAAGACGGGAGCCTTCAGCTTAGCACGGTCCAGCGCTCGTCGTCCAAACTTGGTCCGCCCAAACATCTTGATCGCAATGACTACCACCACCACAATCATAACGGCAAAGTAGCCCTTATGGATCAGGAAGTCCGAGAAATCCATGAGCGACTGGGTCATCGCCGGGAAGTTCTTCAGACCAAGGTCGACGAACATCTTCTTGAACTGAGGAACGATGTAGATGGTCAGGAACAGAACGATACCAAGCGCGACGACGGAAACCAGGATCGGGTATGTCAGCGCGGACTTGATCTTGCTGCGAAGCTGAACGTCCTTTTCCATAAAGGCGGAAAGGCGCTGCAGGGATTCTTCCAGCACACCACCGACCTCACCGGCTCGGATCAGACCGATAAAGAGGTTGGAGAAGACCGTCGGGTACTTGCTCATCGCTTTGGAAAGCGTGTTACCGGCCTCAACCTCCGACCGCAGGTCCGCGATAATACGGCGCAGTTTCGGGCTGCCTGCCTGATCCGACAGAACATCGAGACAGCGCACGAGCGACACACCGGCGTCGATCATCGTCGAGAACTGGCGGCAGAAAAGGGATAGGTCGGTTAATTTGACTTTGGAAAACCTGTCCAGGAAGCCGCCGTTAGCGCTGCTGGATGCCGGTTTCGCCGCTGCCACTTTTTTAGCGGCCTTGACCGTCTGAACGTTATAGCCCTGCTCGGCGAGTCGCTGGCGCAGTTCGTTTGGCGTTCCCGCCTCGCTCTGACCGTTGAGCTTCTTGCCGTCGGGAGCCACCGCGACATAGGCAAACATTGGCATGGTGGTTAAATCTGACCCTTCCTTGCGTCAAAGCGGGAGAACCGTCGACGCGAAAAAAACATTCTGCTGCTGGAATAACGGAGCGCCGCCCCAGAAGGTTACGGTTTCCGGGAAAATCTTTACCGTCAGTATAGGCCAGAAGGCGCAGGGCCGTCAAACGGGCACCTTCAGAGACTCTGCTACTTTGACGAGTGTTCGGGCGTTCGTGTTCCTGTTTGCCCGGCAGGGTTTCCAATGGGCCATGTGTCCGCTATAATGGGGGAGCGCGCGGCTAACCTGGACAGTGACAGGCAGGCCGCGCGTTACTTTCGCAGACGAGGGGTTGAACGATAACGTGGCAGAATCGGTGGGCAACAAGTTGGAGTGGCAGCGAACGGTAGACTGCGGGGCGCTGCGGGGGGCGCAGGCAGGGGAGACGGTCGTGGTGAATGGATGGGTAAACTCCGTCCGTGACCATGGCGGTGTTACCTTTATCGATCTCCGCGACCGCACGGGTGTTGTGCAGATTGTTGTCGACCCTACCCGCAATTCGACCTCGGAGGAGGCCCACGCCGAAGCGCAAAAGCTCCGTTCCGAGTACTGCTTATCCATACGCGGTAAGGTCACGGCACGTATTTCCGGCGCGGAGAACCCGAACCTCGCGACGGGTGAGATCGAGATCGAAGCCGCAAGCATCGAGATCCTGAACCCGTGCAAAACCCTTCCGTTTCAGATCGACCAGGATCAGGCCGGGACCAACGAGGAACTGCGACTTAAATATCGCTACCTTGACCTGCGGCGTCCGTCGATGTACGAGAAGCTTCGCCTGCGCCATGAAGCCGTTCGAATGATCCGCGCCTTCATGTACGAGAAAGATTTCATTGAGGTCGAGACACCGATTCTCACCAAGGGCACGCCCGAGGGTGCGCGTGAGTATATGGTGCCCTACCGCCTCCAGCCGGGGCTGTTCTATGTGCTGCCACAGGCTCCCCAGCAGTTCAAACAGCTTCTTATGGTGTCGGGGGTAGAGCGGTATTTCCAGATCGCCAAATGCTTCCGCGACGAGGCCCAGCGGGCGGACCGGCAGCCTGAGTTCACACAGCTTGACCTGGAAATGAGCTTCGCCACCCAGGAAGATGTCCTGAACCTCGTGGAAGAGCTCATCATCAAGGTGATCGAGGGGCTGTCTGAGAAGCAGGTCCTCCAGCCGTTCCCTCGGCTCACCTATGACGAAGCGATGGCTCGGTACGGTTCGGATAAGCCGGACCTGCGCTTCGGTCTGGAGTTGATCGACTGCGCGGAGATTCTCGCGGGGACCGGGTTCGCTGTGTTCCAGAGCATTCTGGCCTCGGGCGGACAGGTAAAGGCCGTTCGTTATCCCGGTGGGGCGAAACTACCCCGACGAGAGATGGACGAACTGGTGACTCTTTCCAAGGAGTTTGGCGCGAAGGGTTTTGCGTATTTCCTCGTCGATGACGAAGGGAAAGCGTCCCGCGGCCCCGTTGCGAAGTTCCTCAGCGACGACGAGAAAGAAGCAATTGTAGCGGCTGCCCAGGCGGAACCGGGCGACCTGGTCGGCTTTATCGCGGACAGCAAAGCGACAACCGCAAAGGTGCTGGACCGGCTTCGACGGCTTATTGGGGAGAAGCTGGGTCTTGCGGACAAAAACAAGCTCGCCTGCTGCTGGATCACGGACTTTCCAGTTTTTGAAAAGGACGAGGAGAACGGGGGCTGGACGTACGCGCACAACCCGTTCTCGATGCCGAACGATGGTCACATGGACCTGATCGACACCGACCCAGAAGCGATGCGTGCGCAGACCTATGACCTTGTCTGTAACGGATCTGAGTGGGCTTCAGGGTCTGTTCGAATCCACAAGCCGGATATTCAGACGGCAATCCTCAAAAAGCTTGGGCTCACCGATGCTCAGATCGAGGCGCGGTTCGGTCATATGCTGAATGCGTTCGAGTATGGCGCACCGCCTCACGCCGGCATCGCGCCCGGTGTCGACCGCCTGATCATGTTCCTGACAGATGATGAAAACATCCGGGAAGTGATCGCCTTCCCCAAGATGGGGGGCGGTATCGACCCGCTGATGAATGCGCCCGCCGCCGTCGAACCATTCCAGCTTGAGGAGCTTGGAATCAAGGTGATCGAGCAGCCGGAAAAAGAGAAGAAGACGTCGTGATGAGGCTGGTATGCGACTAGGAACGCGTGGGTCCGCCCTTGCACTCTGGCAGGCTAACTGGGTGGCGGAAATGCTGCGGCAGCGTCATCCAAGCCTTGATGTTGAGATCGTCGTGATCAAAACAATGGGCGATGTGACGGCGCAGCAGAATGTGCCTCTTGCCTCGGTGGCAGGAAAGGGTGTGTTCGTCCGCGAGATCGAAAGCGCACTGATGCGGGGCGAGATCGATATCGCCGTGCATTCCGCCAAGGATCTGCAGTCCACAAATCCGCCGGGCCTGGAAATCTGCGCCTTCTGTGAGCGGGCCGATCCGCGCGATGCCCTGGTCTCTCCGCACGGAAAACTGGATAGTCTGCCGCAAAAGGCGCGGGTCGCAACCGGGTCACCGAGGCGTATCGCCCAGCTTCGGCACTTCCGACCGGACCTGGAGTTCGTCGATATACGCGGCAACGTCGATACCCGACTGGCGAAATTGGAGCGCGGGGATGCCGACGCGCTCATTCTTGCCGTTGCCGGATTATCTCGTCTGGGAAAAGCGAAGGCTATCACCGAAGAGATCAGTCCGGAGATCTGTCTGCCGCAGGTTGGGCAGGCTTGTGTCGCCGTTCAGTGCCGCGGGGGCGACGCGGATATTCACGCCCTGGTCGCCGATGCCTGTGATCATACTGCAACCCGCCGTGAAGTCGCCACGGAGCGTGAGTTTCTGGCGCTTCTCGGGGGCGGGTGTAATGCCCCGGTAGGCGCTTATGCCATCAGCAGCGAGAACAACCTTCATCTGTTCGCCCTTGTTGCCCGGCCCGACGGTTCTGAAGTGCTCAAGTCCCATGTCATAGTCACTCTGGCGGATACCAGGGGATTAGCAAGAGCCGCCTACGATGACCTTATTCAGCGCGGTGCGTCCGAGATCTTCGAGTCCGCCACACCCGCACGCCCATAATTCTCCAGTGAGAACCGGGCCTGGCACTCCGTCGCAGTGATGCCGATCCGGCTGAATATCAGCTTTGTGCTAATTGGCGAGCCATTCTATTCTAACCGCGAACGCTTTCCTCGAACTATACTGTCGCTGTATCACAGAAGTAAAGACGGAGAAATTCAATGACGACTCTTGCTGCGGCTCCCAATCGACAAACGACGGCGGAAACGCTTTCTGACGAGGTGATTGCCAGCTACCGAAAGAACGGCTTCGTCCATATACCGGGAATTCTGTCACCGGAAGAGGCGGCTGAGTTTTATGATGCCGCCGTTGCCACCATGGCTGCGCTTCCTAAAACCAGTGGGCGTTCGATCTTCGACCAATATGTTAATGTGTGGACTCAGGACGAGAAAATGAAGCACCTCACACTCCATTCGAATGTCGCGGCAGTGGCAGAGCGACTCGCCGGTGTCCGCCTGCGGTTGTGGCACGATCAGATTTTGACCAAGGCACCCCACAACAATGCCGCCACGGAGTTTCATCAGGATCAGCCCTATTGGCCCCACACAAATTCAGCTAATCCCATCTCGGCCTGGATTGCGCTGTGTGATGTTCCGGTAGAAAAAGGTTGTATGACTTTCATCCCCGGTTCGCAACGCCGAACGGACCTGCCGCCGCAGAGCCTCAGTTCCGCGACCAGCTTGATGGAACTCGCGCCGGACTTTGTCTGGTCGCAGCGAATCACCGTACCGCTGCGAGCGGGGGACTGTACGTTCCATCATGGACGCTGCGCGCATATGGCAACCCCGAACTTCACGGACGATCCGCGCGTCGCGCACGTCGTTATATTTACGGACGCGGATACCGTGTACTCGGGCAAGCGCCATATCGTAACCGATCCACTCGGCTTGACGGAGGGAGATCTGCTGGAAGGCCCACTGTTTCCCGTCGTCGCGGACTATGCTCTGAACCGTTAGCGCAGCCGCGACGCCAGCAGGCATCAGGGCTTTCGGAAGGAGTCAGTCAGGGAGAATATGGTACTCTCCCTCGCGGTTCTCGGCTTCGATCCGGCAATCTTCTCGGCGAGCAGACGGTCAAACTCGGCTCCCGCCGCCGTATCAAGGGGCAGTTCGATCCACGAACCGTCTGCCCACGCGGAAAGAAGGACGGCATTTGCGAGCATCACGCCGTTGACGCCGTCCGCGCCCGGAGCGATAAGGGAACCTGGTGTTTTGCTCTGCAGGACGTTCACGAAGTCACGTGTAATTCCCGTCACGAGGTCACCCTCGGCATCCAGCATCTCGGTCTCGACCCGAGTTTCGGGGCGTGGGAAACCCGGCTGGGCCGACGCTATGTACTCCTCGACCGGCATTTCCAGGGTAGTGATCGTCAGCTGATTCCCCTCGGAAATTATGCTGCCCCTGCTGCCCACGATCTCAATCCGTTCGCTGCCGGGCGCTTCTCCGGTACTGCCGACAAGAGTGACCGTCGCGCCGCGTCCGTACTCGGCATAAATATGCACCTCATCTTCGACTTCGATGTTGTGGTGCCTGCCGAACGCGCAGTGCGCCTGCAGGCGCGTCGGCATTCCGCATATCCACTGCCACAGGTCGAGAATGTGGGGCCATTGATTCACCAGCAGGCCACCGCCCTCGCCTGCCCAGGTGCCGCGCCAGGGACTCGTGTCAAAGTACGATTGAACCCGAAGCCAGGAAGTGCTGGTCCAGTGAACACGTCGCATTTCTCCGATTTTGCCGGTATGGACTAACTCCCGCAGACGTCGGTAGAGGGGAACCACCCGCCGATTGTAGTTCAAGGAATAGTGGCAATCATGCTGTAGTGCGGAGGCTGCCATCTCCCGGGCGTCGCTCAGCCGGATGCTTGCTGGTTTCTCGCAGAGTACATGGCAGCCGGCAGCAAAAGCGGCGATTGTTTGTGCGGGATGCATTAGGTGGGGCGTAGCCACAATGACGGCATCACAGACGGACGCTTCGAGAAGAGCCTCCAGCGTTTCAAAGTGCGCAATCTCGCTGGAGAAAGGCGCTGTCGGCTCCGGAAAACTCCCCGATCGGGAAACAACAGCGGAAAGTATAGCACCCGGAACCAGACCATCGGAAAGGGCCTGTGCATGTAGCATTCCCGCGCTGCCCAGTCCAATGATGCCGATGCGCACGGGAGCGGTTGAAGAGGTGTCGAGCATTTTTGGGTTTTCCAAATCCGGATCAGCGCCAAGAATTGTGCAGGCGGCTCTGTGACTACACACGAAGGAGCAGCGGTCTTTGGGATGCCCGCCAAGCAATTCTATGCTCTGTCGGTGTATGACGTCAAACCCGAGCAGGGTACAATAGCTTCAATTATGGCGGATGATAAGATTTACGATTTTGTCGTCCTGGGCTCCGGTATCGCAGGGCTGACGTTTGCCCTCGAAGTCGCTGACCTCGGGACGGTCGCAGTGGTCACCAAGAAGGACCGTGCGGAAAGCAACACCAACTGGGCGCAGGGCGGAATTGCCGGGGTCATGGCCCCGGATGATTCCTTCGAGCTGCACAAACAGGACACATTGATAGCAGGTGCGGGCCTGTGTCACGAGGACGCGGTCGATGTCCTTGTCCATGAAGGGCCCGACCGCATACACGACCTTATCGATTTCGGGACGAAGTTCGATACGGAGGCGGGGCCAGACGGGAAGCCGCAGATAGCGCTGACGCGCGAAGGCGGGCACTCCCGCCGACGAATCGCCTATAACGCGGACCTCACGGGGCGCGAAGTAGAGCGGGCTCTGCTGAAGCAGATCAGCGAGCACCCCGAAATCTCTGTCTTTGAGGACCATATCGGCATAGACTTCGCCAAATCGCCCGAGGATGACGAGACCATCTGCGGTGTCTACGTTCTCGATATCACCGAGGAAGTCATCGACACCTTCGTCGCCCGCCGCGCGGTTCTGCTCGCGACCGGGGGCTGCGGCAACGTATACACCCACACGACGAACCCGTTGATCGCGACCGGAGACGGTATCGCGATGGCCTTCCGTGCCGGTGCGACTGTCGCCAACATGGAGTTTATCCAGTTCCATCCGACGACTCTGTTTCACCCCGGCGCTCGCTCCTTCCTGATCAGCGAAGCGGTGCGGGGCGAGGGAGGGATCCTGCGCGATAAAGCAGGGCGGGCATTTATGGAGGATTACGATGAGCGCGGCAATCTCGCCCCGCGTGACATCGTCGCCCGGGCCATCGATGCGGAGACTAAAAAACAGAACGCGGACTGCATGTATCTGGATATCACGCATGTCGAACCGGCTGAGATCAAGCATCGCTTTCCGAATATTTATGCCCGCTGTCTCTCCTACGGTATCGACATGACCCATGAGTGGATTCCAGTCGTCCCCGCCGCTCACTATTCCTGCGGGGGCGTGGTGACGGACCTGGATGGGCGAACGAGTCTTCCCCGGTTGTTTGCCTCTGGAGAAGTCGCCTCGACCGGCGTTCATGGTGCCAACCGACTGGCGTCTAATTCACTTCTCGAGGGGCTCGTCTTTTCGCATCGCGCCGCTGAATTCTTCCGGCGCGACGGAGATGCGGCAACGCGGGAAACGAACTGTGCAGGGGTCCCGGCCTTTCGACCGTACCATGGGCGTGTGCGGATCGCCGAGACGGACAAGATCAAGGTGCGTCTGCAGAATGCGATGACCCGATTTGTGGGGATCGTTCGCAGCGACGAGCGACTGGCGCAGGCGGAGATGGCGCTGTCCGTTATCGCAGACGAGGTAGATACACTTTACGCTACCTGCCGTCCGACCGAGGATCTGCTGGAACTTCGGAATCTTTACTTGACCGCGCAACTCATCATTCGGTCCGCGCAGCAGCGAAAAGAGAGCCGTGGGCTTCACTACACAACGGACTATCCGGAACCGCTGGAGGCCGAGCGGCACGATACGGTTTTGCTGAAACGAAAGCGCACGGATTTCACGGTTCTGCCCAGTGAATAGCCCTCTGCGATGATTGACATCCAATCATAGCCGCCGCATAATAACGGGTATCGGTATCCCCTATGGCGGCAAACATTGAATCAATTTTAGCTAAGGTTCGGCGCTACAATCCGAACACGGATGTCGCTCTGCTGCGTCATGCCCATGACTACGCCACCGAAAAGCATTCCGGCCAGTTCCGAAAGACCGGTGAGCCTTACATAAAGCATCCTGTCGAGGTCGTCGACATTCTCGCCGGCCTTGAGATGGATGATGCCTCGCTTGCCGCAGGCTTTCTGCACGATGTGATAGAGGACTGCGGCGTCTCTCAGGAAGAGCTTGCCGGAGAATTTGACGACGAAATAGCCAGTCTGGTCGATGGCGTCACCAAGCTAAAGCTCGCGGATTTCGAGCGGCGTGATCCCGAAGCGGCTGCTGCCGCCGCTGCCGCTTTAGCCTCCGGTAAGGGCGAGGAGGCTTCCGCCAAGCCGGACCCGCGCCGCAAAAAGCGGATGGAAGCCCGCTCGTCCGCCGAGAACCTTCGCAAAATCCTTCTCGCCATGGCGCGCGATTTTCGTGTTATGGTCATCAAACTCGGGGATCGCCTCCATAACATGCGAACCCTGCAGGGGCTGGCGGAAGACCGGCGGAAAAAAGTAGCCGAGGAGACGATGCAGATCTTCGCCCCGCTTGCCCACCGCCTTGGAATCTGGCAGGTGAAGTGGCAGCTCGAGGATCTGGCCTTCAAGCACCTCTACCCGACCGAGTATCTGGATGTCACGGAAAAGATCGCCCGGACGCGCCGCGAGCGCGAGAAGGACATCAAAGACGCGATCTTTCGGCTCCGCGAGGCATTTGAGAATGCGGGAATGGAAGCCGAAATCCAGGGTCGACCCAAGCACCTGTGGAGCATCTATAACAAGATGCGCAAGCAGGAGATCGACTTCAACGATATTTACGACCTGATTGCGCTCCGGGTAATCACCAGCTCTATTCCGGATTGTTACGCTGCACTGGGTATTGTCCACGAGCTGTATTTGCCGATTCCCGGTAAGTTCGACGACTACATCGCCAAACGTAAGGCGAACCTGTACCAGTCTCTCCATACCAAGGTCTACGGCCCGCGCGGCGAGCCGCTGGAGATACAGATTCGTACCTGGGAGATGCACCGCATCTCTGAATTTGGTGTCGCGGCCCACTGGGCGTACAAGGAGCAGGGCGAGGCGGCGGTCGCGGGAAAGGATGACTTCGACCGTAAGATGTCCTTCCTGCGCCAGCAGCTTTTCGACTGGCAGCACGATGCGAAAGGGTCGGGCGATTTTCTGCGTTCCGTCGTCTCGGACCTGTTCACGGATCAGGTGTTCATCTTCACGCCCAAAGGAGATGTTGTCGATCTGCCCCTTGGCGCGGGACCTGTCGACTTCGCCTTTCGGATTCACTCAAATGTAGGGGAGCACTGTGTCGCTGCGAAGGTCAACGGGCGCATTGTTCCCCTGACCTACAAGTTCCAGAACGGGGATATCTGTTCGATTGTCACCCGCCCCAATGCCAACCCGTCTCTGGACTGGCTGGCTCTGGCGAAGACAAGCCATGCGAAGTCCAAGATCAAGGGGTACTTCCGTAAGCTTCGCTATGCCGAAAACGTGATTCGCGGGCGTGACCTGCTTCAGGAGGAATTGGGCAAGCAAAACCTCCCAACGGAGATCCTAAAGGACACGAAGCGTCTCCTTCCTATCGCGCAGAGTCTCAACAAAGAGGCCGTCGAGGACCTTTTCGCCGCCATTGGATTCGGTGATACCCCGCTTGGGGTCGTGATCACCAAACTCCGCAACGAGACCGAAGCGGAAAAAGAGACAACCATCAGCGAGCTGGACGAGGGCGGCATCAAGATTGGACGAAAGCCGTCCGGTCAGGGCAAGCTGTCCATCGCGCCGGGTGGTGTGGACGGCGTCGCGATCTCGCGGGCCAAGTGCTGTCTGCCGCTGCCTGGAGATATGGTGGTGGGTTATGTCTCCCGCGGCAAAGGGATGGTGCTCCACCGCGAAGGCTGCGCAAATGTCGCGAACTGGCGTCTTCGCGAGGTCGAGCGTCTCGTTGATGTCGATTGGGAGGCCGCTGACGGGGCACGCTTCGAAACCGGTGTGGTTATCGAGACCGTCGACCGTGTGGGTCTGCTGCGCGATGTCACCGAGATCTTTTCGGAGAACCGCACCTTCATTCTGGGCATCAATACCCGCTCGGATAAAATGAAGGGAATCGCGATCCTGCGCATCGACTTCGAGTCCGCGTCTGTCGAGCACATCAACAACCTGATACGAAAGCTCCATTCGCTTGAGGATCTGCTGGCGGTTCACCGTCTCGGGGTCGGTGCCGAAGAGCCCACAGCGCCCTCCCGCACCCCGTAAAAATGAGCCGGACCCGCAGTGGCGAAAATCACTGTCGGGGCAGTAAACATTGTGCTATAATCCTGCGTCACTATACAGAGCCTGCAACAGGCTGTTCCAGGCTATGCGTCTCTCTGCCCTAACGTCACGCTCCAAAGAAGGAGGCATCTACGGCAATGAGTATTGGACATACCGCTGGTATCACGGACGCCGAGCTTGTGCGGACGGTCCGTCGAGAACTATCTCGTTTCTGCATTGATATCAGCGAAACGATTGTGGCAAGCACCCATGGAATTGTTCACCTGAATGGTCGCGTTCGCCCCATCCGGGGCCATGAGACGGAGTTTTCCGAAGAGGTCGTCAAGGTGCAACGGGTTTTGCGCCAGCGTCCCGGTGTCCGTGATGTCATCCTGGAATGGCAACTTCCCGAGGGATACGCCCACCTTGGCAAGGTATCATCTCACCATCACTGAGGATTGAGCCGAATCAGTACGTCAGTGAGAGTATAGAACGAAGGCCGCGGCAGTTTCTGCCGCGGCCCTCTCGTTTGTGACTGTGGCTATGCCTGGCTCGGTTCGACATCCAGGACACGCTCGCGGCTGTATTGTACCTGCCCCGCCTTCGCGCCCCGAGGTTTTCGAACGTGACGCTTCTCGACGATATCGACAGCGACCACGCTGGCATGTTTCACAGAACTGCTGGAGCGGGCGGCGACGATGCTTGCCGCCTTTCGAATCACGGATTCCGGCATGCGCTCCGGCTTTCCGTTGGTACGAAGTATTCCGTGCGCACCGGGCGCGGCCCGGACATGCATCCAGAGGTCTGATGGTCCGGCGACGCGCGTGGTGAGGTAGTCGTTGGCGTCGGCGGACTCCCCGATTAACAGATCGTAGCCGTCGACCGTAAACGTACGGATACGATGCCCGCCGTACGGCTTCTCTTTCGGTTTTGCTTTGGCCTCTTTCGGCTTTGACGATGCCCCCGCTGCTCGAGCCTCCCCAACGATCCGGGTAAGTGCGGCGCGGACGGCGTCGACAGCGTCGCTGTCATCGGCGTGGCCCAGGGTTGCCTGAAGTTCCTCCAGTTCGGCCAATTCTTCCGCGACGCCCTCTGCCCGGTCAGCGGCGTAGTCGGCTGCGTCGCGGGCCTTGCGGGCGCGTGTGAACCACCTCTCCGCATTCTCATGAGGCGTCATCGTGGGGTCCAGGTCAATCGCTACGGTGCCGCCGTCATCGGAGAAGAGGTTGGGAAGTCTGATATTTTCCTGACCTTTTCGGATCATTTGGAGGTGTGCGAGAAGGTTATTGCCGTTCTGCTCGTACTCATCGGCACGCTCCGCCTCGGCGAGGGTAGCCTGAGCGGAGGCGAGTTCCTTCCGGCGGAAGCTTATTTCGCGATCCAGGCTTTTGGTCAGTACCGTGCGCTCGTTCTCCTCGCTGGTAAGCTCAAGCAGCGTCGCATAGAAAGTATCCAGGGCAACAGACATACTTTCGCGCTCGAACCGAAGACCGGGCGGTATGGAGACTGGCGGGAACGCCCACACGCCCGCCGTGGCAGATCCGTCGTCGGTGGCGACGGAGACAGGGACAAAGTTTTCCGCGCGAACATCCTCCATCAGAGCAACGAAGGCAGCGGGAACGGCAGAACTGTCGCCGTCCGCGCGAACCATTATCTCCTCGGCGGCAAACCGATTTATGCCTGTAAAGGTCGTGGTTAGCCACTTAGCGGCCTCGTTGGGGTCAGAGGGGCAATCGTCAAAGATAGGGTCCGTGGGGGACACGACGGTAAGGCTGTCCACGTTGTTCCTGCTGCCGGGAGGAAGGGTGTAAGTGACGCCGGGACGAAGAGGACGCTCCGTTCCTGCCGGAGCGGGGCGAAGTGCGCCCCGTACGATGCCTGATCCGCTGTGGAGAATGACATTCGTATTGCGCCCCAAAAGCTCCACAGCAAGCGACATCCGTTCTCCATCCGGCGCCTGGAAGACGAGGTTCAGGAGGCGGTCGAACCGGGGCATCTCGATGGATGCGAGCGTCGTTCCCTCAAGATACTTGCGGCAGACCTGGCAGAAACCAGGCGGTGTGATCGGGTTCTCGCGCCGGACCTGTGTCAAATGAATGCGGAAGGTACGCGGATCGGCGGAGAGCAGCAAACGCTGTGCGCCCGCTCGACCGTACAGACTGAGAATAACGTCTGTCGGCGATGGCTGCTGCACTTTCTGGACGTAAGCGCCAACTGTCAGCCTGCGCAGTTCGGAAGCGACTGCTGCAAGAACAAAAGAGTCGAACGTTAGATTTGGGCGGGATGTTTGACCGGACATTGGTGTCCGTATTGTATCGTTTTCGCCCAAAACAAGGCGGGGCGTCAGTCTCGCGGAAGACCGTAGATGGAAGGAAGGTCTTCCAGGAAATATCTCGCTGTTACGAACGGATTCGGATCCTGCCGTTTTCGGTAGCGGGAAATATAATTCATAAAGTAGGGCAGGCGGTGAAAGCTGCTGCCGGGACTTCGGCTTTCCATTACCCGACGTACGGCGTCCTTGAAAGACTCTTCCGGCCCATAGGTGGCCAATACCTCTTTGAGGATTGATTCGACCTCCGCCATTTCGCCTCGAGCCGCTGAATTATCGGTCAAAAAATGGATAACTTTGCTTAGAAATCGCATTGGAAATCAACTGTACATCAAGTTGTCGCAGAAGACAATCCCTCAGGGTAAAAGTCATCTGGGCGATACAATATCAATGCTATGACAACGCATCGCCCCACCTTACTGCACCGTCCGCGCCGGCTGCGTGGTACCACTGCGCTCCGGCGTATGGTCCGTGAAACTACGCTGGACGCCTCGGATTTTATCTACCCGCTTTTCGTCACGCATGGGGCCGGAGTCGATACGCCGATTTCGTCCATGCCGGGCGTCAGTCATCTCTCAATTGATACGCTTCTTCGGACATGCGAGGCTGCCTATAAAGAGGGTATCCCCGCAGTGCTTCTTTTTGGCATTCCGGACAGCAAGGATGCGGTTGGTTCAGAAGCATATGCGGAACAGGGAATCGTTCAGCAGGCGGTGCGCGCGATCAAGCGGGAGATTCCCGATCTTCTCGTTGTAACCGATGTGTGTCTGTGCGAATACACGGACCATGGACACTGCGGCATCATCCATGGGAGCCGGGTCGAGAACGACGAAACTCTGGACCTTCTCGCACGAACCTCGGTCAGTCACGCCGAAGCGGGAGCGGATATCGTCGCCCCTTCCGATATGATGGACGGTCGCGTTGGCGCGATCCGGGCGGGTCTGGATGCCGCTGGGTTCACAGATACCGTTTTGATGAGTTATGCGGCCAAATATGCTTCCGCCTTTTACGGTCCGTTCCGTGATGCGGCGGGGAGCACGCCTGCCTTCGGCGACCGCCGATCCTACCAGATGGACCCCGGCAACCGTCGTGAAGCTCTTCGGGAAGTGCGCCTGGATGTTGAGGAGGGGGCAGACATGATTATGGTTAAACCCGCCCTTCCGTATCTTGATATCGTTCGCGACGTTCGCGAAGCGTTCACTGAACTGCCGGTCGCTGCATACAATGTGTCGGGCGAGTACGCAATGCTGAAAGCGGCGGCGCAGAATGGCTGGCTGGACGAGCGCCGTTCTGTTTTAGAGCTCTTGACCGGGATTAAGCGCGCCGGAGCGGACATCATCCTGACGTATCACGCGCGAGACGCCGCCCGCTGGCTCCGAGAGGATAGCAGAGCAGGGGCTTGAATTCGTGTTCCGGCGGGTAAGTAGAGGTTGATCGCTACAATTGGAGAAAAGTTTATGACTCTGTCCTCGCAGAACAATGATAGTCTTCCCATCGGCCACGAACTTGTCGAAGGCGAGGCCCGTCATGCCGTCGTCGTGTACGGCAATGCCACCTGTCCCGATACCACACGAGCCCGCGCCGTGCTGGAGAATCTGGGAGTGGAGTACAACTTTTATAACATCGATCTGGATCCCGCCATAGCCCGAACGGCTGCCGCCCTGCGTGGCGAAGGCAAAGGCGAGAAGATCCCGGTTGTCGATTTTGGTAGGGGATTGGTGCTCGTCGAACCGACAGATAACGAACTGGAAAACGCACTCGCCGAGAGCGGGCGCCTACGTTCCGCCGCATAAAGGCGATGCAGTGAAAGCCGGGGTGCAGCAAACGTACCCCGGTTTTTGTTTGTCCCCCCCGGTAGGAGATGCTATACTAGTGTCGCTGCCGCTGCATAACACCCTCGCTGCTAACTCCCCGGCGCGGCAAAAGTGAGCCGACACCGTGTCTCAGTTGATTGCAACGCTTAAACTCCTGGATTTCGGCCAACTCCTTCGCGCGGTTCTCGACGTCTCTCTGGTTGCCTACGTACTGTACCGCCTTATTTTGCTCGCAAAAGGCCGTCGCGCCTGGCAGATTCTCATTGGCCTTGGCGTTTTCTTTCTCCTTGTGCTCGCGTCGCAATATCTGGGTCTGGTCACGCTCAACTGGCTTCTGCGCCAGGTCACCCCTCTTGGCCCCGTTGCGATTGCCATTCTCTTCTACCCGGAACTGCGGGAGTTTCTCGAGCGCTTGGGCCGGATCGATTTCTGGGGAGCCTCGATTCATGTGGTTCACCGGGAAAACATGGTAGAGACCATCGAGGAGGTCGTGCGGGCTGCCATGCTGCTGTCGCCGCGCAAAACCGGCGCTCTCATCGTCATGGAGCGTGAGACCGGATTGGACGATATCGCCACCACCGGAACTATACTGGATGCATCCATAACTGCCGGACTCCTGACCACTATCTTCTATGTCGGCACACCGCTGCATGATGGTGCTGTCATTATTCGGGGCAACCGCGTTCTGGCGGCGGGCTGCACGCTTCCACTCTCAGATTCACCCAATATTGCCAGTAATGTCCACATGCGCCACCGCGCGGCGATTGGCGCTTCGGAGAACAGTGACGCTGTGGTCGTAATCGTTTCCGAGGAAACAGGGACCGTTTCCCTGGCGATTCGGGGGAAGCTGATTCGCGGCCTCAAGAACGACACTTTGCGTACCAAGCTTCTGGAAGCATTCGGTCAGAAGACGACAAAGCCCGCTCGTTCTTCCGGACGCTCCAACGCGGTGGCCGCCTTCTCCTTTGTTCGTCAGCGTATGCCCTCAAGTACTGCGTCCGTCGCTAAAACACCGGCGGCAAAAACCGTAGACGAGCGGGAGGGCAACGAATGAACACTCTGCGCCGCAATTTTGGCTACAAGTTTATCTCGCTGCTGGTCTCTATCCTGTTGTACTGGATCGCGAGTGGACAAAAGAACAATCCCGATGTGAGAACGGATATTTTCGTTCAGCCAGCCGTCGAAGGTCTGCCTGATAATCTTATATTGAAGTCCGCGCCGCAGGGAAGCGCCGTATCGGTAAGCGGAACCGCGCAGGCTGTGGAGGCTTTTCGCAGTCTTGAACCCAAGGCGATCTTAAATCTTTCGTCCGGCAAAGTCGGTTCGGACCGGTATCCCGTGAAGTACCTATATCCCAACGGCTTTTCGGATACGCTGGAGATCATTGGTCCTCCGGTGGCGCTGGTCACCCTGGAGCAAAAGAAGAGTGTCAAATTTACGGTGGACGTTCTCTATAATGATAATCCGCCGGCCGGTTATGCGTATAGCGACGCCCGAAGTGCTCCGGCGACGGTTCAGGTGGTCGGTTTGTATTCAGACGTCATACGGGTGCAGCGTGTGGTGGCGAACCTGGACACCAGCGGCGCGCCCGGCGCTATCAGCCAGGATGTAGAGTTGGTAGCCCAGGATGTCAAACAAGAGCCCGTCGAAAATGTGCAGATCGTCCCCAAGCAGGTCCGGGCGAGTCTCGGGCTGAAGAAAACGCCATCCACCAAGACCGTTCTGCTTTCTATCGAGCTGATCGGTAACCCGGCTCCCGGATACGAGATCAGTGGCTATGATTTTTTCCCCAATGTTGTAACGGTGTCCGGATCGCAGGAGCTTCTTGCGTCACGCTCGTCGCTGAGAGTGCCGGTTGATGTGGATGGTCTGAAAGCAGGAACGAATAAAACGGTGATTATTCAGCCGCCGTCAGGTCTTCGCGTCGTTGGCGGTGACGCCGCGGTTCGTCTGCGCCTGAATGTTCGTCCTGTTGCCACAGCGAGTCCTGCTCCTTCGGCGACACCTGCACTTCCCTCGCCTACTCCCACTACTCCCTCTGCGAGCACGTCTCCGGCAGCCAGCACTCCCTGAACCTGCTCATCAGATTACTATGACACGACAAAGGACTATCGTTGACTCGCTCCAATAATAACTCCATGGATCTCCTTAACCGGCCAGCCAATGAGAGCAGTGATGCTTTTACTGCGCCGCCAGTACGACATTATTTCGGCACGGACGGTGTCCGTGGTGTGGCGAATACGGAGCTTTCGCCGCAGCAGGTGATGGCACTGGGAGCCTCCGCCGCATCCGTACTACGTCAGAACACCTCTGCCGCCCCGACAATCATCGTCGGGCGTGACCCACGGCTGTCGGGTGACCTGCTCGGCGCCGCGCTGATGGCGGGCATTTGTTCCCAGGGAATCTCCGTGATCGACATCGGCGTGATTCCGACCCCCGGCGTTGCCTATGTGACACAGACCCTCGATGCCGCGGCGGGAGTCGTCATCTCCGCATCGCATAATCCCGTTCAGGATAACGGTATCAAGTTCTTCGGTCCGAACGGTAAGAAACTGGGAGATGCCGTAGAAGCCCAGATAGAAGCCGCTATGGACAGCTGGGAATCACAGCCTCGACCGAGCGGCGCCGCTGTCGGGCGCATTACGCGGACGACCGAACCCGTCGCTGCGTATGCCCAGTTTCTGACCGTCCTGCTGACTCCCATTCGACTCGACGGCCTGAAGATCGTGATCGACTGCGCCAATGGATCTGCCTCTTCGGTCGCAGCCGGGGTTCTCGAAAGCCTTGGGGCTGCCGTTGTTGCTATAGCATCAACGCCGGATGGAATCAACATCAACGAAAACTGCGGCTCAACGCATCCCGAGGCAATGGCGGCACGAGTCATCGCGGAGGGCGCAGATTTTGGTATGGCATTTGACGGAGATGCGGACCGTGTCATACTCGCGGACGAGCAGGGGCGTATCTTCGACGGGGACCGCATACTCTGCACCCTCGGGATCTACCTGGCGTCTCAGGGACGGCTGACGAACAGAGTCGTGGTCGGCACCGTCATGAGCAATCTCGGTCTGGAACAGGCGCTCACGAAACATGATATTACCCTTGTCCGAGCGCCCGTTGGGGATCGCTACGTTACCGAGCAGATGGCAGCGCACGGTGCGGTGATAGGGGGAGAGAAATCCGGTCATATCCTGCTTCCGCACCTTTCCACCACAGGTGACGGCCTCTTGACCGGCCTTCAAATCCTGAGGGTCTGCCGAGAAACGGGTCGCTCTCTCGGCTCCTGGGCCGATGAGATGACGGAGCTTCCCCAAAAGCTGGTCAATATTCGTGTGCGTCAGAAAGAGGGATGGAACGAGATTCCGGCTGTCGCCAGCGCTCTGAAGGAAGCCGAAGCTCAGCTAAAGGGCAAAGGAAGGATATTTGTCCGCCCGTCCGGGACCGAGAAGATGATACGTGTGATGGCGGAAGGTCCGGAAGCTGGAGAAGTGGATCTGCTGGTCGCTTCCGTTGCCGATGCCATCCGTTCCCACCTGGGCCTTTAAGGGAACAATGCCATGCTTCTAGCGATTAACATCGGTAACTCAAACATGCGCTTCGTCCTCATGGATGGCACGGTGACGATTGCCAGCATTCGGCTGAGGTCCGACAGAACGCGTACAGGAGATGAGATCGCCGGCACATTTGCCGGGGCGCTGGACTCACAGGGGCGTGGCAATCTTCTGCGGGACGCCTCCGGTATCATTGTTTCCTCTGTCGTACCTATTCTCAGCGATGCGATCCGCGAGATGTGTACGCGCTGCCTGCCCGATATACCGCCGCCAATTTTTATCACTGGATCAACGGAAATCGGGATGAAGGTACAGTATGACCCGCCGCACACTCTTGGGGCAGATCGTCTGGTCAATGCCTATGCGGCGCGGGAAACTCTGGGGGGTGGACCCTTTATTGTCGCTGATTACGGAACGGCAACGACATTTGACGTCGTCGATGCCTCAGGAGCATTTGTCGGCGGGGCGATCCTGCCGGGAATCGGACTTGGTCGTGATGCCCTTGCGGAAAAAACGGCCCAGTTACCCAGGGTAGACCTTTTCTCTCCGGAGCCCGTTCACGCTCTGGGCCAAAAGACCGTCGATGCCCTGCGCTCTGGCATTCTGCTCGGGGCGGCGGCGCAGTGCGAGGGGATGGTTGCACGGCTTCGATCCGAGATAAACGAACCCCAAGCCCGCGTTGTAGCGACAGGCGGGCTCAGTGCGGTGGTCGCTCGGCACTCCGCAGTGATAGACTCCGTTGATCCTGATCTTACTATCACCGGTCTGCGTTTGCTCTACGAAAAGCTGGCTCAGTAACCCTCGGCAAACCGGTCGATGTCGTATCCTTTGAAGTTCAGGCAGCGATAGATACGCCAGTCTTTCACCAGTCCTGAAAAACCCTGGCGTGTCACCGACGCGGCAGGCATCTCTTCTACCTTGCTGAAGATCTGCCGTGCCAGAGCTGCCGCCTCTTCGTCCTTCTCGCTGAGGACGAGTATCGCATTCTCCCCGATGTAATCCTCCGGTCGGCTCCAGAAAAGAAACTGATCTCTGCGGGTTCCCAGATAAAGCGGGACCATCGTCGGATGATCGGGCAAATAGAATCCGAGAATGCTGTTTACCCGGTAGTTCGTCCCCGCCATGAACACCGGTTTCCCCTCGCCGAGGAGCCGTTCTCGCTCCTCTTGAACGCGCCCTGCGATCTCGTGCCACCCGTATGGTTCCAGGGGCTTTTGTGCAAAAGTAGTGCGTACACGCAGTCCCATTCTCGGCAGCACATCGGGCACAAAAATAACCAGCGACATCAGCAGAGCGGGAATAAGAAACATCGCCATAATCGCTCGCCATCGTATCAGGGGAAGTGTCGTCATCGCGGCTGCGACCGCCATCACCCCCGCGATATGGGTCGGTACCGGCCAGTTGATCTCCAGTTTCGACCGCAGCGACATCAGCAGGCAAAGCACAAGAATAGGTGCCCCGAATGCTGTATAGAACCGATTCGCGTCCGTCATCCTGTTGCCGGAGCGGGCAATCTTCCCCAGGATGAAAAGCTCGGCGATAAACAGAAAAGGCCCCAGAACAAGCATCTGGCCGCCCAAAAACTCACCGAACCAGCGGAAAGGAGGGGCATTTCGCGAGCGGTTAGTAAGTGCCGCGGCGTGGCGAAGGTTTACCCAGTCGTGGTCAGCGTTCCAGAGAATGACCGGCGAAAACAGGAGCAACGCCGTTCCGAAGGCAAGATAAGGGTGGGGAGTGCTCAGCCAGTGCCGGAAGCGTGGGGAAATCAGGAGAAAAATCAGGACACAGGGCGCGAACAGAAGCATCGTGACTTTGCAGAGGCATCCCAACCCGACCAGAACACCAACTGCGTACCAACCCCGGACGCTCTCTGTTTGCACCGTGACCGTCAGGGCGTAAAGAGAGGTCACCCAGAAAAATACCTGGACGGAGTCGTAGGTCGCGAGCACACCACCTGCCGCAAGCAGTGGGGAGAACGAAAGAAGAACGAGGGTCCAGAATCCGACAACCGGCCCGCTCCAGCGAGACGCCGTTTTGTACGCGAGCCAACCGGTCCCTGCATTCAAAAGCACGTTGACGCAGCGAACACCCAGCGGCGTGTCCCCAAATAGCAGGGTGCCCAGACGCACACACAGCGCGATCCCCGGCCCCTGATCGAAATAAGAGAGGTCGAGGTGTCGGCTCCACTGCCAGTAATGAGCCTCATCCTGAAACAGGTCGAGTGTCGTGCTGAACCAGAGCCGCAGGAGAGTCAGAACCGATATCAGTGCGAAAGCCGCCCAACTGCAGCGCAGCGGGGCGGCTTCTGAAGGGGATAAAGCGTGCGTCAACTTATTTGAAATAGATCGTCACTGACACCGGCATTGACGCGGGTGTCCTGAAGGGTCTGCACTGCCGCCATTTTGCCGTACTGGTTCCACAACTCTATCCGCGTAGGAACCCAGATACCAGGCTTGACCTGAACGGCGTTGCGGAAGCGAATCTCTTTTTTGAAGACATTGTCGCCGTTATATGATTTTCGCTGCTCGATGATAAATGTTTTGGGGTTGACGGAAATGATTTCGTGAGACCGGTTGAACGTATCCCGCTGCGTCAGTTTATACTGGTCCAGTCCGTTCTGTCGGCCCAAGAAATGCGGTTCCCAGTCTGTCGTCAGCCAGTCTTTTGCGAAGATCCCGAGGTCTACCAGACTTTGTTTCTGGCCAGGCTGACCTTTAACGTTTTGAATCTTTTTCCCGACAAAGGGGATGGGAACCTTAAACATTTTACTGTCAGCGTTGTAAACGAGAAGAGCCGTTATACCCGCAGCTTTACCCTCGAATCGGGCTTTGTTTGGGAACCTATAGGAGACGTTCATTCGCTTGATGCTGTAGGTCGTCGCGAACGCGCCTCCGATTTTTTTCAGCTCCTCACGATTCGTTTCGTCGTCTTTAACCACGAGCGTGGTGACAAGATCTTTTATCTTGTCGGTAGAGCGAGTCGCGACAATGGTTTGAGACGTAACCGGGGCGGCAGTCACGGGGGCAGCTGCCACCGAAGGGAGAGAGCGGCCGGTGGTAAAACCCGCCGCTCCCAGAAGCATCAACAAACTCAGTCGTATCGCAAGCTGTTGTCTTTTCATGATCTCACATCTAACGCGAGGAATTACTTCTTCGCGGGAGCCTTAACGGCCTTTTTCACCGGTTTCTTGACCGGTTTTTTGGCAGCAGGCTTTGGTTTTGGTGTCGGCTTAGGTGTTGGTTTCGGCGTCGGTGTAGCGGTTGGCGTTGCGGTGGGAGTTGGTGTGGCGACCGGCGTCCCATAAAGCTCTTCCGCCTTCTCAGGTGTGTAGCCCTCGAACGAGAAGTTATGCTTGTCGTACCAGATGCCAGCAACATTCCGAGGGCCTTTGCCCGCAGGGTTGATATGGCAGAAGCTGCACGGCTTTTTTTCCTTGGTCGCAAACTTCGGGAATGCTGCGGCGGGCTTCGGTGAAGAGACGGCAGTTACGCCAATGAGAGCGGAGGCAAAGACGCCCGCCAGGAAAGCGGCCGCGCCGCGCTGCGTTCGGTTAATCATTCGTATCCTATTTTCCTTAAAAAATACTGAGTGTGTGGTGCAATGACCACGCCCCGGCGCAAGTCCCGTGAGAGTCGCCGCAGGTGCTCCAGCCTCTCCATTTCTTGTAACGAAGGTAGAAGAGAGACGGCGGTATCACCCATGACTGCTTGCTGCAGAGTTTCCCTGAAAACATTAGCCGTACTGCGTGTGATTTCCTTCAAGAGCGCGCGCGAGTTGCCACGGGAAGCGCCCGCCAGATAAAAACCACCCTCGTCAGTCGGCCCCGCGACAAAGCAGTCGCGTCCTTGTGACAATCGACCAAATGCCTCCAGGATATAACTCGCAGGAAGATGGGGAAACGATGTACCGATTACGCAGACAGAGTCCGTCTCATTCAAGAAGTCCTCTTCTGCGCGGATTACGACACGAATACCACTCTTTGGCGTGAGGGATTTAACGGTCTCCGCAATATCCGCCAGAAAAGCAGCCTCCATCGCTAGAACGGTCTCCGAACTCAGACCACAATCTATAAAACGTGTCTGAAGCGGTTTTTGTGACGCCAAATCCGCCGTGACAATTAAGAGCCTTGATTCCGCCATGCCTGACTAATAGGACACCATCCAGGCGGATCAGTTTCACGGATTTGTTCTAATGGGGCAAATGGGGAGCAGAGGAAGAATTATTCGCACTCTGGCTGCGAAAGAGTTTTTGAGCTCTAAGACCAAGGCGAAAGCATGCCCAGCAGAGTCCCAGCAGAACCCATACAAGGACGGGATGGGTCGGGTACACGTAGAAGGCAAGGCCAACGGAAATACCCAGAAACACCAGCGCCAGCAGCGCTTTTTTGAGCATGATAGCGATTCTTTCCGGCGGCATTTGGTTATCGCGAATGGTGCCGCCAGTGACTCTCTACCGTATACATCGTCGTTTTTACCGGATTACTTTAGGGGTCACGATATAATGAGGCGTTATGAAAATCGGCAATCTCGATATCTGGCCCAATGTGGTTCTCGCCCCTATGGCAGGCATTACCGCTCATCCTTTCCGTGTTCTCTGCCGCCGTCATGGGGCCGGATTAGTCGTGACGGAGCTGATTTCATCACACGCGATCCATTATAAAAACCAGAAGACTTTCGGCATGTTCGACTGGACGGACGAAGAACGCCCCGTGTTTTGCCAGCTCTTTGGCGGCGACCCGGATACGATGGCGGAAGCCGCTCGGGTAGTAGTGGAGCAGGGATGCGATGGCGTCGATATAAACATGGGCTGCTGGGTCCCGAAGGTCGCGAAAACCGGCGCGGGAGCGGCGCTTCTGAAAGACCTGTGTCAGGCGGAAGCCGTTGTCAAAGCCGTGGTTGATGCAGTTCCGGAAGTCCCGGTTACGGTCAAGGTGCGAAGCGGCTGGGACAGCCGCGACGTTACGGCTATTCGTTTCGCCAAAGCCGCCGCCAATCTCGGGGTGAAAGCGGTCACCGTCCATGCTCGGTTCGCGTCCCAGGGTTTCAGCGGCCAGGCCGACTGGAGCGTCATCGGGCAGGTCAAAGAAACGCTTCTCGCCGGGGGCTTCGATGATGTCCCGCTCATCGGCAACGGGGATATCGAGACCCCGCAGGATGCCCGCCGCATGCTTCAGGAAACGGGCTGCGATGCGGTTATGGTCGGTCGCGCCGCGTATCGGCATGTACCTGGAGACCGGAGCGCTGACCCCAGAACCGACCCTCGAGGAACGTATCGAGGCGGCGCGTACCCATGCCCGCCTTCAGGTTCAGGTACAGGGGGAGTTTATCGGCTGCAAAGAGCTCCGCGGACTTCTGGGACACTATTTTAAGGGTGTGCATGGCGCGCCGCGCATTCGGCAGGCGCTGGTACAGGTGACGACACTGGCGGAGGTCGAGGCGCTGCTGGATGATGCCCGACTGCGTTATGCCGAGCATCAGAATGACAATACGACGGAGACCGACGCGCTCGAATCCGTTGGTGGACGATAGTCCCGCTCTCTTAACATAGCACGGGAACCTTGTCGCCCTGCACACCGTTAGAAATACTGGTCCTCAGGGCCGTGCAAGGAACCCCGTTTTGCGAAATCCGCTTTCCGCGTTTACTTATTTTCAGCGCAACCCCAGCAAAGTGCTGCCGATGGGTTTCGTTATTGTTTTATCGGTCTTCTTGATCGCGTCTGTGGCGACGATGGTGAATTCTATCGACCTGACCATCACGACGATCTACGGCTATACGAAACACTTCACCTATGCTATTCCGCAGCGCGTCACCCAGCGCGTGCCCGCGGATCAGGTTGCAATAATTAAGGCCGATCCGCGCACGGATCGCGTCATGGAAGCGAGCATTTTCTTTACCAACATCAAGACGGTTTTCGGGCGGTTTCCTTTCGTCGTGCTAGGCGTCACGGATGAAAACCGGGACTATCTTATGCGGCGGGTCGGAACCGAACTTTTGCCGGGCGGTCGAATGCCTGCGGACGGTATGCCGGAAGCGGTAATATCCGAACCGCTTGCGAAAAACAAAAAGGTGAAGGTCGGGGATTTGATTGCAGGCCCGAATGACGAAGGTGGTATCAGCGGCTCTCCGGTCCCTGTCCGCCTGGTCGGCATTTTGAAGGGACCGATCTGGATCGCGTTCACCAGCAAGACGTTCTGCGATATGACGTTTATCACCACGCCGCGCAGCATGGTGTTTACATCCAAAGACCCCGGTCAGCTGCTTGCGCTGAACAATGACCTGATGCCGACTCTGCACAAAGAGCGGGGCCGTCTCAACTCCTCGAAAGTGCAGTTGCTCTCTCGCCAGAACCTGATTTACGAACTTCGCGACAGCCTTTCGTCGATGTACCTGATCATGGGCGTGGTCAATGGCATGGTCATTTTCGTGATTGCGCTGATGAGCGGGATGCTCTCGAATATCTATTTCACTCAGCGGATCGCCGAGTTTGCGGTTCTATCGGCAATCGGGTACCAGCGGCGCAGACTCCTGGCTAAAGTCATCAGCGAAACCCTGCTCATGACGCTTGTCGGCTGGATTCTCGGCGGGATCGTCACGTTTCTGGCACTCTCGTACATGAAGGAGTCCGTCTTCGAGCCTCGTGGACTTCTGATCGACCCTACCGATCTTTTTGCGTACAAATATACGATCCCGATTCCCTTCTCTATTACCTTCTTTGCGGTAGCCACAATCGCGGTTCGATTGATGCGGCTGGACCCGGTCAGTATCATCGAAAGGCGATAGGCGGATACTATGTACAAAAATCAAACAACAACCTCTCTCTTACGCTCCGAGACATTAGCGTGTGAGGGGGCAT
This sequence comes from Armatimonadota bacterium, assembly GCA_040387315.1. GTDB lineage: Bacteria > Armatimonadota > Armatimonadia > Armatimonadales > Armatimonadaceae > JACMJB01. The sequence goes on along the minus strand of JAZKEA010000204.1, from coordinate 11,537 downwards.
CACTCGCCTATGTGGATGGGGCGCGGCGCGTGACCTATGCGCTGCGGGATGTCACAGTGGAACTGTCGCCCTGCCGTTTCTATGGCATCATGGGACCATCCGGGTCCGGAAAATCTTCCCTTCTTTATATTCTCGCCGGACTGAAGCAGCCAACCGAGGGGACTGCCCGCTTTGGCGATTTCAGGTATCGTGAGCGCCCCGAGACCGAGGTGACAGGACTGCGCCGGGACAAGTTCGGGTTTGTCTTTCAGCAGCCGTTTCTTTTGCCGTATCTCACGGTGCTGGAGAACATCGTTGTCGCCGCGCCCTCGATTGGGAAGGCCGCAGAAGAGCTTGCGATGACGTATCTGGAAGAGCTCGGAATGCGCGGGCTGGAACATAAGCTGCCGTCTCAGCTTTCGGGTGGGGAAAAGCAGCGAGTGGCTGTCGTTCGCGCGATGGTCAATGATCCCGCCGTCATTTTCGCTGATGAACCGACCGCGGCTCTTGACCGGGCGAACGGGCACCGAGTGATCGAGGCACTGGCCCGCTGGCGGTCACGCGGAACCGTTGTCGTGGTTACCCATGATGCCGAGATGGTCGCCGATGCGGATGCTCTCGTGATCCTCCGGGACGGGCATATCGACGAGGCATCGACCCACTAGCCGGTGAAACTGGCAGCAGGTGGGCATCTAGAGCAGGTAGATTTGGCAGCGGGTACAATCTCAGAAGAGATCGCCTGCCTACGGAAATGAACCGAGAAGATGCACCCGGATGACAAGACACCGTCCTCGCCGCAGTCACACTCAGAACTGACAAATCCCCGGCAGTTCGGTCCCTTCGACGTTTCTCGCTCAGCCGACGAACTATCGCTGCGCCTGGAAAATCACGGGGAACTGTCGGTCCATGGCTGCCTGCTTTTCTTCTTTACTATGTTCTGCGTTCTGTTTCTGGGCGTTTTCAGTGTTATCCAGTCGTCCCAAACGCCAGCAATGAAATCCGGTGTAGCGGACCCATCGCGCGTCTTCGCACCAACACAGAACCATTTCGGTTTTCTCTGGCTCGTCTCGCTGCTGCTGATGATCGTCGCCGTTCCCGTCTATGTCATAAAGACCTACCGATCAGCCCTCGTTTTCCGGTTCAATCGCTCTCAGAACAGCTTCTATCGCGGGGGGCAGCGCATCTGTCGCCTGAACCGCATCGAATATATTCGCCTGAGTGAGGAGAAGGACCCGGACTCAAAGTACCTTTACTTTGTGCGGATTTCCCACTCCGATGGTCAGGAAATGCTGCTCCATAACGGGTACGACGAGCGCGAGGTTCTCAATATCGCGAAAGAGTTGGCATCCTTCTTGGAAACAGAGATCAAGTGGAAGCAGATGCGGGAGCTGCCGGACAGGAACGCGCTCTAGAACACAACAAAATAATCACGTCCAGCGGTCGTTCACGCGTATGTACACGGTTCTGTTCACACCTTGTACACACCCTTTCCATAGTATGGGTTCATCACCTTGAAGGATAAGGCATGAATCCATGAACCTCCGGATAATTCCGAAAAGAAAAACTGTCACCCGTCTGCTGACGGTAAGTACCGCGCTGATGGCGCTTCTGCTGGGCGCCACGGCGAGCCGCCCTGCCAGCGCCTTTGGTGGGGAAGACCCACTTAACGGAAAGCCCTGGCACCATGAGGATATTACGCGTACCGCCGCCATGGACCCGTCCATCGGATTTACCGCGGAAGCCGCCAATGCTCTGGCATGGCACGCGGATTACATCGACTCTTACCTCTACAACCCGCTCTGGTGGGCCAAAGGCGGGCTGCACCGACTGAAATCGTCGCTCGCCACAGGAACGGAACTCGAAAAACTCCACTTCGATGACCTGTTCGCGAGAGACCGCGTCGAACATACCTGGCGCAGGTACCTCTCCGGCACCATTGCAGGGCTTGTCTGGGCGCGGGAGAACAATGACGTCTCCGCGGCACAGAATATCGTCGGCGTGTCCCTGCATGCGATCCAGGATTTCTATTCGCACTCAAACTGGATAGACGCACCTGCTCGCCGCTCAACGACCTATTTCCAGATGTCGATCTCGGATCGGGCCAGCCTGCTTCTTTATACCGGCGGCTACGAGAAGAACGAACACCAGGCAATCAAGCATCACGGTAAGATCGCCCCGGCAGCTACCGTTTTTAATATGCCTGGCGTCAAAACTTTGATGGAGATCGCGGCCTCACCGCTTTCGCCGCTGCAGAACACGCCGATCGTCGAGCACTACAAGCAAGTCAAAGATGGTGTCTCCGTTCAGCCCTACCTGCCCTTCTTTAAGGAGAAGGGCATAAAGGTTCCCGAGAACACCGTCTACCTTGCCCCTGCCGGAATTGCGCTTGACAACACCTGGGTCAGTGAGATCGGAGTTCAGCAGCGCGGTCTAACCGATATTAATGCATTACAGGCTTTCGATACCGCTAAGAGTCTCGCGACACGGTGCTCCATTCAATGGCTGAAACGCATTGAACTGGCGATGGGAAAAACGGACGAAAACAGGGATTTCTGGAAGAAAGTAAAGGAGACCCCGGTTGATCAGAACACGCGGGAAAGAGAGTATGAAAACTTCTCGAAGTTTCCTTATACCTTCCTCTCCGCAGGCAGCTACCCGGTAGAACTGCCGGGAACGGGCGACGAGTACTTTCTGCGCCTGAAGATCAAGACCAGCGATGCCGCATTCGCGGGTACCAACGCCGACATCCGCCTCAAGACCGGGAACATAAACACGCTGCTGGACTACCTCCCGCGGGGCATGCCGATGGTCGCCGACGACTTCGAGGACGGCGACACCCGTGTCTATGTCGCCGGTCCCTTTTCAGCCCTCCCGCCCTCGATCACCCTGCACAACGACTCCCCAAATTTCCGGGCGACAATGGCTGCGCTCGGCAATTCTCTCAACGACATGAAGGAATCCGTAGGCAACCTGTTCCTGAGCCTTATCGGAGGCCATGCGGACCTTATCGGCACCGAAAAACAGGTCTGGCTCCCGGAAGATCTGGCGCGTGTCCGGAGCCTCAGCGTCGGCGAGACATTCAATATCACCGTTGACGGCGAACATGAGGGTAAATACCTGATGGTGGGCCGGATCAAGAAGGTGGCAGAAGGCGGTGAAGGAATCGACGCCTGGGCCCAGTACACCGTTCAGATGGGTCGTCTTGACTGTCTTCGAGAGAGCGCGAGCGACCGCGGCAGCAATTCGGATGAGCCTTTTGTTCTGGCACTTTGCTCGTCGCTTCCAGGAGATACGAGCCGATACCGAACCGCGCCGTTTAAGGACATCGACAAAGGCGAGAGTGCCGTCATCGACTACACCTTCACCTCCGGACGTATTCCTAAAGTGGGTGGGGCGATGATCCTGCCGATCTCCGTCCTGGAGAGCGACGACGAAACCGATACCATGCGTCGCAAACTGCTGGACGAGTTCGCGGGCAAAGTGGAGGATCAGACAGCGCCCAGCGAGCGCGGCTTCCTGACCGCACTGGACTCGGCCCGCGCCGCGGACTGGAAACTGGAACATCTCGAAGTTTATGCCTGGACCCGGAACCGGTCAATCAAGGCGGGCAAGGTATACGACAGCCGGATCGACCAGTGGATCGACGGCGGTAAGTCAAAAGACTTTACTCTGAACGCTGCTGGCCTCAAGGACACGGGTATTACGACGGAAGAACTTCTGGCTCCCGAACCTGCCGGTGGGGCTCAAACTCCCGGTCAGCCTGCGCCGACGCCGACGCCGACGCCGACGCCGACTCCGGCACCGGGACAACCGCTGCCTCCGCCGCCTGGCGTGCCTGCCGGTGGAAATTCCGCAGTTACTCTAGACGGGCTCAAGGGAAAATGGCTCACCAATAATGGTGCCACGCTAACCATTGAGGAAGCGGTAACTACAGCGGGGACCCCGGCGACACTCCATGCCAGCGCTAAAAAGGGTGGAATTCCACTTGAGGATTACTATCTGCAGGTGGAAAACGGCGAAGTTCGGGGTCTCTGGAAAAGCACGCCAAACGCAAATATGGCGACCGACTGGTCCTCATTCGGCATCGTGACGATAACCTCGTTTTCAATAGATGGCAATAGTTTTTCCGGCAAGGTGGTACTGAAAAACGGAAACACTTTCGCCTACAGCGGCACCCGTATCAAGGACGGCTCCGAAAATCCCGGGAATACTTTGCCCGGTAACGGAAATACCGGCGTGGTACCGCCGACGGCAGGACGCGGCGGAAATGCCCGGATCGGAGATGGTCGCTTCTACTCGCTCGACAATTTCGATGTTTGTTTCGATGAACTGAAACCGGGCCGAACCGGCAATACGCTGGAACTGTTCGCCACGTTCAAGAACATCTCCAGCCGCAACGGTCAGGTTACTGTGGGCACCTTTGATCCGACCCTTGTGGATGCAACTGGCGTTGTCATCAAAGATCATGGGAATCTATACCGGGCGAGTGGCGAACACCCGGAGCGATTTGCGCGGACGGTCGTGGTGGATTCCGGGGGGCAGGCCCGAGTACGGTATGTATTCGATATTCCGTCGAACGTGAGCCGCCTGAAATCACTTCGTATCCAGGAAAACAATGCACGACCTGTCCTCGCAGACATATCGGATATGCCGGTGCCAGGCGCGGAAGATGCGGCGGCAGAGCCGGAGCAGCCGGGGGGAATCACGCCGCTGACAAGAACGGACTTTGCCGCTGTCGACGAGATTGATGTCCGGGTCGACGGTGTGCGCCGGGGACGCAGCGGTAAAACGCTGGAGGCCTTCGTGACGGTAAAAAACCCGACCTCAAAGACACAAGCTCTGTCTGCAGGATCGTTAGACCTGACCGTGACGGATGCGGACGGAGCCGGGACCCGTCGCGTGGGCAATCTTTACCTGGCAACGGGCGACGAACCGGAACGTTTGCAGGGCAATATTCTTCTTGCGCCGGGTGGTCAGGCAAAGGTGCGGTATCTCTTCGAACTGATCTCTCCGGAAGCGAAACTGACTCGGATAACGATTAAGGGGTATCGTCCCCCGCCTCGTGTCTTCAATCTGCCGGACCTTCCAGACGCCCCGTAATCCTTTCCAGGGTACAGCATCCGATGGCTCCTGCGATACTTTCAGCAGGAGCCATCGACGAACGTGGTGAAAGTACCCCGGATAAATGGGGGTGTTAATGGAACGAAGACAGTTTTTGCACAGAGGAGTACGGATGGCAGCCGCAGGACTGGCGGTTATCGGGTCCGGTGAAGTCATGGCCCAGGGACTCGCCTCGCCTAAAAGACCGGCGAAGAAGCGCGTGGTGCTGGTCTGGTCCGAGGGCACGGCACCCAAATCCGTCTACCCTGATGATATCAACGGGGCAATCGCCGGATCGCTGGCAAATCTTCGCGGGTACGAAATTAGGACGGCAAGCCTTAGGGATCCCGATCAGGGGGTGAGCCAGAAAGCCCTTGAGGAAGCCGATGTTCTTCTGTGGTGGGGGCATCAGAAACACGGCGAAGTGACAGACGCCACGGTTGATAGGATCGTTCGGCGGGTCAAAGAGGGTGGCATGGGATTTATCGCCCTTCACTCCTCCCATTTTGCCAAGCCCTTGAAAGCATTACTGGGTACATCGGGTGCTTGGAGTGCCTATGTCAACGACGGCAAGGGGCATCAGATTCGGGTTGCCGATCCCAAACACCCCATCGCGCGGGGTGTCCGCCCGTTTACTATCCCAAAAGAAGAGCGCTACGAGGAGCCATTTGTCGTTCCTGCGCCCGAGTCCGTGGTCTTTGATGGCTTCCACGAAAGCACGAAGACATCGGCTCGGCAGGGGCTTTGCTGGACGGTAGGGCGTGGGCGTTTCTTTTACTTTCGACCGGGGCATGAAGAGTTCCCCGTCTACTTCATGCCAGAAATACGGCGTATCCTCCGAAACGCGACCCTCTGGGCTGCGCACGACGAAGCCGGAATATGGGAAGACATTGGCCCAAGCGCACCGGCACGTGTCAGAGAACGCCCCTAAATTTTCCGATAAGCGGTTTCTCGAATGCTCGCGTGCCGCCCGATTCGAGCGGCAGGCGAGTCTCCAATCCTATAGCTGGGTTAGAGGTTCTTCATCAGGCGCTGGGACAGCTCGGCAAGCTCTTCCGGGGCGAAACCGGGAACACCGCTGGAGGGAGCTTCCGTCAGGTCCGCGAGCGGCCCGCCCTCGGGCGTTCCTTCACGGACTTCAAGCGGCAGCCCATCCTCGTAATGTTCGCCATGCCAGATCGCGCCCAGGTTTTTGTAGTCTTCCGGGCTGAACTGGTAAAGCACTCGGTGCAGCCCCATCTCCTCGAACTCTCGTGTCTCGTCAAAGAGCTTGTTGGATATCTGGGGAATCGGGAGCATTTTCGTGACGGATACGCCGGTCAGCTCTTCTAAAGCTTTTGCGTAAGCCGCCTGATGAACCCCTCCGCGCACCACTAGGTAGCCCATCATGCGGCGCGCTACCGGGTTGGTCGTTGTTTCATAGCAACGCATCTTATGGGCTCGGGCACCCGATTCCAGAAAGAAGTTATGCAGTGTATCCAGCACGATATCACCGCTGTTGAAAACGTTGTTGCCGGTCCAGGGCATATCCATCGCATCCGCAGCGCGGGCGCTGTTTCCATTGATCAGCAATTGGTGCAGGTTCTTGACATCCGGTTCCAGCGCGGAGCTGAGCGGCGCTTTGTTGGGATTTGTTTCTTTGCCATCGGTGGCATTGTTGAGCAGAAGGTTGATGGTGGCGGAAACCAGTTCGACGTGACCGAACTCCTCGGCGGTGATACTGGCGACAAGCTCGTAGAAGGGTCGAATCTTATCTCTGCCGCGCATATTGAACGACTGGAACATATAGTTGTTCAGGGTAGACATCTCCCCGAATCGTCCTCCGAGCAGTTCCTGAATCGCCGCAGCCGCAGCAGGGTCCGGCTCGACATTTTTCGGAAGCTCAATCTGCAGCTTGTCGATTCGCATAAACATAATGTGTGGTACCTTTCGCCGAGCACGGCTCGACATCGCTCAATCAGGCATAGGTCTTATGTCGGGCTTTGCCAGGATTTACCTCGCCTGCCCAGTCGCCTTTTCCTACGCCAGACAAGGGTTACCCCGGCATAAAACCCTGGAAACGGTACAGCCACAGTGTCGTCTGGGTTATAGACTCATATTGCAGAACAAGTCTGCCAGCAGGAGAAAGTGCTGCCGGTAAACAACCGTTAAAGACGGCCTGTTTAGTGCTGAACCACAGGAAAAACGTCATTGAACCCACATACCAGAGCCCGAATCTTGCGCGCCCTTCAGGGAAAACCGGGCAAAACAACCTCATCCTGGCTGCGCCGCGCGGATGCACAGATAAGTTTCGCGCGCTCGTTTGCCGCTCTTCGTCCCGCGAGCGCAGAGGACTGGATTGCCCGTGCTGAAGATGCTCAGAAGATACTCGATACGTTTGACACCTCACGTGGAACAGAGGGACTGATAGAAGCAGTCCGTGCGGCGGAGACCGTGCTGGCTCCCATCGGGCTGGCCGCCAAGGAGTACGCCATCCACTGCGTCGGACATGGTCATATCGACATGAACTGGATGTGGTCCTGGCCGGAAACCGTTTCCACGACCCACGATACCTTTGCCTCTGTTCTGTCGCTCATGCGTCAGTATCCGTCGCTGACCTATTCGCAGTCTCAGGCATCGGTCTACGCCCTGATGGAGCGGTATCACCCCGCACTCTTCGCGGAAATACAGCAGCGTGTGAAGGAAGGACGCTGGGAGATTACGGCGGCACACTGGGTGGAGGGCGATAAAAACCTGGCATCCGGGGAATCTCTGGCTCGCCATCTGCTTTATACGCGCCGTTACTTCGCCGAGAAGTTTGGCCTGTCCGCCGAAGATCTCCCCGTAGACTGGGAACCCGATACTTTCGGTCACGCGAACACGATCCCGGATATCCTCGCCAAGGGGGGAGTTCGGTTTTACTACTCCTGCCGCACGGGCGGAGGCTTCGATCATACGGTGGTCGGGCCAAACCCACGTCCTAAAATCTTCTGGTGGGAGGGACCCGGGGGTGGTCGGGTTCTCGTGAACCGGGAGACGACCTGGTACAACTCGTATGTTAATATCGGCGATAATATTGCGCTCCCTGCGATTGCTTTCTGGCAGGACACGGGCCTGACCGAGTGGCTTAACATCTACGGCATCGGTAATCATGGTGGTGGACCGACCCGTACGGAAATCGACTATCTGACCGAGATGAACGATTGGCCGATCTATCCACGGGTCCTTTTCAGCACGACAAAGCGCTGGTTTGAGTCGGTCGCGACAAAACTTCCGCCTGATCTTCCCGTTCTGAGCCAGGAACTGAACTTCGAGTTCACCGGCTGTTATACGTCGCAGAGCCTTATCAAACAGGCAAACCGATTTGGGGAAAACTATCTGGTCGAGGCGGAGACCCTCGCCGCTCTCGCCAAGCGGGTGGCAGGTGTTGACTATCCGGCGGACCTGCTCGGCGAAGCGTGGCGCAATGTCCTTTTCAATCAGTTCCACGATATCTTGCCGGGCTCCGGAGTTCGCGAGACGCGCGAGCACGCGATGGCTCTTTTTCAGGAAGTCGGCGCGATTACCGGGGCCATTAAGCGATCATCGGGACAGGCTCTGACAGCGCAGATCGATACGCTTTCGCTGCTGCCGGAAACTCCGGATGCCGACGACGAGCGCGAACTGCTGAGGAAAGGTGCTGTCAATACTCCCTTTGTAGCCGGAGCGGGAATAGCGTCGGGGAATACCGGATATTCCGTTGCCTCCGGCGGCGGACGACGGTTTCTGCCGTTTGTCATCTACAACCCGTGTACCTGGGAACGGTCCGAACCGGTGACCGTTACTCTGTATGATACGGACCTGAACCCGTCCCTTCTGGTGGCGCGGGACGAAGACGGCGTTTCTCATCCGACGTTATTCCTTGGAAAAGGCGCGGACTGGGGCCATGAAAATCTGACCGTGCAGTTTATGGCGCAGGATATTCCGGCCCTCGGATACCGCACGTACTTGATCTGTGAGGGTATCCCTGATGCGGAAGCCTCGCAGGTTGCGGTTTTACCGGGGAGCGGTTTTGAAACGCCATACCTGAAGCTCCAGTATGATCGTTTTCAATGCGGATTTACCGAAGTAATCGATAAGCGAAACGGTACGCACTACAGTGCGGCGAAAGCCGGACTGGGAGCCTGGGAGTATGTTGTCGAGCGGCCTCGTGGAATGACCGCCTGGGCGCTTGGGCAGGAACTCGATGCACCGCTCGTGCTTCGTTCGACGTCCTTTCAGATTCTGGGCGCCCATCGAAATGGGGGCTCCGGAGTGGTGGATGGTGAATCTATCGCCTACCGGATCCAGCAGACTCTGGAAGTGCCGGGCACCCAGAGCACCGTCGCCGTCACCACGCTGATCCACGCTCTGGAGCCGCGTGTTGATGTGACCGCGACCATCGACTGGCGCGAAATCGGAGACGCAAACCGGGGTGTCCCTGGACTCGTCGTTCGGTTTCCGCTGCAGAGCCTGGGCAAGAACGGCCTCAAAGCTCTTTACGAGACACCGTTCGGCAACGTTGAAAGAACGCTCGCAGACGGCGAGGAGGTTCCGAGCCTTCGATACGCGCATGTGGAAGGCGAGAGTGGCCCTGATGGTGGCTCCGGATTTACGCTTCTTCAGGACTGCAAGTACGGTCATTCCCTTTCGGGAAGTGATCTGCGCCTTCGCATGATCCGCTCGTCTTTCGATCCGGACCCCACACCGGAGGTGAATCAGCACACCATTCGCTACTCTCTCTACTTCCATGACGGTGCGACCGATCCGGCAGCGCTGACGCGTCTCGGGGCGGCCTGGAACCATCCGCTTCTGGTGATTCCGGCGAATCTGCAGGACGGAGATGCACCCTCCCGAAAGAGCTTTGCGCGTGTAATGACAACAAACGTTGTTCTTTCAGCGCTGAAAGAGGCGGAAGATGGCAGCGGACTGGTGCTGCGACTGGCGGAGTTAAACGGTCAGGAAACCGAGGCCGTGGTCGAACTTGACCCGGCTCTTTGCCGGGGTTTGAATCAGGCGGCGCGGCTGGACTTGATGGAACGGGTGATAGAAGGCGATGCCTCGCTTGTTGGCGGAACCCTTCGAGTCCCCATTGCGGCCCATGGTCTGGTAACGGTACGGCTTTCCATTGGCAAGTAAGGTTGATAGAGTGACAATTCGATATGGTTGGTTCTTCCTGGCACTTCTTGCCGTTCTCGTGTGTGCCTTGCCTTCACAAGCGCAGTCGGGACTGGGTGCCGGAACCCTGGGAAGCCTGATGACGCCGCGCGGGGGAAAACTGGAGCACTTCGCGAGCACAGACGCGAAAGGCGGCACCGGGGATTTTCGTCCGGTTGCCCCTGGAGAGACGTTTACCCTGGTCGATTATAAAGGCGGACCGGGTATCGTTCGCCGCTGGTGGATCACGATCGCGCCGCGGAACAATGTCGCCATTCAGCGGCAGGCGATCATCCGCTGTTACTGGGATGGTGAAACGATGCCATCCGTAGAGTGCCCGGTTTCGGATTTTTTCGGGATGGGCTTCGGCGAGTGGCGTGATTTTCAGTCGTTGCCATTGAACATGACAAGTGGCGGCTACAACTGCTACTGGCCGATGCCGTTCCATAAATCTGCCCGGATTACTATTGAAAACCGTTCGAAGGTGCGTATCGATTCCTTCTATTACAACCTCGAAGTCGAGACCCACAAACAGCTCCCCAAAGACAGCCTCTACTTCCACGCTCAGTTCCGCCGCTCCCGGCCCACCGAGCAGGGTAAGCCGTATATCCTCCTGGAGACAACCGGAAAAGGGCAGTATGTCGGGACGCTGCTCTCCATGCAGCCGATGCGCGGTCGTGGACTTGGCTATCTGGAGGGCGATGAGCAGGTAACGGTCGATGGTGAGGCATCGCCTTCCATTCTGGGAACGGGGACGGAGGATTATTTCTCGTCCGGCTGGTACTACGACACCGGCGTCTACTCCGCACCCTACCACGGCGTGACGATAAAAGACGTCGAAAAGGGACGCATCAGCACCTATCGATGGCACATCGAGGACGTGATTCCCTTTGAGAAGTCGCTGCGGTTTGCGATTGAGCATGGTCCGGTGAACGATATACCGGGAGACTATTCTTCAGTTGCCTTCTACTACCAGACGCACCCGCACCCTCCATTCCCTCCGCTGCCCGTTGATCTACTTCCGTTCGAGCCTGCTCCCGTCTCGCGCATTGACGGGATGATCGAGGGTGAAAGCCGGACTCTGAACCCCAGGGCCACACAGGGGAAGTTCGAGGTCCAGACGATGGAGTCATTTTCCGGTACCTGGAGCGGCGAGGCGCATCTCTGGTGGAAGCCGGAAGCCCCTGGCGCGCGCCTGACCGTCACTGTTTCCGCGCCGGCTGCCGGCAGCTATGATCTGGTGGGGTACTTCACCCAGGCTCCGGACTACGGCGATATAAAGATACGGCTGAACGGCAGCGCTG
>JAZKEA010000203.1:0-4170 GCA_040387315.1 Armatimonadota bacterium | reverse complement strand
CAGGGCCACAGTCAACCCCGATCAGGGCCATCATTGCTTTTCCCGCCGCGAGGCCGCCGTAGCGGTTCAGGACGGCGACCATCTCCATCACCTTCGCCTGCCCTAGCTGTGCGGCAGGCAGATCGCCTGCCTCGTAGGCGGCGATAACTTTGTGATAGAGCGGCGCACAGAAGTTGTAGGTGCTGCCAATCGCGCCTTTCGCTCCGAGAGCGAGAGCCGAGAGCAGAATCTCATCACGCCCAAAGAGCACCTCGAAAGAATCTCCTGCGGCGGTCAGGGTGCGTCCGTAGTCCATTAGATCCTCGGACGTAAACTTGATGCCCCCAAAATTCGGAATGTGCTCGGCGGCCTGCGGAAGAAAATTCGCCATCGGGAAGGTCACTCCGGTCATACCGGGCATGTGGTAGTAATAGAAGGGAAGACCGGGTGCTGCCTTCGCCGATTCGGCGCAGAAAGCGACCAGCTCCTCCAGCCGCGCGGGGCGAAAGAACGAGGGCGCCATGATCGCGAACGCATCTGCCCCGATACTGTCCGCGTGCGCTCCCAGCTCCTGAATGTCTCCAAGGCAAAGATGGGAGGCGTTCACGATCACTTTCAGACCCGTGCCCCGGCTTGCCTCCACCCAGCGCTCCGCAACCTGCCTGCGCTCGGGAAGCGTCATTGACATACCCTCGCCCGTCGTTCCGCAGATAAAGGCGGCCGTGACGCCGTTTGTGCGCAGCGTGTCGACCTGCTTTTCGATGATGCCGAGGTGCAGGCTGCCATCCGCGTGGAACGGCGTGTGGGGTGCGGCGACAAGGCCGTTCAGATTGATCTTCAAATTCTCACTTCCTCACTGTTTTGGTGTCATTTTGTGACGTGGCCAGGGAATCCCTGCCCTGGGAGAGCCAGGAAAGGTTAAAACGCGACAAGCTCAAGTAACCCGGCTTCTCGTACAGGCAGAGAACCGTGCCGTCTGGCAGAACCGCAAGGTCGGAGTAGGCACTGCGCCCCCCGTCCAGCACGCGGCTGACCGGCCACGTTTTGCCCTCATCATAACTCAGCCTTATCGTCAGGTTCTCCCGTGCGCGGCTTGTGCCGGGGGCCCCGGTCTGGCCCGCGCGGGCTTTTAACGTATCGGGGTTGGAGAAGAGGATGCGGCTTTTTTCTCCGCTTGTCGGCAGGGAAAGGCGCACCAGACTTGCCATACAGCCCGGTTCCCGCAGGGCATCATCGAACTGTGGCCTGCTCCAGCGGGAGATGCCATCGGGGCTGATAGTCACCAGTCGCCGGTCGCGCTTTGTCGATGTCCGCAGATTCATCATCACCCGCCCGCCGGAGAGTTCGACCGCAATCGGTTCGCCGACAGATTTCCAGTCGTCGGTCGGTGTCGGTTTTCCGGCAATCTCGCCAACCTTCCAATTTGCCCCGCTGTCGTCACTGTAGAGCGTGGTCACCACGCTCGGACCATGCCCGTTTTTGGCTCCCTCGCTGGTGGAGATCCAGAGCGGGACAAGCAGTCGGCCCGCGTTAAGCTGAATCGCGTGTCCCGGCCCGCTCGCCACCACACGCCAGTTGTATTGTGACCTCAGTCCGGCGACAACCGCCGTCAGATCCACGGGATTGGACCAGGTCAAGCCGTCATCCGTGCTTCTGGCATAAAACACATGGCTGTACTCGACGCAATAAACAAAGTGAACCGTACCGTTTTTGTCGGCGATCATCACCGGGTTGTTGACGGTCTGATCCAGCGCACTCTCGATTTTCTTCTCGATAGCGACCGGATTTCGCGGAATGCGCGTTCCCTGATGGGCGATCTGCCGCGCCAAGTCAAAGGTTTTGCCGCCATCAGTCGAACGTCGCAGATAGATGTTATTGGTTCCCCAATCGTTTCCGCTGCGCCGCGCCTCGCAATAGACAAGCACAGTACCCTTCGCCGTGACCACGATTCCCGGAATACGAAAGGTCGCAAAGCCGTTCTCGCCTTTTGGGAACAGGTCAGCGGTTTGGAGAAAGGCTGACTGCTCTCGCTGCACCATTGGGGCCTCAGGCGAAGCGAGGACTCCCGAGCCAGAAGCCGCGCTGCCTAAAAAGGCAGCCGCTGCGATAATCTGCAGAAAATTCTTCATAGTTAGAAGAGTGGCGCTGCGCCCGTTCCTGCGGCGTCCGTGACGTTCCTGACGTATCCGAGTAAATCGTTGCCGCTGGCATCCCTGCTGTTCAGACCGAAGGCGCTGGCAGGGATCGCGGACTGCTTGGCCCATTTTGCATGCCCATCACAGTAAAGAAGGTTGCCCCCTCCGCTGTGGATGTTGCTGTAGCTGGAGGCCAGCCAGGCTCGGTAGACGGTACCGAACTCTCCGATTCGTGCTGGACGAGTCACGGCGTTTTTGGTCGTGTCGGGCCCTTCCTGAGACCAGATGATCGAGGCGGGATTCGGGATTTCGGCAACAGCCCGCCCGAGGACCACGCCATTCCCGTAGTAAGATGCCCGGCTGAGTGCCGTGGGCGACGCGGCACCCGTGTTGTCCGGGGCATTCGGGCAGGAGAAGACCTGCGTGTTCTTCAGATACGGCTGTATCAAATACATCCACGGGTACCGGGGCGGATTGAAACCCGCGAAAATCGTGGGGTCATTGTAGTTAGCAACGATCCAGTCACCGGAACCGAGGGAATGAAACGGCATTGTTTCATCATAGTCCTGGGTGTACATCATCAGGGCGTTGCCGATCTGCTTGAAGTTGCTGAGACAGGCCGTCTGCCGCGCCTTCTCTCGTGCCTGAGCAAAGACCGGGAAAAGAATCGCTGCCAGGATGGCAATAATTGCGATGACAACGAGGAGCTCGATCAATGTGAAGCCACGGGGGCGTTTTGCAAGCTCGTTTCCACTTCGAAACATGGGAATATCTACCTTTCGTGAGTGGGGGCCGACCGGCGCGGACGACTACGGGGCCGGTCATTAGCAGTGCTGCCGCTCTTAGCCGGTTCGATCCGGTGCGGGTGAACAATTTCGGTGGCTTCGGAAGGTGGGGCAGGTCGATGGACGACACCCCGTTCCTTGTAGCGGTCAATATGTGCGGTCATCACGGCTTCGGCCGCGGCGACATCCTTGGCGCGAAGCAGGGTGACGATCTCCCGGTGCTCCGCGACCGCATGACGGGCGACATCGGCATCGACCAGCATCCGCGTGCGTCGGTCGCGGAAAAACTCCTGGATGAGATCGCCGAACTGGGCAAGAAACTTGTTGTTGGCGGCGGCAAGGAGGGAGCGGTGAAAGGCGATATCGCCATCGACCGCGATCCCATCCGCCTCGATCTCGGCCTCCATTAGCTGGTTCGCCATCTCCATCCGATGGAAATGCTCTTCGGTGGCATTCGCCGCGACCAGGGGCAGAAGGCTCAGTTCCAGAACGCGCCGCGCGACAAACAGGTCGTCGATGTCGGCGGCAGACCGGACCATCAGGAACTGCGAGACCTCGGCGAGCAGCCCGAAATCAATCGGCTGCAGTACCGCTCCACGCCCCGGATGCCGATTGAGCGCCCCCAGGGTCTCCAGCGTGTTCAGCGCCTCACGCACGGTCGTGCGGCTAACGCCCAAATCCGCTGCAAGCTCCCGCTCGGTGGGCAGGCGGTCGCCGGGCTGAAGCTTGCGGCTGATGATGTAGCGTCGCAGGCTCCCCAGAACCTCACGGCTGAGCGGCTTTTTCTGTATCGATTCCATGTTTGCCGAGCATCACTTCCAGAAATCTGGTACTTGGTTGGACCAAGTACCTTGTTTAGTGTAACGGTTGATGCGGGGGTTGTCAAGAACAGCGAACAGAACTTTCCACGGAGTTTATTGGCGTAGTCGGAACTAAGCACTTACCGGTAACGAATTGCCAGTTTTCCTTTGCGCCCCGGAGGGGTGCCTGGCCGATTCATGCTTGCATGAATGTGAAGGCCGACCAGGCCGGGCATTTACGCCCGGACAAAGGGCCGGGTCAAAACTGCCAATTCTCTGGATGAACCGGCTCAGTCATGCGCCTTTTTCGTCTGCGGCGGTTCCTCCGGGCGGTCCTTTTTTACCTTCTCCCAGTACGCCTGGTACTCCTGTATCTGAGCTTCCAGCAGGAGCGGCTTCCCATTGAGAGAGCGCCAGAAGGAAGTCAAAAGGATTCCGGACATATCGTCCGGATGATGGATACCTCGCGCA